>NZ_CP012700.1:1003575-1316434 GCF_001307295.1 Sphingopyxis macrogoltabida | reverse complement strand
CGACAGTTCGGCCGGCACGCTGGCGCGGTTGCCGGTGATCGACAGGCCGCGCGACGGGTTCTTGCGTTCCTCGGCCGCAACCGCGATCAGCGCCGAGTGATTTTCCTTGTCGCGGCCCTGGATGATCAGGTTGTTCGCGATCCGCCCGGTCGAACCCGACGGCAGGTCGATCGCATAGTTGGTCGCTTTGCCCTGCGTATCGTCGAAGCTGTTGTCGCTGATGTCGACCTGCACGCCGCGCGTTTTCAGATAATGGCCGCCGCTGCCCTTTTCGAAGCGCGAACGGGTGACGGTGACGCGGCCATAGACACCGGTATAGACGCTGTGCGCGCAGCTCAGACCGCGGTCGCAGCGGCCGAGGCGCGAGAAGGTCGAGCGGTCGATGGTCAGAGCCGCCCCTTCATCGTCGCCGGTCAAAATGCCCTCTTCGCTGTTGCGGAACAGGCTGTTGACGATGTCGAGGTTGCTCTTCTCCAGCCGGATGCCCGCGCCGTTGCCGTCGGGCACGCGGATATTCTGGAATACGATGCCGTCGACCTTCGCGCCGTCGCCGCGCAGCACCAGCGCCGCCTTGTCCTCGCAGGCCACCCCGTCGAAGATCGCCCGGCCGGGTTCGACCGCGACGAAGGCGATGCGACCCTCGGTCTGGACCGCGCAATCGCGGTGATAGCCGGGCGCGATGCGGATCGTGCCGCCACCCTCGCCGATCGCGTCGACCGCGTCCTGCAGCCGCCCGAAAGCGCGGCCCGATTCGGCCACCACATAGGGTCCGCCGCCTGCCTGCGCCGGCAGCGGCGCGGGGGCGAAAAGCAACGGAAGGGCGAGCAGCGGCAGCAACGGCCGGCGAAAAAGAGACTGTGCCATGAAGGGCTTATAGCCGATCCGGCGCCCCCAGTCGTGTCCAAGGCTGGTTAACCGCACGGCCGTCCCTTTTTCGGACAGCCGCGCGGGGCAAAGTTAATCGAGGTTGGGGCGCAGCCAGCGCGTTGCGGTCTCGATATCGACCCCGCGCCGCTGTGCATAATCCTCGAGCTGGTCGCTGCCGATCCGCGCCACCCCGAAATACTGGCTTTCGGGATGTCCGAAATAAAAGCCGCTGACCGCCGCAGTCGGCAGCATGGCAAAGCTTTCGGTCAGCACCAGCCCGGCATTGTCGCCCGCCTGCAACAGGTCGAACAGGATCGGCTTCAGACTGTGGTCGGGGCACGCCGGATAGCCCGGCGCCGGACGAATACCGCGATATTCCTCCTTGATCAGCGCCTCATTGGTGAGCTGTTCGCCGGGCGCATAGCCCCAGAGGGTCGTGCGGACATGCTGGTGCAGCCGCTCGGCAAAGGCTTCGGCGAAGCGGTCCGCCAGCGCCTTCAGCAAGATGTCCGAATAATCGTCCTTGTCGGCGCGGAAGCGTTCCGAATAGGGTTCGATGCCGTGGATGCCGACCGCGAAACCGCCCATCCAGTCGCCCGCCGGGTCGATGAAATCGGCAAGGCACATGTTCGCCCGGTCGCGGCTCTTCTTGATCTGCTGGCGCAGGAAGGGCAGCGTCACATGCCGCTCCTCCTCGGCAAGATGGATCGTCACGCTGTCGCCGTCGCGCGCGCACGGCCAGAAGGCGCAGACGCCGCGCGCGGTCAGCCACTTCTCGGCGATCAGCTTGTCGAGCATCGCATCGGCGTCGGCCTTCAAGGCCCGCGCCGTTTCGCCGACGACATCGTCG
This sequence comes from Sphingopyxis macrogoltabida, assembly GCF_001307295.1. NCBI lineage: Bacteria > Pseudomonadati > Pseudomonadota > Alphaproteobacteria > Sphingomonadales > Sphingopyxidaceae > Sphingopyxis > Sphingopyxis macrogoltabida. The sequence goes on along the minus strand of NZ_CP012700.1, from coordinate 1,314,717 downwards.
TCGAGGATCGACGGGTAAGTGCCGTGCAACTCCCATGCGCGAAAGAAGGGCGTCCAGTCGATGCATTCGCGCAGGTCTTCGAGCGACCAGTCGTCGAACCGGTGCAGTCCGGGCTGCAGCGGCGGTGCGGGCTTGTCGCTGAGATAGGCGTCGTAATAATTGGCCCGCGCCTCCTCGAGGGTGTGAAGCACGCTCTGCCCCTTGCCCGCGCGCACGTCGCGGATATGCTCATAATCCTGCTTGTAGCCGCCGACGAAGGCGTCGAACCCGGTATCGCTGACCAGCGCGGTCGCAACGCCCACCGCGCGGCTGGCGTCGAGGACATGAAGCACCGGCCCCTGATAGGCCGGATCGATACGCAGCGCGGTATGAACCTTCGACGTCGTCGCGCCGCCGATCAGCAGCGGCATCGTCATGCCTGCGCGCTGCATCTCCTCGGCCACCGTCACCATCTCGTCGAGCGACGGCGTGATGAGGCCCGACAGTCCGATCATGTCGGCGTCATTCTCGTTCGCCGCCTCGAGTATCTTGCTCCACGGCACCATGACGCCGAGGTCGACGATCTCGAAGCCGTTGCACTGGAGGACGACGCCGACGATGTTCTTGCCAATGTCATGGACGTCGCCCTTGACGGTCGCCATCACGACCTTGCCCTTGCCCTTCGCGCCAGGTTCCTTCGACGCCTCGATAAACGGCAGCAGGTGCGCGACCGCCTTTTTCATCACGCGCGCCGATTTCACCACTTGCGGCAGGAACATCTTGCCCGATCCGAACAGGTCGCCGACGACGTTCATTCCGTCCATCAGCGGACCTTCGATCACCTCGATCGGCCGGTCCATTGCCAGGCGCATTTCCTCGGTATCCGGGACGATATGCGCGTCGATGCCCTTGACCAGCGCATGTTCGAGCCGCTTGCGCACCTCCCAGCCGCGCCATTCCTCGGCCGCCTTTTCCTGCGCGGCATTGGTGCCTTTGTAGCGTTCGGCAAGCGCGATCAGCCGCTCGGTCGGGCTCAGTTCCTCGCCTTCGACCTTGCGGTTGAGGATGACATCCTCGCACGCATTGCGCAGTTCGGGATCGATCGTGTCATAGACGTCGAGTTGCCCCGCATTGACGATCGCCATATCGAGCCCGGCGGGGATCGCATGATAGAGGAAGACGCTGTGCATCGCGCGGCGCACCGTCTCGTTGCCGCGAAACCCGAACGACAAGTTGGAAAGCCCGCCCGAAAAATGGACATGCGGGCAGCGGACACGGATTTCCTTCACCGCCTCGATGAAATCGACTGCATAATTGTCATGCTCCTCGAGCCCCGTCGCGACCGCGAAGATATTGGGATCGAAGATGATATCTTCGGGTGGAAAACCGATGGTCATCAGCAATTTATAGGCGCGCTCGCAAATCTCGACCTTGCGCGCCTCGGTATCGGCCTGTCCGACCTCGTCGAACGCCATGACGACGACCGCGGCGCCATAGGCCATGCACTTGCGGGCATGCGCAAGGAACGGTTCCTCGCCTTCCTTCATGCTGATTGAATTGACGATCGGCTTGCCCGGCACGCATTTCAGGCCCGCTTCGATAACGTCCCATTTCGAACTGTCGATCATGACCGGCACCCGCGCGATGTCGGGCTCGGCGGCGATCAGCTTCAAAAATGTCGTCATCGCATATTCGGCGTCGAGCAGACCCTCGTCCATGTTGACGTCGATAACTTGCGCGCCGTTCTCGACCTGCTGGCGCGCGACCTCGACCGCCGCGGTATAGTCGTCGGCGAGGATCAGCTTCTTGAACGCCGCCGATCCGGTGACGTTGGTGCGCTCGCCGATGTTGACGAAGCTGGAAGACGCGGCGGTGGTCATCGGATCATCCTGGGCATGAGCATTAGGCGGCGAGCGGACGGGCAAGCACGAGATCGTCATAGAGCTTGCCGCCGACATTGAACCGGCGGGTGCCGAGGTCGGCAAACCCCTGTTTGCGATAAAAGGCGAGCGCCCGGTCGTTCTGCGCATAAACGCCAAGCAACAGGCGGCGATGGCCGCGGGCGGCTTCCAGCGCCTGATTCATCAACGCGGCGCCGAGGCCGGTGCCATGAAAGCGCGACAGCGAATAGATGCGCTTCAATTCGATATCGCCGTCGCGGGCGGCCGCAAGGTCGGGCTTGCCGACGAGCACGAATCCGACGGGCGCCCCGCCAGGCTGCGCTTCGGCAAGCCACGCCCGGGCGCCGTCGGCCAGGGCGGCGCGATAGGCCGCTTCGCAATGCTGCGCGGCGCAATGGCCGACGATCGCATCGCCATCGAGGATGCCGGCAAAGGTTTCGAGAAAGGTCGCCGCGCCGATCAGCGCGAGCGCCGGCGCGTCATCCGCTCCGGCCTCCCGGATCGTCCATGTCGGAATGTCCGTCATCGGTTCAGGCGGCCATGGTGAAGGGCTCAAGCCCCGCGAGCCGCGTCCGCACCGGGACGTCGGGGACGGGCCGCGGTGCCAGCCCCTCGATCGCCTTCGCCATCGCCGCGATATGCGCCGGGGTCGACCCGCAGCAACCGCCGAGGATGTTGACCTGGCCGTTTTCGGCCCATTCGCCGACGAGCCCCGCGGTGGTGTCGGGCAGCTCGTCATATTCGCCGAGCTCATTGGGCAAACCGGCGTTCGGGTAAACCATCACCAGCGCGTCGGCGAGGTCCGAGAGCACCTTCACATGCGGGCGAAGCTGCGATGCGCCGAACGAGCAGTTGAGTCCGATCGTCAGCGGCTTCGCATGGCGCACCGCATACCAGAAGGCCTCGACCGTATGTCCCGACAGGTTGCGGCCGCTGAGGTCAGTCAGCGTCATCGAGATCATCAGTGGCAATTCGCGCCCGACCTTCGCCTCGGCCTCGAGTGTCGCGGCGATCCCCGCCTTGGCATTGAGCGTGTCGAAGATCGTCTCGATCAGGATGAAATCGGCACCGCCCTCGGCGAGCGCCACGACCTGATCGAGATAGACGTCCTTCAACTCGTCGAAATCGATCTCGCGATAGCCCGGGTTGTTGACGTCGGGCGACAGCGACAAGGTCTTGTTCGTCGGCCCGACCGCGCCGGCCACAAAGCGGCGGCGGCCGTCGATCGCTTCATATTTCACCGCCGTCTCGCGGCCCAGCCGGGCGCTTTCGATATTGATGTCGGCGACCAGATGCTCGGCGCCATAATCGGCCTGGCTGATCCGGTTGGCGCTGAAGGTGTTGGTGGAGACGATGTCCGACCCCGCCGCCAGATAGGCCTCGCCGATTGCGGTCACGACATCGGGCCGCGTCAGCGCGAGGATGTCGTTATTGCCCTTCTGGTCGTGCGACAAGCCAAGGTTGCCGGCATAATCGGCCTCGGCGAGCTTGCGGAGCTGGATCTGCGTGCCCCAGCCGCCGTCGGTGAGCAGGATGCGTTCTTTCGCTGCCGCTTGCAGCGCTTCACGTGCACTCGTCATGCCGCCTGATCCTTTGCCGTCGCCACCGGCCGCAGCCCCAGCAAATGACAGATCGCATAGCTGAGTTCGGCCCGGTTGAGCGTGTAGAAGTGGAAATCGCGTACCCCGCCCGCATAAAGACGGCGGCACATTTCGGCCGCGATCGTGGCCGCGACGAGCTGGCGTGCCGCCGGATGATCGTCGAGCCCGTCGAACAGCGACACCATCCAAGCCGGAATTGCGGTGCCGCACATATCCGCCATGCGGCGCGTCTGCGCCACGCTCGATACGGGCAGAATGCCGGGGATGATCGGCGCTGTGATCCCCGCCGCCGCGGCCGTGTCGCGAAACCGCAGAAAGCTGTCGGGCGAGAAGAAGAATTGCGTGATCGCGCGCGTCGCACCCGCGTCGAGCTTGCGCTTCAGATTGTCGAGGTCGGACTGCGCGCAGTCGGCGTCGGGATGGACCTCGGGATAGGCGGCAACCGAAATGTCGAACGGCGCAACCGCCTTCAGCCCTGCGACCAGCTCGATCGCATTGGCATAGCCTTGCGCGTGCGGACGATAGGGACCGCCCGACGGCACGTCACCGCGTAAGGCCACGATGTGCCGCACCCCGGCTTCCCAATAGGCCTCGGCCACCGCGTCGATCTCGGCGCGCGACGCCTCGACGCAGGTCAGATGTGCGGCGGGCGGCACGCCGCTCGTCGCCGCGATCCGCGCGACCGTCGCGTGGGTGCGCTCGCGTGTCGATCCCCCCGCCCCGTAGGTCACCGACACGAAACGCGGCGCGAGCGGTTCGAGCGCATGGAAAGTATCCCATAGCTGGGCTTCCATCTTCTCGGTCTTGGGTGGGAAAAATTCGAAGCTGACGCCGATATCGCCGTCGAGATTGGCGAACAAAGGCGAAGCCGCGGCGCGGCGGGCTTCCGCGAGCGAGTCGAGGTTCGATGTCATGCCGCAAGCCTTTTACGCTGGCCGTCGCTGCCTTGCGCGACGGGGGATTGATCTTCGTCACTGCGCCGCCGGCCAAGCCACAGCTTGACCGCCAGTTCGCCGCCTTCGAGCGTCTGCGAGGTTTCCAGCCCCATGCCCGCCGATGCGAACCAGCCGCGGATCTGGGCATCGGAAAAGCCAAGGCGGGCATGCGCTGCAAGCGTCCGCATCTCCTCATCCTCATGCGGCGCGAAATCGACGATCAGTAGGTGCCCGCCGCCGCGCAGCACGCGGCCCGCCTCGGCGATCACGCGGTCGGGTTCGTGCGCGAAGTGCAGCGCCTGGTGGATGACAATGCTGTCGACGCTGGCATCGGCCACTGGCAGGTTCAGGAAATCGCCCTGCACCAGATCGATCGGCACCGGCTGGCCGGCAAGCTTGGCGCGCGCGATGCGCAGCATTTCGGGGCTGCGGTCGAGCGCGGTGATGCGGCGCGCGGTCGGCGCGAAAATCTCCGCCATCCGCCCGGTCCCGGTCCCGATGTCGAGCAGGTGGCCGAGCCGGCGATTGTGCATGATCGCGAGGATCGCCGCCTCGACCTCGCTCTCGGCGACATGGCGCGAGCGGATAGCATCCCATTCGGCGGCATGTTCGGCGAAATAGCGCTCGGCGGCGGCGGCACGTTCGGTCCGGACCGCGACGAGGCGGCGGGCGTCGTGCGCGATCACCAGCGCCTCGCGCGGCGAGAAGGGCCATTTATCGGCGCGCGCGATCGTTTCGCCGACGGGTCCGTCCTGCGCAAGGCGGAGGAAGACCCAGCTCCCCTCGCGACGGCGTTCGACAACCCCCGCGTCGACGAGGATACGGACGTGCCGCGACACGCGCGGCTGGCTCTGGTCGAGCACGACCGCGAGTTCGCCGATCGCCAGCTCCATCTCGCGCAGCAGCGCAAGGATACGCAGGCGCGTCGGGTCGGCAAGGGCACGAAAAATGTCGAGCAGCTCAGTCACAAACTAACATATAAAGCTTTCTTTATATCTGGTCAATCGTTGACGAAGCCCCATTTCCCGCCACTTGCGGCGCCGCGATCCACTCGATCCATCGATTTGCGCCCATGATCACACAAAAGGCCGTTGCGCCCATTTTGGCGAGATTGTAGCTCTTTGGGCGATTGGCAATTTGCCGGGTCGAAAGGTTCGTGTCCGAAATGCCGGTCGATCAATTCAATCGAGAGGGGTATTCCCAAATGAAGAAATCGATCACTCTGTCGCTCGTTCTCGCGGCCTCGATGGGCCTCGCCGCTTGTGGTGAAAAGGCTGCCGAAGCCCCCGCCACCACCGACGAATCGGCGGCAACCGTCGAAGGCGCTGCTGACGGCGCGATGGAAGCAGCCGAAGGCGCTGCCGACGCAAGCGCTGCTGCCGGCGACGCTGCTGCCGCTGCCGGCGCTGCTGGCGACGCCGCTGCTGCTGGCGACGCTGCGACCGCGACCGACAAGGCCGCCGAAGCTGCCGGCGCTGCCAAGGAAGCGACCGACGCTGCCAAGGCTGCAACCGAAGAAGCCAAGAAGTAAGCTTCTTTCGGGCCATTCGGCCAGAATAAGGAGGGGGGTTGCCGACTTGGTCGGCCGCCCCTTTTCTTTTGGCCATGCGGCAGGAACCCTGGGCATGCAGGGTAGTTGCCAAGCCCTGAATCCACAGCTAATCCTTCACGACCGTGCCCGGTCTCGGTCACTCGGATGTTCGAAAGGAAATTTCATGCGCAAAATCATCATCGCCTCGATGGCCGCTGCAGCCTTCAGCCTCGCCGCTTGCTCGGAAAAGGCGCAGGAAGAAACCTCGGAAGCTGGCGCCGCCGTCGCTGATGATGCCGCCGCTGCCGGTGACGCCGTCGCCGAAGGCGCCGCTGATGCCGCCGATGCCACCGCCGCCGCTGCGGGCGAAGCTGCCGACGCGACCGCCGCTGCCGCCAAGGATGCCGGCAACGCCGTCGAAGGCACGGTGAATGCCGCTGGCGACGCCGCTGACAAGGCCGGCGACAAGATCGCCGAAGAAACGAAGAAGGCGGAAGCCAACGACAAGCAGTAATCGGGCCTGCGCGCTTCGGCGCGCGACCCGGAACAGGGGCCCCATTCGCACGAATGGGGCCCTTTTTCGTCGGAGACAAGAATGCCGAGAATGGGTCTTGCCCTGTGCGCCGCCGCGACGGTCCTGACCGGGGGATGCAGCCGTACCGACAATGAACCCGGCCCCGGCGGGGTGACGGTCAGCGAAGCGAAAGCGCTCGACGATGCCGCCGAAATGCTCGAAAGCCGCGACGGCGTCCCGGCCCCCGAACCGCAAAAGGCCGTGAAGGCCGAGGCTGGGGAATAGCACCTTCCGTTTGGCCGGGCGCAAGACTAGACTGCAGCGTCCCGCAACTGGCGCTGATGATGGAGCTCCATCGGGAAGCGGGATTGGTCGAAAGCCGGAGAGCCGCGCGCCTGGGTGATCCGTTGCAACGCAAGGACCATCCGCATGACCGAACCCCAGCTCGCGCCGATCCAGATCGTCTTCCTTCTCTTTCCTGGCATCACCCAGCTCGACTTCACCGCGCCGGCGCAGGCGCTTTCACGCATGCCCGGCGCTCGCTTGGCCGGGGCCGCCGCCACCCGCGACCCGATCGTGACCGACAGCGGCTTTTCCATCCTGCCGACCCATGATTTCGCGAGCTGTCCGCAGGCGGATATTCTCTGCGTCCCCGGCGGGCATGGCGTCGCCGAGGCATTGGGCGATGCCGCGACCATCAATTTTATCGCGCAGCAAGCGGCCGACGCGCGCTGGGTAACGAGCGTCTGCACCGGCGCCTTCCTGCTCGGCCGGGCCGGGCTGCTGGCTGGCAGGCGCGCAACGACGCATTGGGGCTATACCCATTTGTTGCCGCTCATCGGCGCCGAAGCCGTTCCCGGGCGCGTCATCGAGGACGGGAATATCGTCACCAGTGGCGGAGTGACCTCGGGGCTCGACTTCGCGCTGACATTGATCGCGCGGCTCCAGGGTGACGCGGTCGCGCAGGCGATCCAGCTCGCCATCGAATATGACCCCGCCCCGCCCTTCGCCAGCGGCCATCCGGATCGCGCCCCGGCCGCTGTCACCGCCGGACTGCAGGCACGCGTCTATGATGCCGCGGCGGCGCGAATGGAAGAAGCGCTCAAGACTTAACGGCAGTCGGCGAGCGCGATCTCGTAGAGTTTGGGCCAATATTTTCCGGTCACGAACAAGCGTTTCTTCTTCGCATCCCATGCGATGCCGTTGAGGACGCTGTCGTCGCCCGAAACGCCTGCATCGGCCTTCAGCCCCGACAGGTCGACGAGCGAGGCGACGTCACCGCTCGCCGGGTCGATCCGGACGATGAAATCGGTCATCCAGATATTGGCCCAGACCTGTCCCTCGATCGCCTCAAGCTCGTTGATCATGCCGATCGGCCGACCGCCGAAGCGCACGGTAACCCGCCTTTTCTCGGTCATCGTTTCGGGATCGAGGAACCGGAGTTCCGAGGTGCCGTCGCTCAGCACCAGCTGGTCGCCGACCGTCGTCAGCCCCCACCCTTCGCCCGCATAAGCAAAGTTACCCTGCGGCTTCAGATCCTTGATCGACCAGCGATGGCCGACGCCGTTCTGCCAGGTCACACCGATGATCTGGTCCTTCCACCGCGCGATGCCTTCGCCGAACTGGTCGACGGGCAAGCTGGTCTGAGCCACCGCCTTGCCGGTGTCGAGATCGAGCCGGGCGATACGCGACTTACCATATTGGCCCGTGCCCTCGTAAAGATAACCGTCGTCCCAGAACAGACCCTGTGTGAAGCTGGTCGTATCGTGCGGATAGCTTTGCACGATGCGATAACCGCAGCGCTCGACCGGGGCGGGGTCCGCGGCGGCGGCGGCAAGGGCGAAGAGCAGGATCATCCTGCATAGCTATGCCGGGCGGAATGAACTGGCAATGTCCCACTTTCGTCACCCCGGACTTGATCCGGGGTCCCGCTCCGCAACGGTGAAAAGCGGGACCTCGGATCAAGTCCGGGGTGACGGGATGGTAAAAGCCCAAAGAAAAAGGGCCGGAGCATCGCTGCTCCGGCCCTTGTTTCTGTCGGCGGGTGGCCGAACGGTTTGGACTTAGAAGTCCATGCCGCCCATGCCGCCCATGCCGCCGCCACCCATGGGCATGGCGGGCTTGTCGTCGGGCAGTTCGCTCACCGCCGCTTCGGTGGTGATGAGCAGACCGGCAACCGAGGCCGAATCCTGCAGCGCGGTGCGGACGACCTTGGTCGGGTCGATGACGCCGGCCTTGACCAGGTCTTCATAGACGTCGGTCGAAGCGTTGAAGCCGAAGTTGCTGTCGTTCTGGTCGAACAGCTTGCCCGCGACGACACCGCCGTCGAAGCCCGCGTTCTCGGCGATCTGGCGGACCGGAGCCTGCAGCGCGCGACGGATGATGTCGATGCCGCGGGTCTGGTCTTCGTTCGCACCGGCGAGGCCGTCGAGCGCCTTGGTCGCATAGAGGAGCGCGGTACCGCCGCCGGGGACGATGCCTTCCTCGACCGCAGCGCGGGTCGCGTGCAGCGCGTCGTCGACGCGGTCCTTGCGTTCCTTCACTTCGACTTCCGACGCACCACCGACCTTGATCACCGCAACACCGCCGGCGAGCTTCGCCAGACGTTCCTGCAGCTTTTCACGGTCGTAATCCGACGTCGTGGTTTCGATCTGCGCGCGGATCTGTTCGACGCGACCCTTGATCGCATCGGCTTCACCCGCACCATCGACGATGGTGGTGTTGTCCTTGTCGATGGTGACGCGCTTGGCCTGACCGAGCATGTTCAGCGTGACCGACTCGAGCTTGATGCCGAGGTCTTCGCTGATCATTTCACCGGCGGTGAGGATCGCGATGTCCTGCAGCATCGCCTTGCGACGATCGCCGAAGCCCGGCGCCTTGACGGCCGCGACCTTCAGACCGCCGCGCAGGCGGTTGACGACGAGGGTGGCGAGCGCTTCGCCTTCGATGTCCTCGGCGATGATCAGCAGCGGACGGCCTGACTGCACCACGGCTTCGAGGATCGGCAGCATCGACTGGAGATTCGACAACTTCTTCTCGAAGATCAGGATGTACGGATCATTCAGCTCGACGAGCATCTTTTCGGGGTTGGTGATGAAGTAGGGCGACAGGTAGCCGCGGTCGAACTGCATGCCTTCGACGACGTCGAGTTCGAAATCGAGGCCCTTGGCTTCCTCGACGGTGATCACGCCTTCCTTGCCAACCTTTTCCATCGCTTCGGCGATCTTCTCACCGACTTCGGTGTCGCCATTGGCCGAGATGATGCCGACCTGCGCGATTTCCGAGGTGCCCGAAACGGGCTTCGACTGCGCCTTCAGCGTCTCGACGACCTTGGTCACCGCGAGGTCGATGCCGCGCTTCAGGTCCATCGGGTTCATGCCGGCGGCAACCGACTTCATGCCTTCGCGGACGATCGCCTGCGCGAGCACGGTCGCGGTGGTGGTGCCGTCGCCGGCCTTGTCGTTCGCCTTCGATGCGACTTCGCGCAGCATCTGAGCGCCCATATTCTCGAACTTGTCCTTCAGTTCGATTTCCTTGGCGACAGTGACGCCGTCCTTGGTGATGCGGGGCGCGCCGAAGCTCTTGTCGATGACGACGTTACGGCCCTTGGGGCCGAGGGTCACCTTCACCGCATCGGCGAGGGTGTCGACGCCGCGCAGGATGCGCTCACGCGCGTCGCGGCTGAATTTTACGTCTTTAGCAGCCATGTGCTTATTCCTTTCAAAGGCGCAGAAAACTGCGCAACTTTACTCGCAAATCGATGAAATCGCTCAGGCGATGACGCCGAGGATGTCCGATTCCTTCATGATCAGCAGCTCTTCGCCGTCGACCTTGACTTCGGTGCCCGACCATTTGCCGAACAGGATGCGGTCGCCGGCCTTGACGTCGAGCGGGGTCACCTTGCCGTCGTCGGCGCGGGCGCCGGTGCCGACGGAGACGACTTCGCCTTCCTGCGGCTTTTCCTTGGCGGTGTCGGGGATGATGATGCCGCCGGCCGTCTTTTCTTCGGCTTCGATACGGCGAACGAGCACGCGGTCGTGCAGCGGTCGGAACTGGGTCATGAAACTCCCTCCAGAAGTGCAAATGATATCATTTTAGCACTCACATGCCGGGAGCGCTAACAGGCGGGCATATGGGTGGGAGTCAGAAGGCCGTCAAGCAGCGGCGGTCAACTTTTTTGCGTCAGGCCGGAAGAAGGCCGAGACGGCCGCGCATCCGCCAGCGCGTCAGCAGCACCGCCGACACGACGATCAGCCCGACCGCCAGCCCGATCCACACCCCGACACCGCGCAGCGGCGTCCAGAAGCCGAGGTAGATGGCGGTGCCGTATCCGGCGATCCAGTAACCGCACACCGCGATGATCATCGGGATGCGCGTGTCCTGCAGCCCGCGCAGCACCCCCGCCGCCACCGCCTGTGCGCCGTCGAAGAGCTGGAACGCCGCCGCGACGACGAGAAACTGCATCGCAAAGCCGACCAGCGCGGCATTGCGCGCCGCATCGACGTCGACATAGATCGACAGCACCAGCTTCGGGAACAGCCACATGATCAGCGCGGTAAAGGCCATGAAGCCGATGCCGAGCAGCAGCGACGCCTGCCCCGCGAAGCCGATGCCGCGATGGTCGCGCGCGCCATAGGCCAGCCCGACGCGGATCGTCGCCGCCTGCGCCACCCCGAACGGGATCTGGAACGCGAGCGCCGCGACCTGCAGCGCGATCGTGTGCCCCGCCAGTTCGGTCTCGCCGATCCGCCCCATCAGGAAAGCGGCGCCGGTGAACAGCCCCGCTTCAGCAAGGATGGTCAGACTGATCGGCGTGCCGATGCGCAGCATCTCGAAGAAGCGCGACCATTCGGAGCGCCACCAGTTGCCGAACAGGCGGTAACGCCGCAGCCGCCGGTCGGTCTGGATGACGACGACATAGGCGAGCAGCATCAGCGCGCTGGTCATCACGCTCGAAATCGCCGAACCGTGGAGCCCGAGCGCGGGGAGGCCGAGATGGCCGAAGACGAGCACCCAGTTGCCGAGCGCATTGACGCCGAGCGCGAAGAAGGTGATCGCCGTCGCAATCGTCGGCCGGCCGAGCGCCGAAACGAAGATACGCAGCACGCTCGCCGCGATCATCGGAAACATGCCGAACATCAGGATGAGGAGGAAGCTCGCCGCGCGCGCCGTCAGGTCGGCGGGCTGGCCGGTCGCGCGCATGATCGGGCCGCCCGCTGCGCACACGCCCATGAAAATGAGCGACACCAGCGCGCTCAGCCAGAGTGCCATGCGCACCGTGCGCCGTACTTCGCGCACGCTGTGCTTGCGGCGGCCGAGTTCCGCCGCGATCAGCGGCGCCGCCGCGCCGACCAGACCCGTCCCTGTCCAGAGAAGCAGCCCGAAGATTGAAACGCCGAGCGACGAAGCGGCGAGCGCCGTATCGCCCAGCCGGGCGACGAAGATCACGTCGATCGCGTGCACCATCATCTGGAGCAGGTTCGCCGCCGCCAGCGGCAGCGCAAGCGCCCACGTCGCGCGGAATTCAGCGCGGAAATTCTGCGGACGATCCGCAGTCAGGGGGTGGGCCTGCTCGAGCATAGCCGGCCCGGATAGGCGCGGGCGCGCGGCGCTTCAATCCCCCGGCAGCGCGCGAAGCGAAATTCCCGTCCATGGTGGCAAATCGGCCACATCGGCCGTTGGTCAGCGCGATGGGTCGAGGTAGATTTCGACGCGGCGATTGGCGATCGCATCGACCGCCCTCCCCGCCAGCGGCCGGGCATCACCATATCCTGCGGTCGCAATCGCTTTCGGATCGATCCCGCGCGCGCGCAATTCGTTCGCGACGATATCGGCCATCCTCCGGCTATCGGCCAGAGTGCCGCCGCCGCTTTCGACATGACCTTCGACGCGAACCGGACCACGGCATTCGCGCCACGCAAGCCAGGCGTTGCCGATCGTCAGATTGCCCACGGGCGGCATGTCGGTGCGCCGGGCAACGAAGGACAGGACAAAGGGATCATCGGGACGGCAGAAGAGCGGCTTGCCGCCGCCGGCCGCCGCCATCGGAACGACCTCCGCCGGTCGCGGCAGGATGGGAAGGTCCGACGATGCGGTCGCGGCGACGGGCGCCTGCTGCGGCGGATCGGGGTCGTCACGTCCAAAGGTGAGTGCGGCGACCGCGACGAGCAGCAGGATACTCCCGGCGAACAACGGCCAATAGCGTGCCGGCCCGCCGCGAGCAGCTTCCGCCGCCACCGGATTTGCGGGAGCGGCCCGGGCCGGGCCCGGCAGCGCGCGATGCGCCAGTGCAGCGACACGCTGCTGCGCGGTTTCGACGAGCGGATCGCCCGGATTGGCGGCAATCCAGCCGCGCCACAGCCCCGCATCGGCCGCCTGTTCGCAGCGGACATAATCGCCCAGCCCCGGCCGCCCGACGAGGCGACCGATCCGCCCGACCACCTGCCGCCAGCCCTCGCCAGTGTGGAAATCGCGGCGGTCGAACAGGTCGACCGCCTGCACCGAGGCGAATTCCAGCGGCGGCAGGCAATCGTCGAGCCGCGCCGCGACGAGCCGCTCGTTCTGCCGCCCGGTGCGCGCCTCGGCGCGGATCCAGTCGCTGTCGGCGGCGAGCGCCGACCAGAGCACGAGAACGGCTTTCGCCGAGCGCACCTCGCGCTCGATCTCGCGGTCGAAATCGGTGCCGGGCTCGATATGGGCATCGAACCAGACCGCCAGTTTCAGATCGACAAGCGCGTTATAGATGGCGACGCAGCGGCCGCGCTCCTCGCGCTTGTAGCTGATGAAGACGTCGGTCATCGTCCCGGGATAATGCGCAGGACGGCTATTTGCTCCACAGCATCGCCATCTCGACGGCGAAGGCGATGAAGGTCAGCGTCAGCCCGACCACGAACAGTCGGTAGGCATAAGCGAGATAGCGGTATTTGCGCCGCGCCAGCACGATGCCGTTCTGATAGGTGTCGCGCAGCATCGTCTCGTACAGATCTTCCTCGGTCCGGAGGCGCGCCTTCACCGCCCCGATGAACTCGTCCTCGTCCATCTGCGCGAAGCGGCCGAAGAAGAGGATATTGCTGTGATCCTTGCCGTCGCGATAGACGACCGGCGGCGCCTTGCCGACGCGCGGCAGCACCGCCGAAATCGCAAACAGCGCCGACAGGAAGGAAAAGGTCGCAAGGATCGCGAGCGGCATCGCCAGCGCCCCGCCCCCCGACCGGGCCTGCCCGATCGCAAGCGTGAAGACGACGAAGGTCGCGCCCATCAGGATCGATGCCTTCTGGTCGGCCATCTGCGACAATTGCATCGTGATCTGCTGGTTCGTGCGGACGAGATGCACGGCGTTCGGCGGGAAGGAAATCGGCGGCGGCGCCGGCGATGTCGTTGATTCTGCGCTGTCCATGCTGCCATGCCCCCTGCCAGCGACCCTGTCACAGGAATGGCATGAAGTACCGCAACCGGCAAGATGCTGCCCTGTTCCCGCCGCATTCGCTTGCCAATCGGGCGGCAGCGCGGCATTCCCGCGCGCAATCTTATTTCTTTACGGGACGCACCTGCATGAGCACCGCCCTTCGCGACCAAATTTACGGCCTGATCGCCCCCTTCAACAAAAAGGGCGTCGAGTTGACCGATGCGACCACCTTTGCCGGCGACCTCGAATGGGACAGCCTGACGGTGATGGATTTCGTAGCCGAGGTCGAGGACACGTTCGACATCATCATCAGCATGAACATGCAGGCCGAAATCGAAACCGTCGGCCAGCTCGTCGCCGCGGTCGAGAAACTGCAGGGCTGACACCGCGATGACCGATCTTTTCAGCAAGTTCGACCCGCTGATCCAGCAGCGCGAGGCGCTGCTCGCGACCGGCGTCACGGACCCGTTCAGCCTGGTGATGGAAAAGGTTGTCTCGCCGACCGTCGCGATCTGCAACGGGCGCGAGACGATCCTGCTCGGCACTTATAATTATATGGGGATGACCTTCGACGACGACGTCATCGCCGCCGGCAAGGACGCGCTCGACAAGTTCGGCAGCGGCACGACCGGCAGCCGCGTCCTCAACGGCACCTATCAGGGGCACAAGGAGTGCGAGGAAGCGCTCAAGGAATTTTACGCCATGGATCATGCCATGGTGTTTTCGACCGGCTATCAGGCGAATCTCGGCATCATTTCGACGATCGCCGGCAAGGGCGATTATGTCATCCTCGACATCGACAGCCATGCGTCGATCTATGACGGGTGCAAGATGGGCGACGCCGAAATCGTCGCCTTCCGCCACAACGACGTCGAGGCGCTCGAAAAGCGGCTGAAGCGCCTGCCCCCCGAAGCGGGCAAGCTCGTCGTGCTCGAAGGCGTCTATTCGATGCTCGGCGACGTCGCGCCGCTGAAAGAGATGATCCGCGTCTCCAAGGAAGCCGGCGCGATGGTTCTGGTCGACGAAGCGCATTCGATGGGTTTCATTGGCGAGCATGGCCGCGGCGTCGCCGAGGCGCAGGGCGTCATCGACGACGTCGATTTCATCATCGGAACGTTCAGCAAGAGCGTCGGCACCGTCGGCGGCTTCTGCGTGTCGAACCACCCGAAATTCGAAATCATGCGGCTCGTCTGCCGTCCCTATGTCTTCACCGCCTCGCTGCCGCCGAGCGTCGTCGCGACCGCTGCGACGAGCATCCGCAAGCTGATGCACGGGTCGAACAAGCGCGCGCACCTGTGGGAAAATTCGAAGACGCTGCACAAGGGCCTCAAGGACCTTGGCTTCCAGCTCGGCACCGAAGAGCCGCAGTCGGCGATCATTGCGGTGATCATGCCCGACCTCGAAAAGGGCGCGATGATGTGGGAAGCGCTGCTCGAGGAAGGGCTCTACGTCAATCTCGCGCGTCCGCCGGCGACCCCCGCGGGTATGACGCTGCTGCGCTGCTCGCTCTGCGCCGAGCATTCGAGCGAGCAGGTCGGCGAGATCCTTACGCGCTTCGAGCGCGCGGGCAAACGCGTCGGCATCATCGGCTGAAACCCCCGCACGACCCGACCAGCGGATTCCTTTTCGGGTTGAATCGAAGCATCGTCGGCGCGCTGCCCGCTTCGCCGCTTTGCGGCCGGGCGCTTGTCCGGTAAAGACGGCGGGTGTTCGAGAGGGATTTCGATATCGAGACCGAAAGCCGGCGGGAGCGTGTTCGCTTCTGGCTGACGATCGGGGTCGCGACCATCCTGGTCGGCGTCGTCGCGGCGCTCGTCCTGCTGCTGTCGCGCGCCAACGACAATTACGAACGCTCGCTCGGCTGGCAGACGCAGAGCATGGAGGTCATCTCGCAGACCCGCTCGCTCGACGCCTCGCTCGCGCGTGCGGAAGCCGCGCTCGGCCGCTTCGCGGTCGGTTTGCAGAAGGAAGACGGGCGCGTCTTCGAGCAGCAATGGGGCCGCGCGCGCCAATATCGCGTCCAGCTCCAGCGCAACGTCCGCGACAATCCGGCGCAGGCAAAGCTGGTCGCGGAACTGACGCACGAAATGGACCGGCGCGGCGCCCAGCTCGGCGACGCGGCGCTCAGCGCCAACTACCGCCAGACCGTCGCCGCCATTTCCAAATATCACGCCGCCGGGCACGATCAGGGGCTCGGCAAGATCGACAAGCTGCTGACGCGGATTATCGACAACGAACGCACCTTGCTCCGCGAACGCAACCGCCTCGCGGCGGCCGATCGCGCCAGCCTCAACCAAGCGATGCTGCTCTTCTCACTGCTCGGCGCCGGCGCCGCGGTGATCGCGATCGGCGCGACCTTTTCGCTCGTCCGCGCCGATGCCGAACGGCGGCTGGCGCGACGCGAGCAGCTCGCCGAAAGCGACCGTGCGATGCAACTCGAAGCCGCCGTCGAGGCGCGCACCGCCGAACTGGAACAGGCGAACACCGCACTGCGCGGCGAAATGACCGAGCGCCTCTCGGCCGAGGAACAACTGCGCCAGGCGCAGAAGATGGAGGCCGTCGGCCAGCTTACCGGCGGCATCGCGCACGACTTCAACAATATGCTCGCGGTCGTCGTCGGCGGGCTCGAACTTGCGCAGCGCTGGTTGTCGGAAGCCCCCGACAAGGCACAGCGTCACCTCGCCAACGCCCTCGACGGCGCTAACCGCGCCGCCGACCTGACCCGGCGGCTGCTGACCTTTGCGCGATCCGAACCGGCACGCCCCGAAATGACGGTGGTCGACGAATGCATCGCGTCGTTCGCCGAACTCATAGAGCGGACGATCGGTGACCGGATCGCACTGACGCTCGATCTTCAGGCGGCCGACCTTACTTGCCTGCTCGACCGGCGCCAGTTCGAAAACGCTTTGCTCAACCTCGCGGTCAATGCGCGCGACGCGATGGACGGCCACGGGTCGCTGACCATCCGTACCCTGCGCGACGAGGAAGAGGAAACCGCGGCGCTGGCGGTGCAGGTGATCGATACCGGCTGCGGCATGTCGCCCGAAGTCCTCGAACGCGTCTTCGATCCCTTCTACACCACCAAGCCCGCCGGCCAGGGCACCGGTCTCGGCATGAGCCAGGTCTTCGCCTTTTGCCGCCAGTCGGGCGGCGAGGTGCAGATTTCGTCGACCGAGGGCGAAGGAACGAGCGTCGCGATGCTGCTGCCCGTCGCCCGCGCCGAGGACGCCGCCGACGCCGACGGCGATACCGGCGAAGGTGTGGCGCACCCCACCCTCGCCGATGCGCTCAGCATCCTCGTCGTCGAGGACGACCAGCGCGTCCTTGCCGCGACCGTCGACGCGGTCGCCGAACTGGGCCACAGGCCCGTCGCGTGCGGCAATCCGCTGGAGGCCGAGGCCCTTGTCGAGGGGCAGTTCGCCGCCGGCGGCGGTTTCGACCTTATCCTCTCCGACGTGTTGATGCCCGAACTCACCGGGCCCGAAATGGTCGCGCAACTCAAGCAGCGCTGGCCCGAACTGTCGGTGCTGTTCGTCACCGGCTATGCCGGCGATGCCAGCGAAGACGCCGCCTTCGGCGACCATGACGTGCTGCGCAAGCCCTTCACGCTGAGCGCGCTCGACCAGGCGATCCGGCGGAGCGGCGATACGCGGCCGGGCGATGGACAACGGCTGGCAAGCTAGCTCTTTCTGTCATCCCGGCGAAGGCCGGGATCTCGCCGGAGCGTAATAGTGTGACGTTGAGATCCCGGCCTTCGCCGGGATGACGACAGGGTTACCGTATCGCACCGCTTTTCATCAATCGCGGCACTAACGTCAGCGCCGCGACGAGCGGCCAGCGGCGTTGCCAAGGCTTGATCTCGATCTTCGTGCCCGCGTGGCGGTTGATCTTCCACGCCAGATAATCGATCCCGCCGGCATAGGTCAGGCTCGCCTTGGCCAGCCGGACGATGCTGAGCGCCTTACCTTCGGCGCGGCGCCGCGCCCATCCCCCGCTCCGCACGCCCGCCGGGATCGCGGCGATCGCCGGGGTGCTGAAAGCGAGATAGCGCCCGGCATCGGCGTCAACCACCGACTGCGCACGCCCCGTCCGCTCGGCGCGGAGTTCAACCGAATAGGTCAGCGCAAAGGCGCGCCGCCACCAGTCGAGCGGCGCTTCGCCTGCGACGCCCCCCGCCGCCGCGAGCAACGCCGGCGCGGCGCGGGCGACCGCTGCGACTGCGCGGTCCGCCGCGGTATCGTCGACCGCCCAGACCAGTCGCGACGGCTGCGCGAAACGCGCCCAGACCGACACATTGCGTGTTTCCGGCCCGTTCAACCGGTGAAAATCGGCTTCGCTGAGCACCGCATATTTGGCAATCAGCCCGTCATGCTGGAACGGATAGACGTTCGGCGGGATCAGCCGGTTCGCGACGGCCTGCCAGCGCTTCGGATAGGCATCGCCATAATCCGACACGATCAGGTAGAAATCGAGCATCAGCCCGTCGAGCTCGCTTTCGCGGAGGCAGCTTCCGTAAAACAGCACCGCGCGCGCACTGCCCGGATATTCGGCCGCAATCGCCGCCGCCATCGCCGCGACGCGCGGATCGACCGGGGCCGATAATTCGGCGCGGACCAGTTCCCCGATATCGGTCATGACGCGATGCTTCTCAGGCGGCGAGGCGCAGGAACGGCACCGGCTGCGTCGAGGTCAGGATGATCGGTTGGCCGCCCTTCGCCTCGAAAATCTCGCCGTCGAGGATGACGTTCGACCGCTCGCCCTCGATGCGGATCTCGTCGCCTTGCTGGAAATGCACGCCCTCCAGCTCTTTCTGCCCCAGCGTCCCCCGCCAGGTCGCGCCGAGCATGCGGAACAGCGCGCCGACGCTGCTGTCGGTCGCCAGCAATTTCATATGACCGTTCGTCCCGCCGCCGTCGCTCGTCCGGATGCTGAGCAGCAGCTTTTCGAGCGTCGTGACGATGAGCAGCGAGAATTTGCCCTTGAACTCGCCCTGCCGCACCAGCGACACGGTCATCGGTTCGGGCTTGGGCGGCAGGCGTCCGCCGCCGAGGCCGAAGATGATCGAAAACAGCCCGAGCACCGCAGCCAGAAAATGCGACAGTCCGTTCGGCAGGCCGAGCGGATAGATGCGGTTGCGGCAATAGAGCATGACGTCGGCCAGATAGGCGCCGCCCAGGAACATGCCGAGCACCGGCCGCGTCTCGCCGCCGCTGTCGAGCGAAATCAGCTGGCGCTCGATCACATGATCCTCGAGCCGCCCCGATTCGACCAGTTCGACGACGCGTTCGAGCGCCTTCAGCGGGTCGCCTTCGGCGCCGAGGTCGAGCGCGATCAAATTGGTCTTGCCGTTGGGAAGCACCGCGACCGGCGGCGGCGAACCACCGAAATGGCCGCCCGAATAAAGTTCGGTCAGCGCCGCCTGCACCGTGCCGTCGCCGCCATTGATCACGATGATCCGCGGGCTGACCATCGCGATGGTGCGGATCGCCTCGCCGATCTGGTCGACGTCCTCGACCTCGTAATGAAAAATGTCGGGGTGCGCCGCGCAATATTCGCGAACCCGGGGCAACAGGGCACGGTTGCCCGTCGAACGCGGATTGGAAAGAAGCGCGACGCTGGCCATTGCCCCTTACATATATTTCATCGTGATGGAGATCGTCCGGGGGGCGTCTCCAACCGAAAAGGCCGTCTTCTTGTAGCTCGGCTTGCCGAGGTTGAAGACGTTGATGCTGGGATTGTTCGACATCCCGCCGCCGTCCTTCGACAGATCGGTCTTGCCGTTACCGTTGACGTCGTGACGCACCGCAATGCCATAGGTCCCGGCTTCGGGCAGCGGCACGCAGACGGTCATCGACCCGGCGCGCGCCGGCACTTCGATACGCGTGATCCAGCGGCCCTTGGCAAGCCAGTCGGCGGCGGTGCCGCGATAGCTTTGCACGCGAATCTTGCCGGTCGACGCCTTGACGCCGCTGATCTGGACCAGGGTCGACGGTCCGCTCTTGCACTTCGACAGATCGTTCGAGATGACCCGGCCTTCGGCCTGCGCCGAGGCTGCGAAAGCCAACAGAGCAATGCACAGCGAGGCGGATACAAATTTCGACATGACCTCAAAACCTCCAGACGCTATAGCCATGCCAGCCACGCAAAAAGCATGTGCCGGCACGGGTCCCTGTCGCCCTTGAATCGGTATATCGGAACCATTTGCGGCCAAATCATGGTGATGGGGCGACGAAAGATTGAATAAGCTACCTGCCATCGACCGCTATATCGCGCGGCTCATCTTCTTTCCCATGCTCGGCACGCTCGTCCTGTCGGCGATGCTGCTCGTGCTCGAAAAAATGCTGCGGCTGTTCGATTTCGTTGCCACCGAAGGCGGCCCGGTCAGCGTCGTGTGGCGGATGCTCGCCAACCTGATCCCCGAATATCTCTCGCTCGGCATCCCCATCGGGCTGATGCTCGGCATCCTGCTCGCCTTCCGCCGGCTCGCGACGTCGAGCGAACTCGACGTGCTGAAGGGCGTCGGCATGAGCTTCGGGCGGCTGATGCGCGTACCCTTTGCCTATGCCGTTGCGCTGGCCGCGCTCAATCTCGCGATTGTCGGCTTTATTCAGCCAGTTGCGCGCTATGCTTATGAAGGCCTCCAGTTCGAGCTGCGCTCGGGCGCGCTCGGCGCGTCGATCAAGGTCGGCGAATTCACCAAGCTCGGAGAGCGCATGACGTTGCGGATCGAGGAAAGCTACAACGACGGCCGCAGCCTGCGCGGCATCTTCGTGCGCGGCGAGCAAAAGGATGGGCAGAGTGTCTCGGCGACCGCCTCGCAGGGGCAGTTCCTCGCGACCGACGATCCCGACACGATCATCCTCCGCCTGACGCAGGGCGTGCTGATCCACGAATCGCCGAAATTCGCGGTGCCGCGCGTGCTCAGTTTCGACAACCACGATCTGCCGATCCCGCTGCCCAAGATCGAAGCTTTCCGCACCCGCGGCGGGTCGGACCGCGAAATGACGATCCCCGAACTGTTCGTCGCCGGCAAGGACAAGGCCGAATCCGCCGCCACCCGGCTGGAAATACGCGCGAATTTCCATTTTCGTATCGTCGAGGTGATGTCGATGTTCCTGATCCCGCTGATTGCGATCGCGCTCGCCATCCCCCCGAAGCGGTCGACCTCGTCGCTCGGCGTCTTTCTGTCGATCGTCCTCCTCGTCACCCAGCACAAGATCAACCAATATGCCGAGGATCTCGGCGCCCGCGGTACCGTCGACCCGATCATCGCGCTATGGGTGCCCTTCCTCTTGTTCGCGGCGCTCGCGGTGTGGATGTATTATACCGTCGCGCACGTCCCCGGCGGCCAGCCGATCGGCGCGCTCGAACGCGTCGCCGCCAAGGCCGGCCAGAAAGTCCGCAAGCTGCTCACCATTTTCCAGCGCAAGCCCAAGATCGCCTGATGCACCAGCTCCATTTCTTCCCGTCGCGCACGATGGCGCTTTACGTCGGACGCCTGTTCCTCGTCCGCAGCTTCGCGATCCTGTTCGCGCTGGTGCTGATCCTGCAGACGCTCGACCTGCTCGGCGAGAGCGGCAAGATCCTCGCGGTCGCGGGCAACAGCGACAGCGACGTCTGGCGCTATGTCGGCTTGCGCCTGCCGCAGATCGTCGAGACCTTCCTGCCCTTTTCGGTGCTGCTCGGGACGATCCTGACGCTGATCACGCTCAACCAGAACAGCGAGGTGATCGCGATGAAGGCGTCGGGCATGTCGGCGCACCAGGTGCTCGCGCCGCTGTTCCTCGCCGCGCTGCTCGTCGCCGGGATCAGCTTCGTCTTCAACGAACGCATCGTGACGCGCGCCAACGCCGCGCTCAGCGCGTGGCAGAAGGTGCAATACGCGCAGGTGCCCGCCGACAGCGGACTGCGCAGCAACATCTGGGTGCGCGCCGGCGACGACCTGATCAACGCGCAGACGGTGCAGACCGGCGGGCCGACTGTCGTCTTGGGCAAGGTCGCGATCTACGAACGCACGCAGGGCGTCCTCTCGTCGATCCTGTCGGCCGACAGCGCCCGTGCGGTCGACGGCGGCTGGGAGCTCACCAATGCCAAGCGCTTCCTGCGCCGCTCGGGAACGCTCGAATCGCTCGGCAACATCGTCGCGGCGAAGGGCGTGCGTCCCGACCAGTTCACGCTGGCGCAGGTCGACGGCGACGAACTGCCCTTCCTCCAGCTCCAGTCGGCGATCGCCGATCTCGAAGCCGCCGGGCGGCCGGTCGACGCGCTGAAGGGCGTGCTCTGGCACAAGATTTCGGGGCCGCTGTCGGCGATATTGATGCCGCTCTTGGGCGCCGTCGCGGCCTTCGGCCTCGCGCGCTCGGGTAAACTGTTCGTCCGCGCGATCCTCGGCATGGCATTGGGCTTCGCCTATTTCGTCGCCGACAATTTCGCCCTCGCGATGGGCGATCTCGGCGCCTACACGCCCTTCCTCGCGGCATGGGGACCGTTCATCCTCTTCGCGCTGATCGGTGAGATGATCTTGATCCGGACCGAGGAATAGCTTTTTCTTGCTCAGGCGGTGGGGCTGCTTTCGGCCGTTTGCAAACCTTCGTCATCCCCGCGAAGGCGGGGATCCCGCTTGACAACGGTGGAGGAAAAGCGGGATTCCCGCCTTCGCGCGAATGACGAAATGAAGAAGTGCGAGACGTGCGCTTCCGGCCGGTTGCTGACGTTTGTTTCTTCGTCACCCTGAACTTGTTTCAGGGTCCATGGCCTGCCGTTTCCTGCGACGCAGCGCTAGCCGAGAGTGCTGGTCATGGATGCTGAAACAAGTTCAGCATGACGAACTTTAGAGGCAGTTTCCCATCCCAAGGCCGACATCTGCCGCACCGCTAGCAGCCTTTAAATTCAGGCCGCCGCCCCGCCTCGTGTCGACCCCGCCACCAGCCGCGCGACCAGCCCCGGAAGCCCGGCGTAATTGGCGCCATGATATTGCGAGTCCGCAGGCAGCGCGTCCTTAAGGCGGCGATGCGCCTCCGGGAGCGCATGATAGGGAACCCCCGGCAGCAGATGGTGGAGCGCATGATAGCGCAGCCCCACGGGCGCCCATAGTTCGGGCAACAGCCCCGGCGGCGGAACGTTGACGCTGTCGAGGAACTGCGCGGTCACGGTGAGCACGCCGCCGTCATTTTCCCACAGATGCGCAACGAGGGTACGAATCTGGTTGAGCACGACGGTCGCCGACGCGATGGCGCCGAAGATGATCAGCGCGCGCAGCGGCACCCAGCCGAAAACGCCCGCGGCGATCAGCAAGGTCGACCACGCCCACGCGCCGCCTTCCTGCCACGCCCATTGGCGGCGGAATTCGCCTTCGGGCGGCTTGCGCCGGAACATCGGGTTGATGATCAGCCCCGAATAGCGTTCGACGACGATCCGGCGCAGCGGCGGGATCAGGAACGACAGCGGGGTCAGCACCGCATAGCGGAAGACGAAGGCCAGCGGGCCAAAGGCGGCCGCGACGACGAACAACGGCACCGTCCACGGCTTCATCAGCGCGAGGGGCAGATATTCGGGATCGTCGACCGTGCCATATTTGGTGCGATTGTGGTGCAGGCTGTGAATGCCCTCATACATGAACGACGGGATCAGCAGCGGCACGCCGATGAGCAGGTTCCAGCCGAGGCGGAACCCCGGCAGCGCATTCTTCCGGATATGCGTGATCTCGTGGATGAAGCTGCCGGCGCGATAGAGGGCGAGCACGGCGACCAGCGACGCGGCGAGCACCCACGGCGTCGACGGCGCGAAAATCGCCGCGGCGATGCCGGCATAGCCGACGAAGGCCGAGAGCAGGAAATCGCTCCAGTAGATGCGCGGGCTGGGCGCGGTCAGGTCGCGCGTCAACTCCGACGCCGCGCGGATCATCGCCATATCGTCGGCGATCGCCGATTTCGGGGTCGCCGCCGCGGACGGCTCCGACGCCCGGTCGACAAGAGTGTTCATCGCAAACATAGGCTGCTCTTCATCATGATTTCGTGGCAGCAAAATGGCCGAATGCGGGTCGCCAGTGCCTCATCAATGCCCTAATGCGTCGCCAGCAAAGATAGGAAGCCTTCTTCAGGAAACCAGTATGAGCGGACATTCGCAAGGCCCCGTCACTATCCATCCCGTCAAGTCCAAGGCCGATCTGCGCGAGTTCGTCGAACTGGCTTTCCGGCTCAATCGCGGCGATCCGGCGTGGGTGCCGCCGCTGAAGGGCGAAGTCTACGGCCTGCTTACCCCCGGCGAGAATCCGTGGTTCGAACATGGCAAAGCGCAGTTTTTCCTCGCCCGGCTCGACGGGCGGACGGTGGGCCGGATTTCGGCGCATATCGACGATCTCGCGCTCGCGCAGCCTGTCGAGCAAGGCATGGGCCCCGGCACCGGCAACTGGGGCTTGCTCGAGGCCGAGGACGCCGAGGTGACCCATGCGCTGCTCGTCGCCGCCGAGGACTGGCTGCGCAGGCAGGGGATGCACCGCGCGCTCGGGCCGCTGTCGATTTCGATCTGGGACGAACCCGGCCTGCTGGTCGAGGGGTTCGAACGGCCGCCGACGATCATGCTCGGCCACAACAGTCCGCTCTACCGCGACTGGATCGAGGCCGAGGGCTATCGGCCGGTCAAGAAGCTCCAGAACTTCTCGGTCGAGATATTGGATGGCTTTCCGCCGCTGGTGAACCGCATTGTCGCGGCGGGCGAAAAGAACGAACGCATCCGCATCCGCCGCGTCGACAAGCGCCGGTTCAACGAGGAAGCGCGCCTGATCATGGGCATCCTCAACGATGCCTGGTCGGACAATTGGGGCTTTGTCCCGCTCACCGACAGCGAGATCGCCTATATCGGCAAGAAGCTGAAAGACATCGTCTTCGAGGATCTGATCCGCGTCGCGGAAGTCGATGGCGAAGCGGTCGCGTTCATGATCGTGCTGCCGAATATCAACGAAAAGCTGATCGACATGGACGGGTCGCTATGGCCCTTCAACTGGGCGCGCCTGCTCTGGTGGCTGCGCAAACCCAAAAGCCGGCGGCTGCGCGTGCCGCTGATGGGCGTCGTCAAGAAATTGCAGAACAGCCGCATGGCGAGCACCCTCGCCTTCATGATGATCGAATATATCCGCCGCGACGGCGTCGCCGAATATGGCGCCGCAGAAGGCGACATCGGCTGGGTGCTCGACGACAATCAGGGCATGAATGCGGTCGCCGAAGCGATCAACGCGACGGTAAACCGCGTCTATCAGATTTACGACAAGCCGCTGGGCTGAAAAAACCCGCTGCCGCTCGGGCAGCGGGCCTCCGCATGATCAGAACGAAAAGCCGAGCGAGAAGACGACGCCCGAATCGAAATATTTGTCGACCGCCTTCACCCCGGTGGTCGGAATGTCGGTGTCGACATATTTGACCCCGGCGGTGATCGGCCCGAAGCTTGCCGAGGCGCCGATCGACCAGTCCCAATAATGGCCCGCCGGCGCCAGCGCGCCGAGCCCGCCGTCGGTGTAGCCCGCCTGCGCCGACAGCGTCACCGGCGTCGTCGGAATGCCCGCCGAAAGCCCGGCGCTGAGATAGATGCTGTCTTCACCGCCCAGTGACTGCTGATCCCAGGCATAGCCGACGGTGCCCGTCGCCTCGACCGGCCCTAGCGTGTGCGACACCTTGCCGATGATCTCGAAATAATCGGCCGGGCCCGCCGCCTTCTCGCCGCCGGGATAGCCGTAATAGGTCAGCCCGATGTCGAATTCGGTCCCCGGCGCGATTTCGGTCGCATAGCCGCCATAGATGTCGATCTCGGTCTTGCCATAGGTCGGCGTGTCTTCGAGGTTCGAGCCCCAGGCGCCGAGATAAAGGCCGCTGTCGTGGCTGACGGTGAGCGTCGGCTGGACCGCGACATCGCCGCCGGTCAGCGATATGCCGCGAAACCGGTAGTCGGAGACGACCTCGATCCCGCCCGAAACGGTGATCGGACCGGCGGAAACGCCGCCCTCCTCTTCCTCCGCCATGGCCGGCGTCGACATTGCGGACGCCGCGAGCAGCACGCCGAGGCACGCCTTGCTGAGAAACTTCATGGATGATCCCCTCACATTGTTTTTCCGGATCGTCCCCACCCTGCCGAACGCGCTCTCACCTGTCTGATGCGGGCCTGCAGCGACGAACGCGCTAAAAAGTGCCGATTTTGACGCAATGCACAATCGGAAACTGCACCTGCGGTCCATTCCGGCCATCGGGTGTGACATTGCCGCCACATTGCCGGTCTGCACGCTTCGCTTTGCCAAGCGCCGCCCGCGGGGCTAAAGAGCGGCGCATATCTCCCCCTTCACGAGCATCGTCGAGCAGCATCATGAGCGATCACAATCCCGGCCTGCGCCCTTGGCGCGACATCGCGCGGCGGACCAGCCGCCAGATCATGGTCGGCAGCGTCCCGGTCGGCGGCGGCGCGCCGATCACGGTGCAGACGATGACCAACACGCTGACGTCGGATGCGGTGGCAACGATCGACCAGATCCGCCGCTGCGAAGAGGCGGGCGCCGACCTCATCCGCGTCTCCTGCCCCGACACCGACAGCACCGCGGCGCTCGGCAAGATCGTCCGCGCGGCGCGCATCCCGATCATCGCCGACATCCATTTCCATTATAAACGCGCGCTCGAAGCCGCCGACGCCGGTGCCGCGTGCCTGCGGATCAACCCCGGCAACATCGGCAGCAGCGAACGTGTCGGCGAGGTCGTCCGCGCCGCCAAGGCCAACGGCTGCGCGATCCGCATCGGCGTCAATGCCGGCAGTCTCGAAAAGGACCTGCTCGAAAAATATGGTGAGCCTTGCCCCGAGGCGCTCGTCGAAAGCGCGCTCGACCATATCAAGCTGCTGCAGGATCACGACTTCCACGAATATAAGGTCGCGGTGAAGGCGAGCGACGTCTTCCTTGCGGTCGCAGCCTATATGCAGCTCGCCGACGCGGTCGACTGCCCGCTCCACCTCGGCATTACCGAGGCGGGCGGGCTGATCGGCGGCACTGTCAAATCGGCGCTTGGCATCGGCAATCTGCTGTGGGGCGGCGTCGGCGACACGATCCGTGTCAGCCTGTCGGCCGAACCCGAAGAGGAAGTGCGCGTCGGCTATGAAATCCTGAAAGCGCTCGGGCTGCGCACCCGCGGCGTTCGCGTCGTATCGTGCCCGAGCTGCGCGCGGCAGGGCTTCGACGTCATCCGCACCGTCCAGGCGCTCGAAGATGCGCTCGGCCATATCAAGACCCCGATGTCGCTCTCTGTCCTCGGCTGCGTCGTAAACGGCCCCGGCGAGGCGCGCGAAACCGACATCGGCATCACCGGCGGCGGCAACGGCAAGCATATGGTCTATCTCTCGGGCGTCACCGATCATCATGTCGAAGACGCCGACATGATCGCGCATATCGTCCGGCTCGTCGAAGCCAAGGCGGCTGAAATCGACGCCGGCAGCGCGGTGAGCATGGACACGCTGCACGGCAAGGCGGCGTAGAGCGGGCCAGCCCTCCGTCACCCCGGACTTGATCCGGGGTCCAGACAGCGCCGGTCGTCATGGATCCCGGATCAAGTCCGGGATGACGAGAATTGGTGCACAATCGCCTTTTACATCGCTGTCAGCAAGCGCTAGCCTCGCGCCATCGCGAGGAGCACCGCCATGCCCGACAAGTTCGATAGCTTCGACCGCATCGCCCAGTTGCTGCTGTTGATCGCGGCGGTCACCACCGTCGCCAACGGCGCCTTCATGCTGGTCAAGCCGCTCGACTGGTATGTCTTCGTCCCCACCGTCGTCACCACCGGCCCGCCGAACGCCCATTTCATCCGCGACATCGGCCTCGCCTATCTCGGGTCGGGGCTGATCCTCTTTTACGCGGCATTCGACCCCGTTCGGCGCTGGCGCGCAGCGGTGGTCGGCGGGCTGTGGCTGAGCTTCCATGGCCTGCTGCATATCTATGAGGTCGCCGCCGGTATCTGCGGTCCCGCGACCTTCTGGGCCGATGCGCCGGCGGTGATCGGCCAGCCGGCGCTCGTCATCGCGGCGCTCGTCCTGCTGCGCGTGCGAAAGCGCATTTGACAGCGGCGGCGGCGTTCGACAGACGGGCGCGATGACGCTTTCGATCCGCCCCGCCACCCCCGCCGACCTGCCGCTGATCGCGCAGTTCATCCGCGACCTTGCCGACTATGAAAAGCTCGCCCACGAGGTGCGCTTCGATGAGGCAAAGCTGGGCGAAAAGCTGTTCGGCCCGCGCCCCTATGCCGAAGTCCTGATCGGCGAGATCGAGGGCACGGCGCAGGGCTTCGCGCTGTTCTTCCACAATTTCTCGACCTTCGAGGGGCGGCCCGGCATCTATCTCGAAGATCTGTTCGTCCGCCCCGGAGCGCGCGGCTCGGGGCTCGGCAAGGCGCTGCTCGCGCATCTCGCCAAGCTCTGCGTCGAACGCGATTGCGCGCGGCTCGAATGGTGGGTGCTCGACTGGAACACCCCGTCGATCGGCTTTTACCAGAGCCTCGGGGCAAAGCTGATGGACGAATGGACGGTGATGCGCGTCGATGGCGCGGCGCTGACGGGACTTGCCGCCAGCGCGCACGCCTGACGCCTTCACTTCGGCTTGCGGAACCGCAGCACGAACTGGTCGGTCTTGCCCTGCACCGCGGGATCGAACACCGGCTTCGTCCGGTCGTCGCTTACGTTCGCCAGCAGGTTGCTTTCGCCGTCGAGGACGAATCCCGCCGCCTGCACCTCGGTCTTCACCGCCTCGGCATCGATGCGGTGCAGGCTGCCGGCGTCGCGCGCGCCCGATCCCGCTGCGGCGCTGTGGTCGGTGACGATATAGGTGCCGCCGGGCTTCAGCGCCGCGAACGCCGCGCGGTTGACCTGCTCGGCGAGGTCCGAAGACGCATCGCCGCCTTTCAGGTCGTGATAATTGCGCGATGTCCACACGACGTCGGCGGGGCCCGCGCGGGCGAGGTCGGCGAGCGCCCCGATCTGGAGCTTCACATTGCCGCGGCCCGGCTCGCGCACCAGCTTGCGCAGCGGATCGGATTCGCGCGGGATCACCGCGACGACCGTGCCGCGCGGACCGACCGCCGCCGACAGGACGCGCGTGAAATAACCGCCGCCGGGCAGGATTTCGACGACACGCTGCCCTGCCTTGACGTTCGCAAAGCGCAGCATCATCCCGGGCTTGCGTGCCGCGTCCTCGGCAATATCGGCGGCGGGTCGCGATGGCTTTGCGGTTCCCATCATCTGGGCGGCGGAGGGCATGGACGGCAAGGCGATCGCGCCCGCCAAGGCAAGGCCGCAAACGGTGAGCAGGCGAATCTTGTGCGATGGTTTCAGCATGGCCAACCTCCCTGAATATATGCCGGACCGGGAATAGCCGGACCGCCGCCATCAGAGGCGTGTTATTCGACCAATACAGTTCAGGTGCCGACCAACCGACGAATGGCGGAACGATGGCCACGGGCGCCGCGTTTTCTCGGCATGTTCGACCATACCGGAATCGTCGTCAGCGACCTCGCCCGCGCCCGCGCCTTTTACGATGCGATCGGCAAGCCGCTCGGTCTCGTCACCGCCGACAATGGCGAGCAGGCCTTTATCTTCGGCAAAAGCAAGGCGGAGCCGATCCCCTATCTGTGGGTCGGCACGCTTCGCCCGAGCTATTGGGCCGACGGCTCGCGCACCGGCGTCAACCAGATGCACGTCGCTTTCGTCGCGCCGTCGAAAGACGCTGTCGACGCGTTTCACGCGGCAGGCATCGCGGCGGGCGGGACTGATCATGGCGCGCCGGGTCCGCGCGAAGGCGCCGAGGGCTATTATGGCGCCTTCCTGCTCGACCCCGACGGCAATAATATCGAGGCCGCCTTTCGCGACAATCTGCCCTATCTGCATGCAAGCTGAAGCTACCACTCCCGTCATCCCGGCGAAGGCCGGGACCTCGCCGGTGCGTTTTATGGCGAAGGCGAGATCCCGGCCTTCGCCGGGATGACGATCGAGTAGGTCAGCGCGCCGGAGCGGGCTTGCGCCGCTCCATCGGCCGGCTCGGCATATGCGTGTCGGACAGTTTCTTCGCTTCGCCCGCCTCGACGCCCAGGTCGGTGAGTACGCGCACCAGCGCCTCGGCGGGCGGAACCGCGATATCGGGTTGCACTCCGTCGCCTTCCCAATCCTTGCCCGTCACCGGATCATAGGTGCGCCCGACCGGGATGAACGCCTCATAACCGCTGCCCAGTTCCTCGCCGCGGCCGAAATGATTGGCGCCCGCGGTCGGCGCGCCGACCAGCGTCCCGCGCCCCGTGTGCTTCATTGCCAGCGAGAAATGCTCGGCCGCCGACGCGGTGCCGCCCGATGTCAGCACATAGACTTTTGCATCGCGCAGCCGCGCGTCGCCGTTCGGGGTCGCCCAATGTTCGCGCGTCACCATCCCCGGATCGCCGTCGACCTTGCGCATTGAGGGGATGCCTTCGATCGGCGAACCGCCCTCGGCATCGACCGAGGCGCGCGTCGCCATCGTCACCAGCCGGGTCGGCGCCGAAAACAGCCAGGGGAACATCACGTCCATCTGGTCCATGCCGCCGCCGCCGTTGGTGCGCAGGTCGAAAATGATCGCCCTCGCGTCGGCATGATCGGCGATGAATTTCGCCGCCGCCGCGGTCACCGCCGGATCGTCGGGGAAGATGTTGAAGCGGATATAGGCGATCCCCGGCGCGATCCACCCCGGCTGTTCGATCGGCACCCGCGGCGGGTAGCGCGTCGGCGCAGTGCCGCCCGGCGCGGCGGCGCCCTCCGGCACGCGGACCCTCAGATGCCCGTCGGGAGACACGGCATTGACATCGGCATCGATCGCCTCGCCCAATGCCTCGCCGGAGAGCGGCGCATAGCGGCCCGCGGCGATGGCCGCGCGGATCGCCGCGGCATAGCGCTTGCCGGTCTCGGGATAGACATAATCACTCTCGAGCAGCGCGGCATATTTTTCGGCGATGGCGTTGGCGCTGTCATCGTCGGCGGCCAGCACCGGGGCCGTGGGCAAGGCGGCAACCGCAGCAACGCTCGCGGCAATCAGCAAGGCAGGCAAAATGCGCATGATTCTTGTCTCCATCGGCCCCTGTCGGAACGAGGTGTATCACACTTACAACACGGATCAACTACATTTGTAGTCGATGGTTCAGGCTCGACGGTTGCGCGAGAACCAGACCAGCGCCGCGCCGACGGCGGCAAGGATCGCGCCGTTGCGCGTCCAGGTCGTATCGCCGAGCATGAAGCTGCTCGCCGGCCAGCGTATGATATCGAGCCCCTGCAGCATCCAGAGCCCGCCCATCAGCAACGCCGCGACGCCGACAACCGCCATGACCGCTTTCAATGCTCCCATGTCGTCTCCCCTACCCGCGCTGCAATCCGATCAGCGGCCGCAGCCAGCCGATGCTGCGCCCGATCGCGTAGAAAAGCCAGCATCCCGATACGGTCGCGGCAAAAAGGATCAGGAACGACGGCAGCGCTGAAACCTCGCCGCGCAGCAGGTACCAGCCCACCACGACGATGATCGTCTGATGGATGATGTAAAAAGGGAACACTGCCTCGGCGAGCGTCGCGCGCCAGCGGTGGTCGCGATTCCAATAATGGTCGGCGATCCCGACCAGCGCGACGATCGCCGCCCAGCCCTGCACCAGCCGCGCGATGTGATAGGGCGGAAACACCCAGTCGGGCGCGATCGTGTCGCCCGGCCAAGTCCATTCGATCCATGCCACGGGTACGAAGGCGACAACGGCCAGCACCGCCGCGACCTTCCACCAGCGCGCCACCGCGTCGAACAGCAACGGCCGGACGCGGAGCAGCCAGCCGGCGGCAAAGGCCACCAGATAATGGAGGTGCGACGGCCCGTCGTCGAACAGCGCATGCGTCTCGTCATGGCCCGGAAACAGCGCATAGACGACCAGCCACGCCGCAAGCGGCCATACGAGCAGCCCCCAGCCGCCCAGCCACCGCGCCGCCGCGTCGGCGATCCGCGCCCGGACGCCTTCGGGCACGACCGCGAGCAGCAACGCCGCGAGCATCGTATAAACCCACAGATAGACGACGAACCACAGATGCTGCCAGGTCGGCAGCGCAATGCCGTCGATGAACCGGAAACCGAAATAGTCGTGCAGCCAGAAGTGCAGGAAGCCTTGGCGGTAGCCATGCTGCCCGACAAGGTCGATCCACGGCTGCGGCGGGATGACGACGGCCATGCCGAACAGCAGCGGTACCAGCAGCCGCGCGCTGCGCGACCGCGCGAAGGTTCCGCTGCCACCGAGCTTCGCGAACAGCGCCGCGCTGGCATAGCCCGAGACGAGGAACAGCAGGGCCAGCCGCCAGCCATTGGTTGCCAGCATCGGGATCGCGACCCAGTCGATCGGCTCGGCGATCTTCACATGCCAGTCCCACGGCACGAAATACATGCCGATATGATAGAGGATCAGCAGCGCAAACGCGCCGATCCGCAGCCAGTCCATCCCGTAATGGCGTGCGGTGGTCATGCCTCTCCCCTCCCCGTCATTGCGAGGGCCAAAGGCCCGCGGCAATCCAGAGTCGCCTATTCCGCTCTGGATTGCTTCGCTTCGCTCGCAATGACGAGCCCTTTTCTACAAACGGCTGTTCAGCACCCGCCAGGCCAGTTCGGCAAATTCGCACAGCAACGGCCGCGTATCGCGCGGGTCGATGATATCCTCGACGCCGAACTTCTCCGCCGTCCGGAACGGCGAACGCACCCGGTTCAATCTTTCGCGGATCGCCTCGAGATGGGCCGCCGGATCCGCAGCCGCCTCCAGCTCGCTCTTGTAGGCAACCTCGACCCCGCCCTCGATCGGCAGGCTGCCCCAGTCGCCCGACGGCCAGGCGAAGCGATACTGGAAACGCTCGGCGTTCGACATCGCGCTCCCCGCGATCCCGTAAGCCCGCCGCACCACGACCGACGCCAGCGGCACCGTCGCGCGATAGATGGCGTTCATCGCCTGCACCCCGTAACGGATCGTCCCCGTCCGCTCGGCCTCGCCGCCGATCATGAAGCCCGGATTGTCGACGAGATGGACGATCGGCAGCCGGAACTGGTCCGCCAGTTTCACGAAGCGCTCGGCCTTCTCGCTCGTCTTCGCGTCCCACGATCCGCCGAGATAGGATGGATCGCTCGCGAGCACCGCAACCGGATAACCGTCGAGCCGCGCGAAGGCGGTGATCACCGCCCGCCCCCAGCGCGCGCCCATTTCGAAGAAACTGCCTTGATCGAACACCGCATTGGCGATGCGCCGCATCGAATAGACCATCTTCGCCTCGCGCGGCACGACCGACAGCAGCGCCTCCTCGCGGCGATCCACCGGATCGCGGCTTTCGGTCCGCGCCGCGCGCTCATGGATCGACGACGGCAGGTATGACAGGAAACGCCGCGCCGCGGCGAAGGCTTCGGCCTCCGACGCCACCTCGTCATCGACGACGCCGTTGCGCGTATGCACATCGGTTCCGCCCAATTCCTCGCGATCCAGCGTGTCGCCGATCGCCGCCGCAACCGCTGGCCCCGCCGCGAAGAGCTGCGACAGCCCGCGCACCATCACGCTGTAATGGCTCGCGACAACGCGCGCCGCGCCCAGCCCCGCGGTTGGTCCGAGCGCGAGCGCCACCACCGGCACGGTATCGAGATTGGCGATGATCTCGTGCCACCCCGGAACGTGCGGGATATAGGTATAGCCCATATCCTCCAGCGTCTTGACCGACCCGCCGCCGCCGGTGCCGTCGATCATGCGGATCAGCGGCAGGCGATATTCGTGCGCCATCGCCTCGCACTGGACGAACTTGCGGTGCAGCGCCGCGTCGGCAGCGCCGCCGCGCACCGTGAAATCGTCGGCCGAGGCGACGACCGGGCGACCGTCGATATTCGCCCGCCCGAAGATGAAGTTAGACGCCGCCAGATCTTCGAGTTCGCCGTCGGCGCCGTAACTGCCGCGCCCCGCGATCTTGCCGATCTCGCGAAAACTGTCCGCGTCGACCAGCCCGGCGAGCCGCGCCCGCGCGTCCATCTTGCCGCGCCCGTGCTGGCGCGCGACCTTTTCCGCGCCGCCCATCTTCTCGGCCATCGCGCGGCGCTGCGCGAGTTCCTCGATCTCTTTTTTCCAGCTCATGGGGACGGAGGCTATCTTACGTTGACGGAAACGTCATGCAAAACCTATCGTCCGACCATGACGCGCCGGTTCGCCCTTCCCCTCGCCATCGCGCTGCTGGCGCTCGCGCCTGCCGCCGCCGGCGAAACGCGCGCCATCCCCGGCGTCGAAGACCCGTATCAGACCGACGCCTTCGTCGCCGACCCGATGCCGGCGATCGACGCCGCACTCGCGAGGGCGCGGCAGGCGGGTAAGCCGGTCCTCCTCGTCATGGGCGCGAACAATTGTCACGACAGCGCCTGGCTTGCCAACCTGCTCGGAACCGCGCGCTTCGCGCCGGTCCGCGACCGCTACGAGATCGTCTATGCCGATATCGGCATGCCGCATGTCCGCGGTCTCGGCCGCAGCCCCGGGGTGCCGAAACGCTTCGGCTTCCGGATCAGGGGCACGCCGACCGTCGCGATCCTCGATGACGAGGGCCGCGTCCTCAACCGCAAGGCCGCACCGAAGTGGCGCAATGCCGCCAGCCGCAGCGACGTTGAAATCTATCAAGAACTTATGGGGAGAGACTGATGACCGACATGAACCTTGCGGGGCGCGTCGCGCTCGTCACCGGCGCGTCGCGCGGGATCGGCCGCGGCATTGCGATCGGCCTCGCCGAAGCGGGCGCCGATGTCGCGGTCAACTATACGCGTGGCGAGGAAGCCGCCGCCGAAACCGTCGCCGCGATCCGGGCGCTCGGCCGCAGGGCAAAGGCCTATCAGGCGTCGGTCATCGACGAGGCCGCCTGCGCCGCGATGGTCGCAGGCATCGAAGCCGACCTCGGCCCGCTGTCGATCCTCGTCAACAATGCCGGCATCGCCAGCCGCGGCCTCGCGGTCGCCGACACCGACCCCGCCGAGGTCGACAAGCTCTTCGCCGTCCATGCCGCCGGCCCGCACCGCCTGTCGCGCCTTGCGCTGCCGCAGCTTCGCCGGCACGACCGCAGCGACATTATCGTCATTTCGAGCATCGCGACGCTTGCCAACGCCCCGAACGGCGCCCCCTATACGATGGCGAAAGCGGCCGGCGAGGCGCTCGCGCTGACCCTCGCGAAAGAGGAGCTCAAGCACGGCGTCCGCGTCAACATCGTCGCCCCCGCGCTCACCGTCAGCGACATGGGCGAAAAGCTCTCGCGCGCGATCACCGGCAACGACGACATCCACCACCTCGACACCAGAATGCCCTTCGGCCGCGTCGCCGTCCCCGCCGACGTCGCCGCGGCGGTCGTCTGGTTCGTCAGCGACGCGAACCCCTATTGTTCGGGGCAGAAGCTCAACATCGACGGCGCCAGGCAAGCGACGTTTCGGTAAATCGCACACCCCAGCTTTGAGACGGGCGCGGCTGGACGCGGAGAACTGGAGACGGCCGGCAGTGGGCATTGAAATTCTCCCCACGGCTTCGCTGCAGGGAGGATAATGTCTTCGTCACCCCGGACTTGATCCGGGGTCCATGACTTCGGCGCCGCAGTGGATCCCGGATCAAGTCCGGGATGACGAAAATGTGGGAAGCAACGTCCGCTCCCCACCCCAAAGCCGACATTCGAACCACCATCTCTAAAGCAAGACGCGCTCCACGCATCATTCTCGGCTACAGCCGCTGCCATGCGCCCCGATTCGGCCTCTCCCCTTGTCCCGTTCCTGATCGCGTGCGCGGGCATTGCGACCTTTTCGGCGATGGACGTGCTGATGAAGGGGCTGTCGATCGACATCGGCGCCTATAATGCAGTGCTCTGGCGCACCGGGACGGGGACGCTGGTCAGCGGCGCGATCTATCTGGCGACGCGGCCGAAATGGCCCGACAGCGCGGCGATGCAGATCCACGCATGGCGCTCGCTGTTCGTATCGGGGATGGCGCTCAGCTTTTTCTGGGGGCTCGCGCGGCTGCCGATGGCCGAAGCCATCGCCCTCGCCTTCGTCGCCCCGCTGATGGCGCTTTATATGGCCGCGATTTTCCTCGGCGAGAAGATCGGACCGCGCTCGATCGCCGCCTCGCTGCTCGGTCTTGCGGGGGTGGTCGTGATCGTCGCGGGCAAACTGGGCGGCAGCGACTATTCGGACGAGGCGCTCTGGGCGGTCGGCGCCGTATTCCTGTCGGCGATCTTCTACGCCTATAATCTCATCCTCGCGCGGCGGCAGGCCAAGATGGCCGAGCCGCTGGAGATCGCCTTCTTCCAGAATTTCTTCGTCGCCGCGATCCTCGCGCTCGGCGCGCCATGGTTCCTCGCGGTGCCCGACGCCGGACAGGCGCCGCATATCTTCGGCGCCGCAGTGCTGGCGACCACCTCGCTGCTGCTCCTGAGCTGGGCCTATGCCCGCGCCGAGACGCAGATCCTTGCGACGACCGAATATACCGGTTTCCTGTGGGCGATGCTGTTCGGCTGGTTCTTCTTCGATGAGGCGGTAGCATTGCCGACGCTCGCAGGCGCCGCGCTGATCGTCGCGGCCTGTCTGATCGTCATCCGCAAGGCGCCGCACGGCGACCCGATCGAGCCGGCGGCGGCCTAGCTTCTCCTCTCCCATTTATGGGAGCGGTCGGGGGAGGGCATGTCGACTTGGGGAATGGCTGACACAGGCCCTCCCCTAACCCCTCCCGCAAGCGGGAGGGGAACTTACACCGCAGCTCTCGCCAGCCGGTCGTTGATCGCGGCGCCCAGCCCGTCCTCGGGGATCGCCGCCACCGCAATCCGCCCCTTCGCGCTCGCTGCGCCCGCGTGCAGCGCGTCGAACAGTCGCGCCGCCGCCTCGGTCAGGTCGCCCGCCGCGCTCAGATCATAATCGCCCGCGACGGCGCCGAAGCCTATCCCATATTCGTCGTCGGCAAATTCCGTCGCGCCCAACCGCACCGGTTTCCCCGGCGCATAATGGCTGGCGAGCATGCCCGGCGCGACGACCTCCGATCCCGCCACCCCCGTCACCGGCAGCCCGCTCGCCTCGCCGAGCATCGCGGCGGTCACCGGGCCCGGCCGCAGCATTTCGACCGCGCCGTCCCCGACCCGCGCGATCGTCGATTCGACCCCCGCCGTCGTGGGTCCGTCGTCGATCACCAGCGCGATCCGCCCGTCGAGGCTGGCGAGCACATGCTCCGCCCTTGTCGGACTCACCTTCCCGCTGGCATTGGCGCTCGGCGCCGCCAGCGGCGCGCCGGTGGCGACGAGCAGCGCCTGCATCGCGCGATGCCCGGGCACCCGGATCGCGATCGTCCCCAGCCCCGCCGTCGCGATGCTCGCGACCGGGCAGTCGTGGGTGCGCGGCACGACCAACGTCAGCGGCCCGGGCCAGAAGGCCGCTGCCAGCGCGCGCTCGGCAGCGCCGAAGACCCCCAGCTTTTCGGCCGCCGCCAGATGCGGGACATGGACGATCAGTGGGTTGAAATCAGGCCGGCCTTTCGCCGCATAGATACCCGCGACCGCCCCCGAATCGCGCGCGTCGGCGGCGAGGCCATAGACGGTCTCGGTCGGCACCGCGACCGGCTGGCCGCGTGCGACCAGCGCCGCCGCGCGCGAAATCGCGTCGCTGCCGTAGGGGCAGGTTTCGGTATTCATGCTCTCGTTTGACCCTCAGCCATGCCGCGCTATAGCGCCCGCGAATGGGGATTCACCAGTAAAGTCGGGACAAGAGATGACCTATACTCCGCCCACCACCGAACAATTGTTCGTTCTCGACCATATCGCCCGCGTCGACGCGATGGCCAGCCACGACAAATTCGCCGCGGCGACCCCCGACATGGTCGAAGCGATCGTCACCGGCATCGGCGACTTCGCTGCCGAGGTTTACGCCCCGCTCAACCGCGTCGGCGACGTCCAATACCCCAAATGGGACAATGGCAAGGTCACCATGCCGCCGGGCTTCAAGGAAGCGTACCGGCAGTTCGTCGAGGCGGGCTGGGGCAGCCTCGACGGCCCCGGCGAATATGGCGGGCAGGACCTGCCCTTCACGCTCGCGACCGTGGTGATCGAGACGCTCGGCAGCGGCAACATGGGCTTCACGCTTTGCCCAATTCTGACCGCGGGCGCGATCCACGCGCTGATGGCCTATGGCACCGAGGAGCAGCGCCAGACCTGGCTGCCCAAGCTGGTCAACGGCGAGTGGAACGGCACGATGAACCTGACCGAGCCCGCCGCGGGCAGCGACGTCGGCGCGCTGCGCTCGACCGCCGAGAAAGTGACCGAGGGCGAGCACGCGGGCCTCTACAGGATCAAGGGCCAGAAGATCTTCATCACCTTCGGCGAGCATGACCTCACCGACAATATCGTTCACCTCGTCCTCGCGCGTACGCCCGGCGCGCCCGAGGGAACGCGTGGTATCTCGCTGTTCCTCGTCCCCAAATACCGCCTCGACGAGGCCGGCAATCCGACGATTTCGAACGGTGTCCATTGTGCCTCGATCGAGCACAAGCTTGGTATCCACGGCTCGCCGACCGCGGTGATGGTCTATGGCGACGGCGAGGATTGCCTCGGCGAGATCGTCGGCGACGAGATGGGCGGCATGCGCGCGATGTTCGTGATGATGAACAACGCCCGTCTGATGGTCGGCTGTCAGGGCGTTCAGATCGCCGAGCGTGCGACGCAGCAGGCGCAGCGCTACGCCGCCGAACGCGTCCAGTCGTCGCTCGCTGGTTCGCCCGACCGCACCCCGGTGACGATCGACCAGCACCCCGACGTCCGCCGCATGCTGTGGCGGATGCGCGCGCAGACCGAGGCCGCACGCGCGCTGACCTATTATGCCGCAGCGCAAATCGACTTCGGAAAATTGGGCGACGAGGCCGCAGCGATGCGCGCCGAGGTGCTCATCCCGCTGGTCAAGGCGCATGCGACCGACATCGGCTGCGAGGTCGCCAGCCTTGGCGTGCAGGTGCACGGCGGCATGGGCTTCATCGAGGAAACCGGCGCCGCACAGCATTATCGCGACGCGCGTATCGCGCCGATCTATGAAGGCACCAACGGCATCCAGGCCGCCGATCTCGTCGGGCGCAAGCTCGGCATGGCGGGCGGCGACCTTGTCCGTGGCCTGATCGACGACATCGCGCACGGCGCCGCCGACTTCCCCGAACTCCAGCAGCTCGTCGACGCCTGCCGCGCGGTCACCGACTGGATGGTCAATGCGAACACCGGCGACCGGCTCGCGGGCAGCTACCCCTATCTCACCATGCTTTCGACCGCGACGTGCGGCTGGCTGATGGCGCTCCAGCACAAGGCGGCGAAGACCGCGCTCGACGAAGGCAATGGCGACGCCGCCTTCCTCGAAGCGAAAATCGCCTCGACGCGCTTCTACCTGCAGCAGATCGTGCCTGCGGCGACCGGCCTCGCCCCCTCGGCGCTCGCCGGCGACGCGGCGCTCGCGCCGCTGCCCGCGCTCGGCTGAGCGGAAGCAGCGGCGAAATAGCGAGCGGCGGTCGCGCCACCAACTTTCGTCACCCCGGACTTGATCCGGGGTCCAAGCAACGGGCATTGTCATGGATCCCGGATCAAGTCCGGGATGACGAAGGGAGACATACCCTCCCTGTCGCGCAGCGATGGGGAGGTGGCAGCCCATAGGGCTGACGGAGGGGCTAATGGCGCAAGCCTCGCGGCCCCTCCACCATCCTACGGATGGTCCCCCTCCCCACGGCTTCGCCGCAGGGAGGATTCAGTCGCCGCTCAATAAGCCAGCGCACAGCCGTCGGCGCGCATCTCGCTTGCCGCGGCGTAGACGCGCGTGTCGCCGTCCATCCGGTGTTCGACGCACTGGTAACGGCCGAACCCGCCATCGGGCTCGCCCAGCGTCCAGCCGATATCGGCGAGCCGCTGCCGCGTCGCCTCGGGCACCCCGCTTTCGAGGCGGAGCAGGCCGTTCGTGCCGAGGTCGGGGGCGTCCTCGCCCATCGTTTCCGACGACCCCTCATGGTGCCAGCGCGGCGAATCGCCCGCCGCCTGAATTTCCAGCCCGTAATCGACGCGGTTGACGACGATCTGCGTCTGCCCCTGCGGCTGCATGTCGCCGCCCATCACGCCAAAGCTCATCCACGGCACCTGACCACGCGCCGCGAAACCCGGGATGATCGTCTGGAACGGCCGCTTGCCCGGCGCATAGATGTTCGGATGCCCGTCAGCCAAGCTGAAGAGCTGCCCGCGGTCCTGGAACATGAAGCCGAGCCCGTCGGCGACGAGCCCCGACCCCATGCCGCGGAAGTTCGACTGGATCATCGACACCATCATGCCGTCCTTGTCGGCGCAACTGAAATAGGTCGTATCGCCGCGGCTCGGCGCCTGCCCCGGATGGACCGGCGACAGCAGCCGGTCGGGGCGGATCAGCTTGGCGCGCTCGACAGCATATTCCTTGGAGATCAGCCATTTGACCGGCACCTGGGCGAAGTGCGGATCGGCGTAATATCGCGCGCGATCCTCGTAAGCGAGGCGCTTCGCCTCGGCCTGCAGGTGGATCGAAAGCGCCGACTGGAATCCTGCGCCCTTCAGGTC
Source organism: Sphingopyxis macrogoltabida (assembly GCF_001307295.1). Lineage (NCBI taxonomy): Bacteria > Pseudomonadati > Pseudomonadota > Alphaproteobacteria > Sphingomonadales > Sphingopyxidaceae > Sphingopyxis > Sphingopyxis macrogoltabida. The sequence goes on along the minus strand of NZ_CP012700.1, from coordinate 1,274,226 downwards.
GAAATTCTCGAGGATATTGAGCATTTGCAGCGTCGCGATGCCCTGCGTGTTGGCGCCGAGCGCATAGACGTCGGTGCCGCGATAGGCCGTCCGGTGCGGCTCGATCCATTCGGATTTGTGCGCGGCCATGTCCTCGTAGCGCAACCAGCCGCCGATCCGCTTGAAATAGGCGTCGATCGTCCGCGCGATCTCGCCTTCGTAAAAGGCATCGCGGCCACCCTCGGCGATCAGGCGGAAAGTGCGCGCTAGGTCGGGGTTGCGAAAGACCTGCCCCGCCGCCGGTCCCTTGCCGTCTTCGAGGCCATAGGTCCGCAGCGCATTGTCGACCTCCTCGATGCCGCGCCCCGGCTGGCGAAAGCCCGTCAGGCTGCGGCGGATATAATAAGCGATCATGTCGGGCACCGGCGCCCCTGCCTCGGCATGCGCGATCACCGGTTCGAACAATTCCTTCCACGGCAGCTTGCCGTAGCGCTGGTGCATCGTCCACCAGCCATCGACCGCCCCCGGCACCGACACGCTGATCGCGCCATGGGCCGGCAGCGTGCCGCCCTTGGCGCGGCTGCGCACCGTCGCGAGGTCGAGCCCACGCGGGCTTTTCCCCGAACCGGCCAGACCCGCCAGCTTCTTTGCCTTCGGGTCCCAGATCATCGCATAGACGTCGCCGCCGATGCCGTTCGCCGTCGGTTCGAGCAGCCCGAGGCAGGCGTTGATCGCGATCGCCGCGTCCACCGCCGATCCGCCGCGCTTCAACATGTCGATCCCCGCCTGCGTCGCCAGCGGATGCGCCGTCCCCGCGGCACCGCTCAGCCCGTAGGCCGCGGTCCGCGACGCAAAGCTTGCGCCGACCGGCCGGTCGCCGCCCTGGACATCGGGCCGGACGAAGCGGTCCGCGCCGGCTTCCCAGACCGGCGGCTGCGCGGCGGCACCGCCTGCTTTCGGGGTGGCCTTCGGCTTGCCCTCCTGCGCGAAGCCGACCGTGGGCAACATTGCGGCGGCGGGTACGGCGGCCAGAAGTGTGCGACGATCCATGGACTTGTCTCCCGGGGAAAAATCCACTTTCGCGGCAAGCGATGAGGATGACAAGACCGGATATCCCAGGGTCAGAACCCATCTTTCGCCGCGACCGCTAACCTTCTTTTAACCGGCGAAACCCAACAACCGGATATGGCCATTTCCGGATATTTTCTTCCCTCGCCGCAGAGCACCGACAAACGTCAGGACGCGCGCCGAAAACTCAGCCTTCTGGCCCACGGCGTCCAACATGACGGCACAGGCATCGCGGTACAAATCCACAATATCTCGGGCACCGGCCTGCTGTTCGAAAGCGACATCGAACTCGCGTCCGGCGACCGGATCGAAATCGCGCTGCCGCACGCGGGCGACATCAGCGCGGTGGTCATCTGGGCCAGCGGGCGGCTGTTCGGATGCCAGTTCGAAGGCCCCGTCTCGCCCGCGACGCTGAGCGCGGTGGAACTCAAGAGCGCTCCCGCCCCGGCGCCCGTCTTCGACGAAGAAACCGCGGCCCCGGCAATGGACGACAGCTTCGGGCTCCGCCTGCAGCGGCTTCGCACCATGGCCGGGCTCAAACAGGCCGATCTCGCGGTGCGCATGGGCGTCGGCGCGGCGTCGGTTTCGAGCTGGGAAAAGGGCCGCGCGCGCCCCAAGCGGAGCAGCATGGCAAAGCTCGCCGCCATTCTCGGCGTTCAGACCGCCGACCTGATCGAGGACGCCGCGCCCGAGGGATTGCAGAAGCTGCTCGACCGTTGCCGCGAACAGATTGCGCGCGCCGTCGGCACCCGCCCCGACCGGATCCGGATCGTCGTCGAACTCTAGCGTGATACCCTAGGGTCCGTACTCAATCACAGCGGCGTCGAGGTTTGTAGCAAAATGGCCCAGTGCGAGGACAGAAGGCGAAGACATATGTCGATATTTCAAGACTTCTCGACGAAGCAATGGGCCATTTTGATCAAATCCCTGCGGGACGCCGCTGTAATTGAGTACGGACCCTAGGCGGCGAGCACCTTCGCCATCATCCGCTCTTCCTTTTCGATCCACGGCGCCATGCTCGGCCGCGACAGGATCGCTTCGCTCCACGCCGCAATCTTCGGATGAACCGCCGGGTCGATGACGGTCCCGCAATGGCGAAAATTCATCAGCGGCGACGCGACGGCAAGGTCGGCAAGCGTCAACCGGTCGCCGACGAGGAACCCCGATGCCGGGATCGCGCCTTCGAGATAGTCGAGCAATTTCGGCAGCTCCTCGCTCTCGGCCAGCGCCGCGGCGGCAAGGTCGCCCTCGCGCCCGAGGAATTTCGGCGCGACGATGCGGTTGAAGAACATCTTGCCGCTGCACAGCGCAAACACCGTATCGGCAAATTCCTCCCACCAGATCACCTGTCCGCGCTGCTGTGGATCGGCTGGGATCAGCGGCGGCTCGGGATGCTTGGCTTCAAGATACTGGATGATCGCGCTCGAATCGGCGAGCAGGAAACCGTCGTCGTCCATCGCGGGCATCTTGCCCAGCGGCGACGCCGCGCGGAACCCCGGATCGGGGTCGCCGATCCCGACGCCCTTCAACTCGAACGCCAACCCCTTTTCGCCAAGATAGCCCAGCAATTTGCGGACAAATGGCGACACGACCGACCCGTAAACGATCATCTTTTTCCTCCTCGGCAGGCTGTCCAGCATAGGAGAAAGGTTGCCCGTTGCAACCCGTCGCAGCGTCCGCATCCGAGCTGCTGCGAAAGGCGCTTGCCTTCGTCCCATCAGCGTGGAAAAGATTGCTGCAGGGGTCGCTGCCGCGGCAGATATCATGCGGGGATAATCGCCAATGCGTCCTTCGCTCTGGGCAGACCGGTTGATGGGGCTGCTCGTCCGTTTCGTCGGGCTGCTCATCCTGCTGGCCACCCTCGCCGCTTCGGCCGCGAGCTTCTTCTACAATCAGTCGCAGGAATCGGATCAGGCCGCGCGCGTCGCGATGCAGGTCAATATGCGGCTGCGCGATCAGGTCGCGATCCTCGAAGGCGTGCGTGCGCTCTATCAGTCGGACAGCGCGACCAGCGGTCCCGGCATCAAGGCCTATCTCGGCGCGCTGCAGCCGCAAGTGCAGGCGCCGGGGATGGAGGGCGTCGGTATCGCCGCCGCGATGCGCGCCGCGACCCCCGCCGCGCTCGAGGCAAAGCTGCGCGAAAACTATGGCGAGGATATCAAGGTCTGGCCGGCGACCGACCAGCCGATCGGCTTCGCGGTCGTCCTTGTCGAGCCCTACACGCCGCGCCGCCACGTCGCGCTCGGCTTCGATATGTACAGCGAACCGGTCCGGCGCGCAGCGATGCGCCGCGCCTGGCAGACGGGCCGCCCGGCGGCGAGCGGTATCGTCCAGCTCGCGCAGGAAAAAGCCGCCAAGGTCAAGCAGCCCGGTTTCCTCGTCTACATCCCCGTCTACACCCGCGATCCGCTGCCCGGTGAAGAACCGGGCGGCGACACCATCGCGACCACCGCCGGCACCCGCCCGGTGGAGGCGTTCGTCTATGCGCCGTTCCGGGTCCACGACCTGATGCGCGCGGTGCTCGGCACCCAGCTCGATTCAATCGACGGGATCGAAGTGCGCGCCGGCGCCGGCCCGGCCGCCCCGGTCGTTTTCCGGCAGGGCAAGATCGGCTGGGACGCGCACGAACAGACGCTGCGCATCGCCGACCGCGAATGGACGATGCGCATCTCCTACGGCCGGTTCATCGACCGGCTCGGCCGCCCGCTCGGCATCCTGCTGTTCGGTATCGCGCTCGCCCTGCTCGCGACCCAGCTTCACCGCGTCCAGCGCCGCCGGATCGACGTCGCGCAGGCGCTCGCCGAACAGCAGGCGCGCCATGCCGAGGATCGCGAGCTGATGATCGGCGAAATGGCGCACCGGATGAAGAACGCCTTTGCCCGCATCGGCGCGCTGGCGCGGATCACGCTGCGCGAAGCGAAGGATCTCGGCGACTTTGAAACCAAGTTCGACGGCCGGATGCGCGCGCTCTCCGATGCGAAGCAGATGCTGGTGACCGGCGCGGTCGATCATGTCGAGCTTGGCCGGATCGTCCGCCGCGAACTCGAACTCGCTGGCCGCTCCGCCGACCAGCTCGCCGCCGTCGAGGGCCCCGAAGTCCGCCTCGACGACGACGGCGCGCAGGCGATCTCGCTCGCGATCCACGAATTCGTCACCAACAGCATCAAATATGGCGCGCTCGCCGGCAGGGGCGACCTCGCCGTCGGCTGGCGGCGCGATGCGGGCGACATCGAATTGTCGTGGGTCGAAAGCGGCCTGCCCGAAACGCCGCAGATCGACCATGAAAGCTTCGGGACGCAATTCATCCGCACCCTGATCGAGCGGCAATTGAAGGGAAGCTGGGAGCGGACCGCGGTTGACAAGCGCCTCGCCATCGTCATTCGCTGGCCGGACAATGCCCCCACCGACTGACGTTAGGGTCAGAATCCATGGATTGCGTGCCCGAGGTTTGAAGCGATTTTGTCTAGGGCTAGGAGGCAAGGCGCAGGAATATGTCAATATTTCAAGACTTGCCGACAACGCCATGGACAAAATCGGTCAAGTCCCGAAGGGACACCGAAATGGCTTCGATCTCGCATTCGCGCAACCTTGCGGGTAGCGCTGCTACCCGCGGCGGCAGCGCGAACACGATATCTTCGCCATTTCGGCGCCTCGGACGTGCAATCCATGGGTTCTGACCCTTACTGGCATATCTGGATCGACCGCGGCGGCACCTTCACCGACGTCGTCGCGCGCGCTCCCGATGGCGCGGTGGTTACCGCCAAATATCTCAGCGAAGACCCCGCCCGCCCCGGCGACGCAGCGGTTAATGCGATCCACGACCTGACCGGCTCGGGCGGCGGTACCCTTCCCCCGCTCGCGATCCGCATGGGCAGCACCGTCGCCACCAACGCACTGCTCGAACGCAAGGGCGAGCCGACCTTGCTTGCGATCACCAAGGGATTCGGCGATGCGCTGACCATCGGCTATCAGGACCGCTCCGAACTGTTCGCGCGCAGGCTCGACCGCACCCCGCCGCCCCATGCGGAAGTGGCGGAAATCATCGAACGCGCCGGCCCCGGCGGCGATATCCTGACCCCGCTCGACGAGGATGCCGCACGCGCGGCGCTGCAGTCGGCGCGCGACGCCGGTCTCACCAGCATCGCGATCGTGCTGATGCACGGCTACCGCTATCCCGCGCACGAACAGCGGCTTGCTGAAATCGCCGCCGAAATCGGCTTCGCGCAAATCTCGACCAGCCACGACGTCAGCGCGCTGATCAAGCTGGTCGGACGCGGCGACACGACGCTCGCCGACGCCTATCTTTCGCCAGTCTTGCACCACTATGTCGATCAATTCTCAGCGCAGCTCGGTGACGGCATCGACCCGCAATTCATGAAAAGCTCAGGCGGCCTTGCCGCAGGCGGCGCCTTCCATGGCCGCGATGCGATCCTCTCGGGCCCCGCGGGCGGCATCGTCGGCATGGTCGGCAGCGCTGCCCCCTTGGGTAAGAACCGCCTCATCGGCTTCGACATGGGGGGCACCTCGACCGACGTCAGCCATTATGCCGGCCGTCTCGAGCGCGATAACGAGACGATCGTCGCGGGCACTCGCATCCGCTCCCCGATGCTGCGGATCCACACCGTGGCGGCGGGTGGCGGCTCGATCTGCCGCTGGGACGGCGCGCGCCTGCTCGTCGGTCCCGAAAGCGCCGGCGCCAACCCCGGCCCGGCCGCTTATGGCCGCGGCGGACCGCTCACCGTCACCGACTGCAATGTCCTGCTCGGCAAGATCCAGCCCGATCATTTCCCCAAGCTGTTCGGCCCGAACGGCGACCAACCGCTCGACCGCGATATCGTCGTGCAGAAATTCGCCGCGATGGCGGCCGAGGTCGGAGGCATCACCCCCGAAACGCTCGCCGAAGGGCTGCTCGCCATCGCGGTGCAGCAGATGGCGAACGCCATCAAGCGCATCACCATCGCGCGCGGCCACGACATTACGCAGGGTTACAGCCTCGTCGGCTTCGGCGGCGCGGCGGGCCAGCATGTCTGCCTCGTCGCCGACGCGCTCGGCATCGACGAAATCCTCCTTCACCCGCTTGCCGGGGTGCTCTCGGCCTATGGCATGGGCCTCGCCCGCCCCTCGGCGATCCGCGAGCAGACGCTGGCGCTGAAACTCGACGAAGACTGCGCGGCCACACTCGCAGCCGCCGAAGCCGAATTAGCGGACGCGGCCCGCGCCGACCTCGCGGCGAACGCCGAAACCGCCCGCGAAACCTTGCTCTTTGTCCGACTCGCCGACAGCGACAATGCGATCGAACTCCCGCTCGCCCCGCCAGCCGAGGTCGCAAGCGCCTTCGCCGCTGCCTTCCGCCAACGCTTCGGCTACGCCCCGCACGCCAATCTCGTCGTAGACCGCATCCGCGTCGAACTCACCGAGCGCGGCGATGCGCCCGCGACGCTGCCGCCACCATCCGCCGCCGCCGAGACCGAGCCCGAAACCGTCACCGCCTCGCTCGCCGGGGGCGAGCATCGAGTCCCGCTCCATCGGCGTAGCGCTCTCGCTCCCGGCCGCACCGTCGCCGGCCCTGCGATCATCATCGACGCGCTCTCGACCACGGTCGTCGAGCCGGGCTGGACTGCGACGGTCGAGCAGGAAGGGACGCTGCGCCTCGCAAAAACATCGAACATCCTCCCCATCGACGTGCGATGGGGAGGTGGCAGCCCCGCAGGGGCTGACGGAGGGGCCGAGCGCGCAGCGCTCGCTGACGCTCGCGACCCCTCCACCACCGCTTCGCGGAGTGCTGGGTCGTCCAGTCCCCCGGACTGGACTTGGATTGCTGGGGGCAATCCAACCCAGCACTCCCCCTCCCCATCGCAAGTCGATGGGGAGGATCAATCGACCCCCGACCCCGTCCGCCTCGAAATCTTCAACAGCCTGTTCATGGCGATCGCCGAGGAAATGGGCGGCGCGCTCCAGCACAGCGCCTCGTCGATCAACATCCGCGAGCGGCTCGACTTCTCCTGCGCGATCTTTGACGCGGGCGGCAGCCTCGTCGCCAATGCGCCGCACATGCCCGTCCACCTCGGCTCGATGGGCGAGAGCGTCCGCACCATCCTGCGCCAACGCACGGGCGACGGGCGCGGCATTCGCAAGGGCGACGCCTACGCCCTCAACGCCCCCTACGACGGCGGCACGCACCTCCCCGACATCACCGTCATCATGCCGGTATTCGTAGAGGGCAATGCGCCGAGCTTCTTCGTCGCCGCACGCGGCCATCACGCCGACCTCGGCGGCATCGCCCCGGGCTCGATGCCGCCTGACAGCACGAGCATCGCCGACGAAGGCATTCTCTTCGACAATGTCCTGATCGTCGACGACGGCAATTTTCTCGACGCAAAGGTCCACGCACACCTGCTCGACAGCGAATGGCCCGCGCGCAACCCCGCGCTCAACATCGCCGACCTGAAGGCGCAGGTCGCCGCCTGTCAGCGCGGCGCCGGCGCGCTCGCCGACCTTGCGACCACCCACGGCGCCGCCACCGTCGCCGCCTATATGGCGCACGGCCAGCGGCAGGCCGAAGCGGCGGTGCGTCTGCTCGTCGCGCGCCTCGACGACGGTGCTTTCCGCTATGCGATGGACAATGGCGCCGAGGTCGCCGTCGCGGTCACGGTCGATCGCGAGGCACGCCATGTCACCATCGACTTCACCGGTTCGTCGGCGACGCTGCCCGACAATTTCAACGCCCCGCTGCCCGTCGTCCGCGCTGCGGTCCTCTATGTCCTGCGCACGATGCTCGACGATCCGATCCCGATGAACGAAGGCTGCCTCGCGCCGGTGACGCTGATCGTTCCGGAAAACTCGATGCTCTCGCCGGCCTTTCCCGCCGCGGTCGTCGCGGGCAATGTCGAAACGAGCCAGGTCATCACCGACGCCCTTTTCATCGCCTTCGGCGCGATGGCGGGGGCGCAGGGAACGATGAACAATTTCACCTTCGGCGGCGACGCGCATCAATATTACGAAACGATCGCCGGCGGCTCGGGCGCCGGTCCCGGCTTCGACGGCACCAGCGTCATCCAGACGCATATGACCAACAGCCGCATGACCGACCCCGAAGTGATGGAAACGCGCTTCCCCGTCATCGTCGAGGAATTTTCGATCCGCCGCGGCTCGGGCGGTACGGGCAAGTGGCACGGCGGCGACGGCGCGACCCGCCGCATCCGCTTCCGCGAGCCGATGACCGCCAACATCCTCGCCAACCGCCGCAGGATCGCTCCCGCGGGCCTCGCCGGCGGCGGAGACGGCGCACCGGGCCGCAACCGGGTCGAGCGCGCCGATGGCTCGGTCGAAACGCTCGGCGCCACGGGCAGCGCGACACTCAAAGCCGGCGATGCTTTCGTGATCGAAACCCCCGGCGGCGGCGGCTACGGGAAAGCGGAGGGGGATTGATGGGGCGGCCAACACTGTTGCTGTTCCCCGGCGAAGGCCGGGGTCCAGAGCGTTCTAAAACCGGCGTCGCTTTGTACCGCTCTGGACCCCGGCCTTCGCCGGGGAACTGGCCTGGACAAGGCCGATAATATGCTCGTCCTGATCGGCATCCTGATCATCATCGCGGGCTTCCTGCTCCGCTTCAATCCTTTGCTCGTGATCATGGCCTCGGCGCTCGCGACCGGGCTCGCCGCAGGGCTCGATATCACAGCCATCGTCGCCGCGTTCGGCAAGGCGTTCAACGACACGCGCTATGTCTCGATTATCTGGATCGTCCTTCCCGTCATCGGTCTGCTTGAGGCCTATGGCCTGCAACAACATGCGCGCAACATCATCGGCCGCTTGAAGGGCGCAACGCTGGGCCGCCTGCTCACCGGCTATCTTTTCCTGCGTCAGGCCTTCGCCGCCGTCGGCCTCACCTCGGTCGCGGGCCACGCCCAGACCGTCCGTCCGCTCGTCGCGCCGATGGCTGAAGCCGCGGCCGAAGCGCAGAGCCCGGCCCTGACCGACGACGAGCGCGAAGAAGTAAAGGCCTATGCCGCGGCGACCGACAATGTCGGCGTCTTTTTCGGCGAGGATATCTTTCTCGCTTTCGGTTCGATCCTGCTGATGCGCAGCATCCTCGAAGGCTATGGCTACCAGATCGAGCCGCTCCACCTCTCGCTCTGGGCGATCCCGACCGCGATCGCCGCCTTCCTGATCCACGGCTTCCGTCTCCGGCGCTTCGACCGAAGGATCCGCGCGACCGGGGACGGCGGCGCATGATCACGCTCGGGCACGTCTATCTCTTTGCGGGCCTGATCTTCGCGCTCTTCGCGCTGCTCGGCCTCTATGACCGCAGCAATTCCAAACGCTTCGGCAACGCCGCCTTCTGGGGGCTGGTCGCGACCTCGATGATCGCGGGGGATTATCTCGGCGATTTCGGCAACGGGCTGCTCGTGCTCGCGCTCGTCGCGATTGCCGGCGCGGGCCAGATCGGCCGTGCCCCCGGCGGCGAAGTTCCCGCCGAGGTGCAGGCCGAACGTGCCACGAAATACGGCAATTTCCTGCTCCTCGTCGCGCTCATCATCCCCGCGACCGCGCTGATCGGCACCTTCCTGTTCAAATGGGTCCCCGGCCTCGCCGATCCGAAGCAGGCGACGCTGATCTCGCTCGCACTCGGTGTCCTCATCGCGCTCGCGGTCGGCATGGCGCGGCTCAAACCGCCGCCTTTGCTCCCGCTTCAGCAGGGCCGCCGCCTGCTCGACGCGGTCGGCTGGGCGGCGATCCTGCCGCAGATGCTCGCCAGCCTCGGTGCGGTCTTCGCGCTCGCGGGAGTCGGCGAAGTCGTCGGCGACCTGATCGGTACCACGATTCCAAAGGGCAGCCTGTTCGGTGCGACGCTCGCCTTCGGGCTCGGCATGGCGCTGTTCACGATGGTGATGGGCAATGCCTTCGCGGCGTTCCCCGTGATGCTCGCCGCGGTCGGCATGCCCTTGCTCATCAAGCAATATGACGGCGACCCCGCGGTCGTCGCGGCGATCGGCATGCTCGCCGGCTTCTGCGGCACGCTGATGACCCCGATGGCGGCGAACTTCAATCTGGTGCCCGCCGCGCTGCTCGAACTCAAAAACCCCTATGGCGTGATCAAGGCGCAGATCGGTACGGCGGTGCCGCTGCTCGCGGTCAACATCGTCTTCATCTACTTGTTCGCTTTCTAGCGCCCCTGTTTCCGTTCGTGTCGAGCGAAGTCGAGACACCCCGAAGGCACGCACAACCGATGGGCATCTCGACTTCGCTCGATGCGAACGGATAAGGAGGTCCCATGCACCTCACCCCCGAACACGCCACCCGCTTCGCGACAGCAACGCTCGCCCACCTCGGCCGCGAATATCCCTACAAGATGGACCTGGTGCTGAACGGCCCCGAGGATGCGAGGCCACCGCGCGAGCATCACCCGATCTTCCACGGCAGTTTCGACTGGCATAGCGGCGTCCATGGCTGGTGGCAGATCCTCCGCCTCGCGCGCCGCTTCCCCGATCTTCCTGTCGCCGCTGATATCCGCGCCCGTGCCGACGCGATGCTCGTCCCCGACAAGGTTGCGGGCGAGCTGGCGTTCCTCAGTCGCCCCTATTCCGCCGCCTTCGAGCGCCCCTATGGCTGGGCGTGGCTCCTCGCGCTGCATGCCGAAGCCGCCCGCCACGACGCCCCCTGGGCCGCCGCCCTCGAACCGCTCGCCGCCGCTTTCGCGGCGCGCTTCCACGCCTTCCTGCCCAAGCTCACCTATCCGCTGCGCGTCGGCACCCATTTCAACATCGCCTTTGCGCTCCTGCTCGCCCGCCACTGGGCCGAGACCCGCGACCCCGCGCTCGTCGCCCTTATCGACACCCGCGCCCGCGACTGGTTCGCCGCCGACCGCGACTGTCAGGCGTGGGAGCCCGGCGGCGACGAATTCCTCTCCCCGGCACTCACCGAAGCGCATCTGATGGTAGCCGTCCTCGGGGACAGCTTCGCCCCATGGTTCGACGCCTTCCTCCCGCGCACAGCCGCCGGACAACCCGCGACCCTCTTCACCCCCGCCACAGTCTCCGATCGCAGCGACGGCAAGATCGCCCATCTCGATGGACTCAATCTCAGCCGCGCATGGAGCTGGCGCACCATCGGCGCCGCGCTCGGCTCCGCCCATCCCGCCAGCCCCGTCGCCGAAGCCACCGCGCAGCGCCATCTCGACGCCGCGCTTCCGCACGTCACCGGCGACTATATGGGCGAACATTGGCTCGCGAGCTTCGCGCTGCTTGCACTCGACGGCCTCACCGATTGACAAGCCTCCCCCTCGCGGCGACAGACGGCGCAAAGGGGAGAAGGACTGCCATGAAGACGCTGCGCCCGACATCGTTCGACGTCGCCGAACGCGCCGGGGTTTCGCAATCGACCGTCTCGCGTGCGCTACGGAACAGTCCGGGCGTCAATGCCGAGACACGGGCGCGCGTCTCCACCGCCGCGCGCGAACTCGGCTATGTCGTCGACCGCCATGCCTCGTCGCTGCGCCTCAAGAGCAGCGAGACGATCGCGCTCGTCACCATCTGCCGCCCCGGCGAAGATCGCAGCGCGATCAACCCCTTCTATTTCGCCTTGCTCGGCAGCATCGCCGCCGCGACCTCGGCACGCGGCTTCAACCTGCTCGTCTCGTTTCAGGAGAGCGAGGCCAATTTCCGTGCCGATTTCGTCGCCTCGGGGCTCGCCGACGCGATGATCGTCATCGGCACCACCAGCAACCGCGCCGCTTGGCAATATTTCGCCGAGGCGCAGGCGTCGGGCCTCGATTTCGTCTGCTGGGGCAGCCCCGGCAGCCCGTTCCACTGGATGCGCAGCGAAAATGACGAGGGCGGCCAGCTCGCCGCCGCGCATTTCGCGAAGACCGGGCGCCGCCGCATCGCCTTCATCGGGTCGCAGCAGTCGCCGCAGCGCCAGTTCGACGAACGGCGCGACGGTTTCGCGGCGACGCTCGCCGGACACGGCCTGACCCCCATCGTCGTCGAGCCGCCCGCCGCGGCCGACCGGCACGCGCAGGGCGTCGCCGCAACGCGCGCCTTGCTGGAGGCCCATCCCGACATCGACGCCATCTTTGCCGCGTCGGACATGCTCGCGCTCGGCGTGCTGCAGGGGCTGAAGGATGCCGGACGCCGCGTGCCGCAGGATATCGCGCTGATCGGCTTCGACGGTATTCGCGCGGGCACGCTGGCCGATCCCGCGCTCACCACGCTCGAACCCGATCTCGACGCCGCCGGCGAAGCGCTCGTCGCGATGGCGCTCGAGGACGACGAGCATACGCGCAGCGGCACGCGCATCCCCGTCCACCTCGTCATACGCGGCACCGCCTGACAGAAATTCTGCGGTAACCGTGACTTAACTCCCCAAAAAGTAACTTCCTGTTATCCACGCCGGCGTATCCCGGACGGGCGGGAGGCGGGAACGGCAAATTGAACGGACAGCTTTTCATTTCGCTGCTCAATCCGGGCATCGGCCTGCTGTTCGCCGCTGCCTTTTTCCTGCTGTGGCTGAACCGCCGCGAAGCCTATGTCGCTTATGCCTCTGCCGCCTATGTCGCCACCGCCGCCGCCTTCCTGATCCAGGACGTCGCGCCCGCGCTGCCGATGGAGTTGCAGCGCCTGCCCGCCAATTTCGGCTTCCTGCTCACCGGCATGCTGTTCGCCGCCGCGATCATCAAACGCTATGCGCTGCCCGTTCCCTGGCGCGCGATGGCGGTGACGATTGCGATATCGATGGCCTTCTTCACCTGGTTCCTGCTCGTCCAGCCCGACATCCCCGCGCGCATCTATTCGGTCAGCGTCGGCGCCGGCGTGATCGCGCTGATGATCGTCCGCGCGCTGTGGCCGCTCGACAAACCCCATCTGATCGACCGCGTGCTGTTCTGGGTCTCGGCGCTGTCGGCGGCCAATCTGATCGTCCGCCCGGTCGTGATCCTCACCTTCAGCGGCGGCTTCGACGATTATGTCGGTTTCCAGCAGTCGGTCTATTGGACCACCGTCCAGTTCAGCCAGGCGATGGTGTCGATCGCCGCGGCGATCAGCCTGATGGTCGCGGTCGCCATCGACATCATCGCCGAACTGCGCCAGCAGGTCGACGACGACGAGCTTTCGGGCCTGCTCAACCGCCGCGGTTTCGAGGCAAAGGCGGGCGCGGCGCTTCGCCGCTCGGCCGACGAAGGCCTTCCCGCGGCGCTGCTGATCGCAGACCTCGACAATTTCAAGCAGGTCAACGACAGCCACGGCCACGCGTGCGGCGACGCGATCATCGCCGCCTTTGGCGCCCACGTCCGCGCCGTCGGCCCCGACAGCATGATCGCCGGACGGATCGGCGGCGAGGAATTCGCCCTGCTGCTTCCCGGCACCGGAATCGAGGCGGCACGCCGGCTCGCCGAAGCGGTGCGCACCGGCCTTGCCGACGCCTGCGGCGACCAGATTCCGCCCGCCCTGACCCCGACGGCCAGCATCGGCCTTGCCGCGAACGTCCCCGGCACCGGGCTGTCGCAATTGATGCGGCAGGCCGACGAGGCGCTTTATGTGGCGAAGCGTTCGGGTCGCAACTGCGTCCGCACCTTCACCCCCGCCCCGGTCCTTCTCGCCACCGCCTGAAATTTCCGGCCGCGCCGGACCTGCGCGCCCCGCGCCTCCTGTCCGCTCGCGATTTTTGTGCATTGCACACTAAGCAGGCATATACTAACATAGCTTATTAATTTCACTCAGGGGGTTCCCATGCGTTTCCATTTCGTCATCGCACCGTTCATTCTCGCCGCCGCGACCGTGCCCGCGGTCGCCGCGCAAGCCACCGACACGTCGGCCGCTAGCGCGCTGCCCCGCGCGCCCGTCGAAGGCGAAGTTCTGCGCGACGCCAAGGCGCGCATCCTTGGCAAGGTCTACAAAGTCCAGCCGTCGGGCGGCGTCCTCGCCATCGTCAACCGCCAGACCGTCCGCATCCCCGCCGACACGCTCAGCATCGTCGGCGGCAAGCTGGTCACCAGCCTGACCAAGAGCGAAGCGCTCAAGCAGAAATAGGGCCCGGCGCCGTCCCAATCGGTAGCTTCTGCAATGGCCGGTTGGAGGTGGAGAGCGGACGTTCCAAATCTTTGTCATTCCCGCGAAAGCGGGAACCCAGTGTGGGGTAAGCGCACACACGCTCTGGGTCCCCGCTTTCGCGGGGATGACAAAACAGGAAAGAATGAGCCGTCCGACTTCGGCCGATAACCGCCCCGCGGTCGCTTCTACCCCGCCTCGCGCGGGTCACACCCTGCGACCACCGCCGGATCGACATCGCCGCCCAGATTGGCGGCGATGCGTTCGAGCATCACGTCGAGCGCGGCGATTTCGGTGGCGCTGAAGCCGGCCAGCGCGTCGGCATCCTCGGCCGCACCGATCGCCGCCAGCTCGGCAAGCAGCGGATCGATCGCGCCGGTCAGGTGGATGCGATAGGCACGCCGGTCGGCGGGGTCGGCGCGGCGTTCGAGCCAGCCCGCCTCAGCCAGCCGGTCGATTGAGCGTCCGACCGTTACTTCGCCGACTTCGAGCAGCCCGGCAATCTCGCGCTGCGTCGCGCCGGGAAAGCGCCGCACGCACGCGATCGTCCGCCACTGCGCGCTGGTCAGCCCGGCGCCCGCCGCGCGGCGGTCGAAGCGCAGCCGCAACAGGCGCGACAGCTTCATGATCCGCATGCCCAGCGTCATGTCGCCCTCTGCCTCCACGCCCGCCTCCCTTCGCACCTTCCGTGTCGCAGCCGCGCCCGCGCGGCGCAAGAGGGCGCAGCGCCCGTCCCTGTGATTGCTGTCACCCCGCAGCCACCGGTTTCGGACCATATCCCCGGCAACAGGGTCGACAAAGAAAGACAGATGCGATTGCGCCATATTCTCAAACTTTTGCCGCTACTGCTGCTGATCCCTGCGACCGCCGCCGACGCGCGGCTGACCGGCAAGGCGGGCGCGCAGGCTCCGTCGATCCCCGTACCGCCGCTGCGCGAAAGCTGGCGCTATCGCTGCGATGCCGAACGGGTGCTGGCGGGCGGGACGGTCAGCCTAACGCGCCTCTATGCCGACGAAGGAAAGCTCGACGGCGGCGACTTCATGCGCTGGACCCCGGCCGCCTATGATCCGCAGCGACCGCAGCGACCTCTCGATCTCGAACTTTCCTATATTTGGGACCCCGCGCGCCAGCCCGCGGTCGAGCCGCGCGCGATCGAGGTCAAGCTCCGCGTCGGGATCGAAACCGACCTGCCCGAGGTCGCGCTGATCCGCATGCAGCGCCCTTTCCCGGTCGAACCGCACGGCATCATCGGCAGCACCGCGCTTTCGACACAGGTCTTCCCCTACGCGGCTTATGACATGCGGAACGGCCATGGCGAACTGCCGCTCGGCGACCTCCTCGCCTATGCCGAGGGCTATGATGTGCTGGATTGGACGCTTGTCCGCCCGTCCGACCGGCTGGGCGGCGACAAGGAGCTCGCCCGCGGCACGATCGACATCGCGGCACTGCGCGAAGCGGTGGCCGCGATCCCGGCGCTGCGAACCATGCTCGCGGCGAAGACCGCCGAGCCAAAGACGCGCTGCGAACGCGTGCTATGGCCCGAACATATCCTCTATTGACCGCGCCCCGCGATCAGAAGCCGAAGCGGATCGTCGCGCGCACGTTCCGCGGTTCGCCATAGACATAGCCGTCGAACCACAGATTGTTGTTGAAATAGCGCTTGTCGAACAGATTGTTGACGTTGACCTGCAACTCGACATGCTCGCCGAGCGCATAGCGCGCCATCGCATTGACCAGCAGATAGGCAGGCTGCCCGACCGCGACAATCTCATCGGTCGCCGGGTTGGTCGCCGTCTTCGGCGGGGTGCTTTCCCAGCGCAGCGAACCGCCGAGGCTCAGCCCGTCGAGCGCGCCGCCGAAATCATAGCGGGTCGCCATACGCAGCACCCGCCGCGGGTGATGCGCCTGCACCGCCAGGCCATCGATATCGCGCGCCGAAAACTCGCTCCAGCCGAGGTTGAGGTCCCAGCCGGGCAGGATCTCGCCGGCCAGTTCGGCCTCATATCCCTTCGACACCGTGCCCATCGCTGGACGGAACGCGGGGTCCTGTGTGCCGGGAACCTTATGTGGGAAATCCACCACCGCAAAATTGTCCTGCTCGATGCGGAACACCGCCGCCGATGCACGCAACCGTCCGTCCAGCCATTCGCCCTTCAGCCCCGCCTCATAATTGGCGCCTTCGAGCGGCGGCAGATAATCGCCATTGCGGTCCTTTGCCGTCTGCGGGTTGAAGATGCTGGTATAACTTGCATAGGCCGACAGATTGTCGGTCACGTCGAACACCAGCCCCGCATAGGGGGTGAAGCGGTGATTGTGGCGGATCGTATAAGCTTCGGGGGTGTAAAGCGCGACCTCTTCGCTCCGCTTGTACCAGCTCAGCCGCCCGCCCGCGATCAGCTTCAGCCGCGCGCCGAGCTGCAGCCGCGTCGCGCCATAGACCGCATATTGCTCAGTGGTGCCGATGCCGCTCATGTCATAGCGCGGCCCCCATGTCGGCTCGGGATAGACATTGCCGTCCCATTCGTTGAAATCCTCGATCGGCGCGACGCTGGCGGCGTCGGGATCGCGGTTGGTCCAGCCGGTCTTCAGATGGCTGTACATGCCGCCGACGATCAGCTCGTGGCGCTGCCCGAACAGGTCGAACCCGCCCTTGACCGTCGCGCTGCCGTGCCACTGCTCGGGCTTGCTCTCGTACCAATAGGCCCAGGGGTTGATCCCCGCGCCGGTAACCGGGTCGGGATAGCCGTCGGTCCACAGCAGCTTCGATTCTTCGAATTGCTGGTGATAGCTGACGTCGCCGCGCAGCGTCCAGTCACTGCCCAGCCGCTGCTCGATCGTCAGGAAGGCGGTCTTTTCGACCGTGTCCCACAGGTTCCACCGCGCGCCAGTCGTCTTCGGCCGCGGCCAGTTGGTGCGCGACCCGTCGCTGTACCAATAGGGAAGCTGCCCCCACAAAATCCCGTCGCGATTGTCGCGCTGGTAACTCGCGCCGACGCTGACGCGCGTGCTGTCGCCCAGATCGGCGTCGATCACGCCATAGAAGAGGTAACCGTCGCTCTTCTCGAGGTCGACGAAGCTCTCCTGCGTATAATATTGCGCGACGAAGCGGCCGCGCACCGACCCGTCGCTGGTCAGCGGCACGGTGACGTCGCCGGTCGCCGCCATCCGTCCCCACGAGCCCGCTTCGAGCTCGAAGCTGCCGGTCAGCGAACGCGAGTCCGCGTGCTTGCGAACGAGGTTGATCGTTGCCGACGGCTCGCCCAGCCCCTGCATCAGCCCGTTGGCGCCGCGGATCACCTCGACCCGGTCGTACAGCGCGCTGCTGTTTTCCTCGAGCCCGATATTGCCGGTGGCAAAGGGCGCTCCGTCGAGCTGGAAATTGCTGATCTCGAAACCGCGCGCCGCCAGCATGTTGCGGCCGCGGTCGACCGCCTTGACCGAGACGCCAGTGGTATAGGAAAGCACGTCGGCGATATTGACCGCGCCCTGATCCTCGATCTGCTCGCGGGTGATGACGCTGATCGACTGCGGCGTCTGGCGCGGTGACAGCGACAGTCCGGTCGCCAGCGTATTGTCCTCTTCGCCGCGACCATAGACGACGATCTCGTCCTTGCGGTCCTGATCGTCGGTGCCGGCGTCCGCACCGGCATCGCCCTCGGCCGCCATCGCGCCTGCCGGGACTGTCAGCGCGCCCGCAAAAAGCGCCAGCGCGCTCGTCGCAGCGGTCAGCAAGCGATGCGTTCTCATCATAATCCCCTTTTCGAACCGGCACGTCCGTGCCCGCCGCCGATGCGGCGCGCGGCGTCGGGGCGGGCCCTAGGGGTTAACGCTATTGCAAGTCAATCTTAATTACGCCCGGTCGCTGCGACGCCTGCGCCGCGCCACAAGGGATCAGACCGGCACCGCCGCCGGCCGGATTTCGCCAGGTCTCAGGTCGATGCGGATCGATGCCCGCGTGCCGGGCTGCGTCTTCGCCGGGTCGACCGGCACATAGGAAACCGCCGCCTTGTGCGTCCGCGCGAGGGCTTCGATCAGCCGCGTGCCGAGCCCGGTGCCGCGCGCGACGCCGTCGTCCGGCATCCCCGCCCCGTCGTCCTCGACCGCCAGCTCAATCGTCGCGCTGCCCATCTGGCGCAGCGACAGGCGGATTTCCCCGCCATGATCGTGGGCATAGGCATATTTGCACGCATTGCTGACCCACTCGTTCGCGATCATGCCCAGCGCCACCGCCTTGTCGGTCGCAACGCGGACGGGCTCGACGGCGGCGGTGACCCGCCGGACGCCCGCGCCGTTCGACCAGGTTTCGGACAGGTCGTGCGCCAATCCTTCGAGATAATCGTCCATCGCGACGAATTCGACGTCGTCGGTGGTGTAGAGGCGGCGGTTCACCTGCGCGACCGTCGCGATCCGCTGCTGCGTCTTTTGCAGCGCCTCGCGCGCGCCGGCGTCGGCGAGGCTTTTCGACTGCAGCGCGACGAACGACATGATCATCTGGAGGTTGTTCGCGACCCGGTGGTTCACTTCCTTGAGCAGCGCCTCCAGCCGGGCGTTGCTGGCGCGCAGCTCGGCCTCGGCGGCTTCGCGGCCCCGACGGAGCTCGGCGCGGTCGAGCACCTGATCGAAGCTCGACGCGAGCAGGTCGAAGAAATCCTCGCCCACCGATTTCACGACATAATCGTCGGCGCCCGCCTTGAGCGCCGCGACCGCGATCCGGCTTTCCTCGGACCCCGTGACATAGACGACCGGCGGGCATTCGGGCAGCGCGCGCAGCGCCTCCAGCGTCGCGAGGCCGTCCTGCCCAGGCATATAATGGTCGACCGCGATCAGGTCGAAGGCCGCGGCCTTCGCCATTTCGAAGCCCTCGCCGCCGCTCGCCGCGAGGCTGACCTCGAAGCCCTTGCGCGCAAGCGCCCGCGACGCAAGCCGGCGCATGCCCTCGTCGTCGTCGATATAAAGAATGTGGGTCAGCGTGGGTCTCAGGCGAGATCGGGATCGGGGACCTGGATCACCGACAGGAACAGCCCGAGCTGACGGATCGCATCGGCGAAATTCTCGTAATTGACCGGCTTGGTGATATAGACGTTGCAGCCGAGATCGTAGCAGCGCTGGATCTCGATCTTGTCGTCGGTCGTCGTCAGCACGACGACCGGCGTCCGGCGCAGCGGGCTGCTCTCGGCCTTCAACTTCGCAAGGATGTCGGTGCCGCTCATGTCGGGCAGGTTGAGGTCGAGCAGCACGAGCGCCGGCCCGTTGCGCACCGGCCCCTCGGCACCGTCATAGAGGAATTCCAGCGCCGACGTGCCGTCGAGGAAATGGTGGATCGCGTTCGAGATGCCGGCGCGGCGGATATTCTTCTCGATCAGGCGCGCATGCCCCTCATCGTCCTCGATCATCACGATATTGACGGGTTTCTGGTCAGGCATCCTCTTCTCCGCTTTGCCATTCGAGTGGCAGGATCAGCCGGAAGGTGGACCCCACACCTGGTTCGGACTGGATTTCGATAGTACCGCCGAGGCGATATGCGAGCGCGCGGGCGTGCGCAAGCCCGATCCCTTCGCCCGGCTGGTCCTGCATGCCCGAGCGGCGGAACAGGTCGAACACCCGTTCATGGTCGCGCGGTTCGATGCCGCGGCCATTGTCGGTCACCGCGACCCACGCGCGCCCCAGATCGGCGCCGCCGCTCACGCCGATGACGCCCGCACGGCCCGGCTGCAGATATTTGAGCGCATTTTCGATCAGGTTCGACAGGATCTGTTCGACCGCCACCCGGTCGTTGACCACCACCGGCAGATTGCCGACCGCGACATCGGTCCCCGTTTCGTCGATCCGGTGCTGCAGGCTGCCGACGATCCCCTCCACCAGCGCGGTCAGGTCAAGCCGTTCGGGCGCCAGCGTCCGCCGCCCCTGCCGCGACAGGTTGAGGATGGCGTTGATCAGCCGGTCCATCTTCTGCGTCGAGGTGCGGATAAAGCCGATCGATTCGGGCAGATCCTCCTCGATCGCCAGCCGCGTCGCCGCATCGGGCGGCCCCCACCCCTCGGCATCCCCCTTGTCCAGATAGGCCGCGATCGCCTTGCGCGCCGTCTCCAGCTCGGCGGTAAAGCCCATGACGTTGACAAGCGGCGAGCGCAGGTCATGGCTGACGATATAGGCAAAGCGCTGGATTTCGGCATTGGCGCGCTTGAGCTCGCCGGTGCGCGCCTCGACCAGCTCTTCCAGCCCGTCGTTAAGCCGCCGCAGCTCGGCGCGCGAGGTCCGCAGTTCGACCAGATTGCGCCGCACCAGCAACAGGGTGGCCGCCGCTACGGCCACGACCAGCAGCCCGGTTGCGAGCAGCAGCGTGCTGAACAGCCGCTGCGTCCGCCGCTGCCGCTCTTCGCGGTCGCGGAGCAGCGCCAGTTCGTCGTTCAGCATCGCCTCGACCACCGCGCGCGAGGCGCGCACCTCCTGCACGCCCTTGTCCAACGAAAAGGAGGCGAGCAGCGCGTCGCGATCGGCGCCGCGCAGCCCGAGCGTCCGGCGATAATGGGCGCCATAGACGTCCAGATGCGTGCGCAGCCGCGCCACCCGCGCCCGCTGCTCCGGATTGTCGGCGATCAGCCGCGCCAGCGCGTCGAGCTGGTTGCGCGACACCTTCTCGGCCTCGGCCATGATCGCCGAAAATTCGGGGTTCTGGGTGAGGATCAGCCCGCGCCGCGCGGTCTCCATACGTTCGGTCGCGCTCGCATAGGCGCCCAGCGCCGCCTCGACCGCCAGCGTATGCGCGACCAGCTGTGCATCGGCCTCATTCTGCCGCTGGACGTAAAAGGCAACGCTCGCCGCCACCAGAATCGCGGCAAAGCCCACCGCGAGCAGCGTGATGATCAGCCGGTTCGCGCGCGTATCACGGCCGAGCGAGGACAGTCTGGTCGATTCCATATTCTCCCAATGCCCTGCGAAGACCCGCCCCGCAAGCATTGGCCAGCCGCCCGCGCCGCGGCGCGTTGATCTGGGTTATAAGTTTCGCACAAAAGGCCGCTTGCCCCGGCTCGGCTCTCTGCAGGGAAAAGAGCGATGCCGGGGGAAAGTCGGCTTCGGGGGGCTGAAAACGGCCGGTTGGGGACGTTGCCATGCTGTACCCTGGCGAAAGCCGGGGCCCAGAGCGCGATTACGCCACATCAGCTTTCCAGCGTCCCCTCCCCGCCCCCGAACCGGCGCCCCCGATCACCCCTAATCGACCGGCTCACCGCAGTTGTCGCACAGCGGCGTGTTGAGCCCGCGCTGCTTGCGCAGGATGGCGAGCCGCGCGACGATCGCCGCGTCGGTCTCCTCGGACGTCGGCCGCTGCACCTTGCCGCCGTCGCGCCCGTCAAAGGTGATGCCGCCGTAAAACTCGTCGACCGACAGGAAGCGGTGCGCGACCGCCGCGGGCAGCACATAGGCCGCAGCCTCCTCGGCCGTCAGATGCAGATTCTGCCCGCCTTTCAGGTCGCCGCGCTTGATCAGCAGCCCCAGCATCGAATCCGACGGCATGATCCGCCGCTCGACCTCGCGCCCGTCGCGAATGACGACCATCTCGCGCCCCTCGACCGCGCGCTCGTAAGCGACCGCCTCCAGCCCGCGCAGCGCCCGCGCGATCGCCTCGCCGCACGCCGCGTCGAAGGGAGGAAACAGCGCCCGCGAGCGATTGACCGACGTCCGGCTGACCCCCGCGATCCGCGCCGCGTCGGTGATGCACCCCGTCTGCCCCAGCGTCGCCAGAAACACCTGCGTCCGCGCCGCCGTCCACCCGTCCGAGCGTACGCGCAGCCCGGGCATGAAGGGATTCTCGCGCTCGCGCACCCCGGACTTGATCCAGGGCCCGGCGGCGCCACGCGCGTTGCTCCCCTCCCGCTTGCGGGAGGGGGCGATCGGAGACCCGTGGCCCCGACCACGGGAGGGCCTGTTCCGGCCTTCACCGCTGCCTGAAGCCGCAGCCACACCTCCCGATTTCCCCCGCGAACCCCGCGCCATTTTACGCCCCATAACTCCATCTCCCGAATCACTTGGAATGAATCGGAGTGATTTTGAACCTATTTGGATAATGTAGGAAAGAGGGGAAATACGCTATGGCCCTCATCAGCAGCGGGCTTGATGTTCTAAGTATAGGAAAATATAAATCTCTCTATCTGACGCAGGGGGCGGAACGGATATGGAATTAGACAGATATCAGAATCTATGCTCGAAAACGCTCAGGACTGACGATATTGAAGTCCTTACCCTTGGCTTACTCGGAGAAGCCGGAAGCGTTGCAAGCTCTATAAAGAAGATAAAGCGCGACAACAAAACCCCTGATGTTGTCAAAAAGGAGATCGCTACAGAGCTAGGAGACACGCTCTGGTATCTCTCCGCTGTTGCTTCATATTGTGATCTTAAACTTTCTCAGATCGCATCTGATAATCTCGTGAAGACGCTGTATCTTTTTTCCGATGACAAGCGCGACTTCGATGAAAAATCGCCTCACGATCAGCGTTTACCGGAAAAGGGCGAGTTCGTTTTTCACCAAAATCCGAAAGATGGGCGAGTGCGAATTGAGTTCGAAGGAAGAGATTTAGGGGACTCGTTAGATGACAATGCCTACATCGACGATGGGTACCGCTTCCATGACGTGTTCCATTTGGCTTACGTCGCGAAGTTAGGCTGGTCACCTGTTTTCAGAAAACTGATGAATGCAAAGAGGCGCTACAATCCGGAGATAGATCGCGTCGAGGACGGCGCTCGTTCGATTTTCTTAGAAGAAGGTATTAGCGTTTTTGTCTTCAACCAGAACAAAATATCTGCAAACGGAGTTTCATCATTTTCCGACAGGGGAAATATTCCTTTTACTATCGGACAAACGATAAAAACGATGACAAGCGGCCTAGAAGTTAATTCTAGAAGTATTTCCGACTGGTTTGACGCAATATCCTTTGGATTTAGATGTTATGACAAATTGGTTAGGAACAGCGGAGGAATAATAAGGATAAATAGGAAAAGAAAAACTATAACCTACACGATGAAGTGATATGGATATTTCCGAACCCGACATTGTTACCGCATGGCGTAGTGCGAGCGATTTGCTCCTCGGAAACAATGCGCCATACATTCTGACGCTCAGCGCGAGCGGCGCGTCTGAGTTTACGGCGGCCGACCTTAGACGTGTTGACGCGGCCGCGAGGGCGGTTCGAACCGAGACGCCGTCATCCGTCGCCAACATGCTTCTTCCCGCTGTGGTTGAGCGCCACGCAGGAACTGTGGCTGAAGCAACCGAAGCCGGGCTAAACCTATTTGGCAGAGGCCGTCGACGAGGCCGCAAATTTAGCCAATGGCAACACACCTATTTCGAACGGCTCGTGGGATCATCCGTTCTCGGGAACGGAACACGAGTCGAGTTCGGGGATAACAAATTGGCGGCGTTGATCCAGGTCGCGTCCGTCAAGGTGGTGTAATTTCGGCTGTGGCCGTGGGCCATCGTCAGGCGGCTTTGGCGGTGATGTGTAGGGGCTGATTTTCCTCCTCGATCATGGGTTGGTTGAGTTCGGCCATGCCTTCGATCTGCATGTATCGGTGCTGGAGCTGCCACTCGTCGTTCTGCTCCATCAGCACAGCCCCGACGAGGCGGATGATGCTGTCTTCGTTCGGGAAGATTCCGACGACGTCGGCGCGGCGCTTGACCTCCTTGTTGAGCCGCTCGAGCGGATTGGTTGAGTGTAACTTCGTGCGGTGCTGGGTGGGGAAGCCGGTGTAGGCGAGCACGTCGGTTTCGGCCTCGTCCATGCAGGCGCCGAGCTTGGGCCAACGGGTGCGCAACTGGTCGGCGACCTGTCGCCAGACCTGCGTTGCGCTTTTCTGATCGGGCTGCAGGAAGACCTGGCGGATCGCGGCGGCGACGACAGTGTTCTGGCCCTTGGGCACATAGGACAGGGCATTGCGCATGAAGTGCACCCGGCAGCGCTGCCAGGTGGCGCCCATGACGCGGGTGATCGCGCCCTTGAGGCCCTCGTGAGCATCGGAGATGACCAGCTTCACGCCGGTAAGACCGCGCCGAACAAGGTCCTTCAGGAAGTCGGACCAGAAGACCTCCGCTTCCGAGGGGCCGATATGCAGGCCGACGATCTCGCGCCGGCCCTCGGTGTTGACGGCCATGGCGATTATTGCGGCAACGCTGATGATCCGCCCGCCTTCGCGTACCTTGAGATAGGTGGCATCGAGCCAGAGATACGGCCATTCGCCGGTGAGCGGGCGTTTCAGAAAGGCATGGACGCGCTCGTCAATGTCCTTGCAAAGCTTGGAGACGGTGGACTTGGAGATGCCGGTCATGCCCATGGCCTGGACGAGTTCATCGACCCGCCGGGTGCTGACCCCGCCGATCCACGCTTCCTGGATCACCGCAACCAGCGCTTTCTCGACCATCTTGCGGGGCTCAAGGAAGCCCGGAAAATAGGACCCAGCACGCAGCTTGGGGATTTTCAGGTTCAGCGTGCCTACCCGGGTATCCAGCGAACGGTCGCGATAGCCGTTGCGCCAGGTCGCGCGCTCGCTGCTGCGTTCGTGGCGACCCGCGCCGATCAGGCCATCAACGTCGGCCTCCATGATCAGCTGCAGCACGTTCTCGGCGATGGTGCGCAAAAAATCCGGTTGGCCGCCCTTTGCAGCCAGCTCTTCGATCAGTAATCTGTCCTCGGTCATCGGGAACTCCTCTTCGTCACGGTTGAAGTGTGCAAACTCCACCATAACGATGAACCCGGTGGCCACCAGCGACGCCGCATTCCGGGGTGGGGCATGCCCCACCCCGGAATACACCATCGCCTACACCGGAAATTACACCACGAGCGCGGACGCTAACTTGATCCATAAGCTTCTAACTTGGCCCAATGACGTTCAAGCAGCCTTGTATCTCCACAATTTTCGACCAACTGACACATTCCGAACTCGTGGAAGCCCTTGCCTCCAGTATCTTCAGTTTCGACCACACTCGCGAGGTCGACTCGATCTAGTCGCCCTTTATCGTTCGCACGACTACAGCGCCAAGGCTCTTGGAAATCTCATAGCATTACAGAGACTTGGTCAGTTTGTTGCTCGGCACAGCGGTCGCCGTTATGAGGCGACGCAAGTGGTTTCACTGCACCCTCACATATCTTTGTCGAAAGGCCTTCAGCGACGTTATGCTGACGACGTTCTCGGAAATTGAATTTGATAAGTTGGTAGACGACGTATCCGCCTGTCGAAAATGCGCCCGCATGGAAGGTTGCGTCAGGGTATTGAGCTGGGCGAACGGAAGCATTGAAGCTCCCTTGATGTTCATCGGCGAGGCGCCGGGGCGGCTCGGCGCCGATCGAACTGCCATTCCCTTCCATGGTGACAAGTCGGGAGACAACTTTGAAAAGCTTCTCGACACTGCTGGAATATCGAGAAAAGATATATTCGTTACCAATGCCGTCCTTTGTAACCCAAAGGACGAAAAGGGAAACAACTCTCCTCCCGCGAAGAGGGAAATAGAAAACTGCGTTGATAATCTTCAACGCCAGATTGAGCTTATCAAACCCGCCTTGGTTATGACGTTAGGCGGCGTCGCCCTTGAAGCTACGCGGATAATAGAACATCATGATCTAACACTTAGAGATTCTGTAAGAACCAGTAACAAATGGAATAGTCGCCTCCTTTTGCCTTTGTACCACCCTGGCGCTCGGGCGATGATTCATCGCAGTTTTCATAATCAAGTTTCCGATTACTACTTCGTCGGTGAAACCCTAAAACGCCTCGGGAACAAAAAACGGCGCGCCTCGACGAGCATTCGTGATGACAACTCTTGGAACGTGGTGGCGAAAGTACTGAAGATTCATGGAAGTATCTCACTGTTTCGGCTTCACAAAATTCTATATTTGATCGACAACTTGGCCGCCGCCCGCCTCGGCGGCCCGATAACGCGGTTTTTCTATATTCGCCAGAAAGACGGACCTTATTGCGTCGATCTAGGCGGTCGTTGGTATAGCCGTTTTCCTGATAGCCTTGAGGCGACTAAAAGCGCGATGCCAATTCTGACTTGGCGGACGCGCGGACTCTTCGACGAGGAAGAACATCAGGTCTCTGATGAGGCTTTGGCTTTAATCAGAGAAGTCGCCAATCAAACCGAGATGTTGAATGAAGGCCAACTCAAAACGAAAGTCTATCTTACGGAACCCATGAAGCGTTATCTGAAAATGGAAAAGCAGGGCTTCTCCTCGCTCAACATGCGGCTTCTGTAAGTTACCTCACCCCCTTGCATTTCCCCACCCCCGGCGTAAGGCGGCGCCAACATAAACCTGCGCGTGCGACTCCCGCTGGCCCCGCTCTCCTGCTTTGCCACCGGACGGTCATTCCCCGCCGCGCCAACATGGGGACTGCTTGTTCTATGACCACCACGGGCAACGACACGCTGGGCACCCGTTCGACGCTGAGCGTCGGCGGCAAGGACTATGCCTATTATTCGCTCGACAAGGCCGCGGCACAGCTCGGCGACGTCTCGCGCCTGCCCTTCTCGATGAAGGTGCTGCTCGAAAATCTGCTGCGCTTCGAGGATGGCGGCTTCACCGTTTCGACCGACGATGTGCAGGCGCTGGTCGACTGGCAGAAGGACCCGCATTCGAACCGCGAGATCCAGTATCGCCCGGCGCGCGTGCTGCTCCAGGATTTCACCGGCGTCCCTTGTGTGGTCGACCTCGCCGCGATGCGCGATGCGATCGCCAAGCTCGGCGGCGACACGACGAAGATCAACCCGCTCGTCCCCGTTCACCTCGTCATCGACCACTCGGTGATGGTCGACGAATTCGGCACCCCGAAAGCGTTCGAGCAGAATGTCGAGATCGAATATTATCGCAACGGCGAGCGTTACGACTTCCTGAAATGGGGATCGAAGTCGCTGTCGAACTTCAAGGCGGTGCCCCCGGGCACCGGCATCTGCCACCAGGTCAATCTGGAACATATCGCGCAGGCGGTGTGGTCGAGCGAGGATGCGGACGGCACCACGGTCGCCTATCCCGACACCTGCGTCGGCACCGACAGCCACACGACGATGATCAACGGGCTGGGCGTGCTCGGCTGGGGCGTCGGCGGGATCGAGGCCGAGGCCGCAATGCTTGGCCAGCCGGTGTCGATGCTGATCCCCGAAGTCGTCGGCTTCAAATTCACCGGGACGCTGAAGGAAGGCGTCACCGCGACCGACCTTGTGCTCACCGCGACGCAGATGCTGCGCGCCAAGGGCGTCGTCGGCCGCTTCGTCGAATATTTCGGCCCCGGGCTCGCCTCGCTGACCCTCGCCGACCGCGCGACGCTCGCCAATATGGCGCCCGAATATGGCGCGACCTGCGGTTTCTTCGGCGTCGACGACAAGACGCTCGATTATATGCGCCTGACCGGCCGCTCGGAAGAGAATATCGCGCTGGTCGAGGCTTATGCCAAGCGCCAAGGGCTGTGGATCGTCGAGGGCGCGGCGGACCCCGTGTTCACCGACACGCTCGAACTCGATCTTGCCACCGTCGTGCCGTCGCTCGCGGGGCCGAAGCGGCCGCAGGACCGCGTCTCGCTTCCCGATGTCGACGATGTGTTCAATGCCGACATGGTCAACACTTACAAAAAGGCGCAGACGCGCGTTCCGGTCGAGGGCAAGGATTTCGACATCGGCGACGGCGACGTCACCATCGCCGCGATCACCAGCTGCACCAACACCTCGAACCCCGGCGTCCTCGTCGCCGCTGGGCTGGTCGCGAAAAAGGCCGATGCATTCGGGCTGAAGCCCAAACCGTGGGTCAAGACCTCGCTCGCGCCGGGGTCGCAGGTCGTCACCGACTATCTCGAAAAGGCGGGCCTGCAGAAGCATCTCGACAATATCGGTTTCAACCTCGTCGGCTATGGCTGCACGACCTGCATCGGTAACTCGGGCCCGCTGGCCGAGCCGATTTCGAAGGCGATCAACGAGAACGGCCTCGTCGCCGCGGCGGTGATCTCGGGCAACCGCAACTTCGAAGGCCGCGTGTCGCCCGACGTGCGCGCCAACTTCCTCGCCTCGCCGCCGCTCGTCGTTGCCTATGCGCTGAAGGGCACCGTGATCGAGGATTTCACCACCACCCCGATCGGGCAGGCCGAGAACGGTCAGGACGTCTTCCTCAAGGATATCTGGCCGACCAACCAGGAGGTTGCCGACGTAATGGCCGGGGCGCTCGACCGCGGCATGTTCGAGGCGCGCTACGCCAATGTCTACAAGGGCGACGAGCACTGGCAGAAGATTTCGGTCGAAGGGTCGGACACCTATCAGTGGCGCGCCGGCTCGACCTATGTCGCCAACCCGCCCTATTTCGAGGGCATGACGATGACCCCGGCGCCGGTCGCCGATATCATCGACGCCAAGCCGCTCGCGATCCTCGGCGACAGCATCACGACCGACCACATCAGCCCCGCCGGCAGCATCAAGGCAGACAGCCCGGCCGGAAAATGGCTGATGGAACATCAGGTTAGCAAGGCCGACTTCAACAGCTACGGCGCCCGCCGCGGCCACCACGACGTCATGATGCGCGGCACCTTCGCCAACATCCGCATCAAGAACGAAATGGTCCCCGGCATCGAGGGCGGCATGTCGCGCTACGGCACCGAGGTCATGCCGATCTACGACGCCGCGATGCGCCACAAGGCGGACGGCACCCCGCTGGTCGTGATCGCGGGCAAGGAATATGGCACCGGCTCGTCGCGCGACTGGGCGGCGAAGGGCACCAACCTGCTCGGCGTCCGCGCGGTGATCGTCGAGAGCTTCGAGCGCATCCACCGCTCGAACCTCGTCGGCATGGGCGTGCTGCCGCTGCAGTTCCTCGAGGGCGACACGCGCGAAACGCTCGGCCTGACCGGCGACGATATTTTCACCATCACCGGCGTCGCGGATCTGAAGCCGCGCCAGACGGTCACGGTGAACGTCACCCGCGCCGACGGCTCGACATTCAGCTTCGACACGCTCTGCCGCATCGATACAGCGAACGAGGTCGAATATTATATGAACGGCGGCATTCTGCACTACGTACTGCGCAAGCTCGCAGCGTAACGGATAGGGACCGGCGGCGATGGTCGGCAAACTGCTCTTTCTCGCCGCCGGCCTGCTGATCGGGCTTCTCCTCGCGCGCTTCCTGCGCGGCGGCGGGCGCCGCGACCTCACCGCGCCGCCGCCGGCGCGCCCGCCGATGCCGCGCATCGGCGAAGCGCGGGTCGTCGATGCGCAGATCGACGACGATGAAATCCGCGAATTGATCCGTCAGAACCGCAAGATTGAGGCGATCAAGCGGCTCCGCGACCAGACCGGCCTCGGTCTCAAGGAAGCGAAAGACGCAGTCGAGGCGATCGAAGTCCGGATGCCGCGCTAGGCGCGCTCACCCGAAAAGGACAGGTTATGGACGCGCTGGGACTGGCGATCGAAGTCATCGGCTGGTCGGCCGCGGTGGTGATCCTCGTCGCCTATGTGCTGCTGTCGCTCGGCAAGCTCGAGGCGCGGAGCTATCTCTATCAATGGATGAACGTCATCGGCGCCGCCGGTTTCATTCTCAACTCGGGCTATAACGGCGCGATCCCGTCGGCGGTGCTCAACGTCATCTGGGCCGGGATCGGCCTTTTCACCATCGGCATCGTCTGGCGCGCACGCCGGACGCCGCTGGTGCACTAGGGCTTCGCAGCCTCCCCCTTCCACGCCGCGACCTTCGCGCGGGTGTCGGCGAGCATCTTGTCCAGCGCCGCGCGGTCGTGCACCTGCCCCCGCATCACCACCGTATGGATCGCGCGCGTCGCCGCGATGTCCTGCAGCGGGTTCTTGTCGAGCAAGACCAGATTGGCTGCCATGCCTGGCTTGACCGCGCCATAGCGGTCGAGCCAGCCGAACCACGCGGGCCCAGCGCGCGTCGCAGAAGCGAGCGCCTGCGCGGGGGTCAGGCCTCTTTTCGTGAACAGCTCGATCTCGTCGTGCAGCCCGAAGCCCGGATAGTTAAAGCTGTTGAGGAAGCCCGCGTCGGTTCCGGCGATGATCGGAACGCCGGCCTCGGCGAGCATCGGCAGCACCTCGCTCACCGCATCGCTGTGCGCGTGGCGCGCCGCGATCGCCGCAGCATCCGCCTTCGCCGCGCGTTCGATGCGCCAGTCATAAGTCTTGCGCAGCTTCGGGCCGATATAGGCGAGGCCGGCATCCATGCTGTGATCGTCGCGGTCGAGATAGTCGAGAATGCGGCTGCCGTTGAGCGTCGGGGTAACATACACGCCTTTAGCGGCAAAATCGCGATAGGCGGCTATCGCGGTGGCGCGATCGAATCCGGCGCTCAGCCGCCGGTTCGCCTCGGCGCGATCGATCCGTCCCGCCGCGAAATCGGCGGCGATCGCGGCCTCGTCCTTCGCTCCCGCATTATAGGCATAGTCGAGATGCTCGATCGAGCTGATCCCTGCATCGACCGCCTGCTCGACCGTCAGCGCCATGGGAATATGCCCCGAGGTGCGGAGCCCCAGCGCCTTCGCCTGCCGCAGCGCATAGAGGAACAGCTCGGGTTTCAGCGTATTGTCGGTGATCTTGACGAAATCGACCTTGTCGCGGTTTTTCAGCCGATCGAGCGCCGCATCGACATCGGCCTCGCTGCCGACCTCGATCGTCCCCTTCCACACCGGCGCGATCCCCTCGATCTTCGCGCCCGAGGTCAGCAGGCGCGGGCCGAACAGGCTGCCGTTCGCGATCTCGCTCCGCCACGCCAGCACCTGATCGGCAAGGTCGCCCGAACAGTCGCGGATCGTCGTGATTCCGTTCGCGACATAGAGCGGGAACAGCGCCCGGTTCTCCTCGATCAGTTCGGGCCCGCCACCGAAATGGACATGCATGTCCCACAGGCCGGGGATGAGGTAGCGCTCCTTGCCCTCGATCGTCCGTTCTGCACGCCAGCCCTTCGCGACGCCGGCGTCATCGCCGACCGCAACGATATCGGCCCCGCGCAGCACGACCGCCTGCCCGGCGACGGCCTTCGCCGCCTCGACATCGATGACGGTCACATGGCGGATGATGACATCGCCCTGTTGCGGCCCGGCAAGCGCAGGCGAAGCAAGTGACAGCGCGGCAGCAAGGGTGACAAGCAGGCGTTTCATCAGGCGACCTTTCGGATCAGGGCAGTTCCATAATATACCGGGAAATATCATCCGGCACCGCGAGAGAAAGAACAAAGCGCGCCGTGGCATCATCATGCCCCGCGCTCATATCCGCAATGACCCAACGGTCTTTGCGACGTTGCCCCCGGCCAACTACGCTCCTTCCCCGCCGGAAGACCGACCGGCGAAGAGGAAGGATATCGCCCCGATGGATGCCGCCCGCACGGAGATCGAAGCCCTCGAACGCGACCGTGCCGCCGCGATTGCTGTCGGCGATCTCGATCGGCTCGCGGCCATGGTGACCGATGACTATCACCATGTCGATGCCGATGGTTGCGTGCGCGACAAGGCCGGCTATCTTGCCGCCATCCGCTCGGCCGCCGGCCGCTATCTGGACTATAAACTGCGCGACAACCGGATCGAGGTGTCCGGAACCGTCGCCTGGGTTCATGGCAGTTTCGACAATCGGTTCGAGGCCGCGGATCGCTCGGTCAGACGCAAGCTCGCCCGACACATGCGCCTCTACCGGTTCGAAAACGGCGGCTGGCGCAATTTCTATCATCAGGGCACTTTGATCGCGGCGGCCGAATGACCTCGCTGCGAAGCCCGAAAATTGACGCGCGCCGTGCAGCCGCTATCAGATTTGCGGATCGGGGTGCGAGGAACCCGGCCCGCCGGCGGCCGGATCTGTGAAGGTGGGCGCGATGGAACTCAGGCAACTGCGCTATTTCAAGGCGGTCGCCGATGCGTCCAGTTTCGTCCGCGGCGCCTATTATCTGAATGTCGCGCAGCCCGCGCTCAGCCGATCGATCGCCAAGCTGGAGGATGATGTCGGGCAGGCGCTTTTCGTTCGCCACAACAAGGGTGTCTCGCTGACCGACGCCGGCGAGCGCTTCTACGAACGCGCCGCCGCCATCCTCGAATCGGTCCGCCAGCTCGGCGACGAAATGGCGACCGAGGGCGGCGACTTCTCCGGCATCGCCACCCTCGGCGCGCCGCAGTCGATCCACAACAAGCTGTTGCTCCCGGTGATGACCAGCTTCCTCGCACGCTACCCCGAGTGCCGCGTCGACCTGGTGCAGGGGTCGAGCTCCTATCTGCGCGACAAGGTCGCCGACGGCGATATCGATGTGGCGCTGGTATCGAACATGCCCGAGGCCAGCGGTGTCCTGATGACCCCGCTCGTTGACGAAAGCTTCTGCCTGATCTGCCCGAAGGAACGGCTCGGCGATTTCGGGGCGAGCGTGGACGTTCCCGATCTCGTCGGCCTGCCGCTGATCCTCGTCGGCTATCCGAACAGCATTGTCGACAAATTTCAGGAAACGCATCCCGAACACGCCGCCAAGCTCATCGTCCGCAGCAAGGTGAACAGTTCCGCGCTCATGAGCGACCTTGTCGAACGCGGTGCGGGTTTCGGCATCGCGCCGAGCTGCGTGATGGCGCCGCAAGGCAATTCCTCCGTCGGCTTCGTCCCGATCGAGGGCCTGCGCACGTCATGGGCGATCGCCACCCACTGGAACCGGCAGGGATTCAAGGCGATTTGCGAGATACAGGACATGCTCGTCGCCTTGTGCGACGACCTGCTGGAGCGCGGCGAATGGCCGACGGCCGAGAGCAGGAGAGCCACCGCTGCCTAGCCGGACAGGCCGCATGCCCCCCAGGCATATGTTCGATGAAAACTCAGTCTTGGACAGGCAGCGCCCGCGGTTCCTATGCATGACAATAAGGTGACACGGCAGGCTTTTGCGGTGATGACGCTGGGAGATCGGGCCATGGAACGGGCCATTGCTGAGACAGTCGCGCTGCGCTTCGACGAAAACGGGCGCGGCGAACCGCTTATCCTGCTGCACGGCAGCAACGCCGATCGCCGCCAATATGCGAATTTCATGCCGCTGCTCGGCGAAGGCATTCGCGCCATCGCGACCGACCAGCGCGATTCGCCCGACAGCCCCTGCGCGCCCGAGCCTTATGGCATGGCGGACCATGCACACGACCTCGCGCATTTTCTCGACGAGCGCGGGATCGATCGGACGCATGTCTTCGGCGCCTCCTATGGCGGGGCGGTCGCGATGACCTTCGCGATCCTCTATCCCGACCGCGTCAAAAGCCTGATATTGGGGGTGACCGGTTCGGAGCGCTCGCGCTTTCACGCCCCCGATCTCAGCGCGCTTCGCAACGACGATCCCGATGCCGTCCGCCGCTTCATGATGGAAGCGGTGATCAGCCCCGAGGCGATCGATAACGAGCCCGATCTCGTCGCCGAAATCAACGACGTCCTGCTCATCCGCGAGCCCGAGGCTTTTGCCCGGCGCGCGGCCGCCATCGAGGCGCATGATATGACCGCGCGCCTCGGCGAAATAACCGCGCCGACCCTTGTCCTTGCCGGCGAGCATGATCCGATCGCACACGCCGCAGAAGCCCGCGAAATGGCCGCCGCCATTCCCGGTGCGCGTTTCGAGATGCTGACAGACAGCCGCCACGGCATCACGCTGCAGTATCGCGAACGCACGGCGAAGATGATTCGCGACTTCGTCCTCATCAACAGCCAGGAGGCGGAAGCATGAGCCGCGCACGCAAAGCTCTGGTCAGCGGCGCCAGCATCGCAGGTCCGACCGTCGCCTACTGGCTCGACCGCCATGGCTTCGATGTCACCGTCGTCGAACGCGCCGACGCGCTCCGCAGCGGCGGCTATGCCATCGACATTCGCGGCACGGCGATCGATGCGGTCGAACGGATGGGCATGCTGCCCGAGCTTCGCGAAGCGCATATCCGCACCCGCCACTGGCGCTTTCGCGGTCCGCGCGGCGTCATCGCGAGCATCCCCATGGAGGATATTAC
The DNA here is from genome assembly GCF_001307295.1 of Sphingopyxis macrogoltabida. Classification (NCBI taxonomy): domain Bacteria; kingdom Pseudomonadati; phylum Pseudomonadota; class Alphaproteobacteria; order Sphingomonadales; family Sphingopyxidaceae; genus Sphingopyxis; species Sphingopyxis macrogoltabida. Next base: position 1,240,177 of record NZ_CP012700.1, on the reverse strand, counting down.
AGGCGGCGTGGCCGGCCGCGACGTCGAGATTCCGCGCGGCGCGCTCGCCGAGATTCTCTATGCGCGAACCCGCGACAACATACCCTATCGGTTCAACGACTGCATCGTCGCGATGAAGGAAGATCGCGACGGCATCGACGTCACCTTCCGCAGCGGCCTCGAGGAACGCTATGACGTCGTCATCGCCGCCGACGGCCTGCATTCGACGACGCGCGAGCAGGCCTTCGGCCCCGAAAGCCGGTTCAGCAGCTATCTCGGCTGCTGCTTCATCGGCTTCACGGCGCCGAACAGCTTCGGCTTCGACCACGAACTCAATATCTACAATGTCCCGGGGCTTGCCGCCGGCGCTTATGAAACCGGCGCGGAGAGGATGAATTGCCTCTTCGCCTATCGCCGGCCGGAACCCGCCTCGTCCGAATATGCCGACCTCGACGGCGTTCGCCGCGATATTCGCGCGCGCTACGCCGGACAGGGCTGGATCATTCCCCAGCTCCTCGACGCGATGGATGCCGCGGACGATCTCTATTTCGATTCAATGATGCAGATCCATATGCCGAAATGGTCGAGCGGCCGTGTCGCCGTCGTCGGCGATGCAGCCTACGGGCCGTCCTTCTTTTCGGGACAGGGCACGAGCACCGCGATCGCCGGCGCCTATGTTCTCGCGGGCGAACTCGCCGCGCATGACAGCCATCAGGCGGCCTTCGACGCCTATGACCGCGAAGCGAGAAAGTTTATCGAGGATAATCAGGCAACGGCCTATGGCGGCAGCGACCTGATGGTGCCGCCGACCCGGCTGAAGCTCTGGAAACGCAACCGCATGATGAATCTGGCGCCGATCCTCACCCGCCTCGGGATGATGCGGCAGGAAGAGCGCGACATCAACAGCTCGCTGAAATTGAAGGATTATACGCCGCAGCCCAAGGCGCAGGCGGCAGCCTGACGGCGCGGCCCCAAGGCCGCCCCGCAAGGAAGCACGGAACGAAAATCATTCGCTGCGAGGTGACTCGCGGCACGGGAAACCATTGCCCGCGTCAGACGGGCGGGAACCACGGCAACGAGATAAAGGGGATGGAGTTATGCACGTTCGAAAGTTGATCCTGACCGGCTCTGCTCTCGCGGCCCTCGTCGCGCCGCTGATGGCGGCGCCATCGGCCCATGCGCAGGAAGCGACGGAGCAAGCCGAAGAGCAGAGCTATCCCAACGAGATCGTCGTCATGGCGCGCAAGCGCGCCGAGCGCCTTATCGACATTCCCGAAACCATCGCGGCGATCAGCGCCGACACAATCAAGGATGCCGGCATCGCCTCGCTCGAGGATGTCGGCCGCCAGACGCCGAACATCGTCCTCAACCGGCGCCAAGATAACGAACCCAATGTGGTCATTCGCGGCGTCGGCGGCTTCGGCAACACCCAGGGCGTCGGCTTCTATGTCGACGACGTCCAGAATTTCACCGATCAGTCGGCGGCGATCGAAGATGTCGAGCGGATCGAAATCCTGAAAGGCCCGCAGGGCACGCTCTATGGCGGCAGCAATATCGGCGGCGCGATCAAATATGTGCTGAAGCGCCCGACCGACACATTCGGCGGCGAAGCCCGCGTCGAATATGGCAGCTTCGACACGATCAACGCCTTCGGCGCGGTGAACCTTCCCGTGGGCGAGACTTTCGCCGCCCGCGTGTCAGCCTATTATAACCACACCCGCGGCTTCGTCGCCAACACTTTCCTCGGCGGATATGCCGACCGCAGCACCGAATGGGGCACGCGCATCGCGATCGGCTGGCAGCCGACCGACAATCTCGATATCCAGCTCAGCTATCGCCATAACGAACTCGCCAACGGCGGCAACGTCTATACGACCGCGACCGAACGCCCCGACGGCAGCGCCATCTATCGCCGGACGATCGAACTCAACACCGATGTCGAGAACCGGAAGCGCGTCGACGGCGTCATCTTCAGCCTTGCCTATGACATGGGGCCGGTCGAACTCACCAATGTAACGTCTTACACCCGCCGCAAGGTCAACTTCGCTTGGGATCTCGATTACAGCGCAGCCGATGCGGTCGTCGCCTTCAATGGCGACCGCAACACGGCGAAGGTCTTTACGCAGGAACTCCGCCTCGCCTCGACAGGGACTAGCGACTTCGACTGGCTCGTCGGCGCCTATTATTCGTCGGTCGCCGACCGCGGCATCACCAACAACGCCGACCTGTACCTCGGCCCCGATGCCGGCGGGCCGGTCTTCATTCCCGATTTCAACAACGGCGACTCGCTCGAGAAGCAATATGCGCTGTTCGGGACCGCCAACTACCGGATGGGCGCTTTCCGGATCGGCGCCGGCGTCCGCGTCGGCCGCGTCGAGTTCAAGGGCACCGACAACAACATCCCGATCACTGTCCCGGTCAACGAAACGGTGGTGCTGCCGAAGATCACCCTGTCCTACGACGTCGCTCCCGATGTCATGCTTTATGCCAACTACGCGCTCGGCACCGAGCCCGGCCGGGTCAACCTGACCAGCGGCACGGCGGGCGCCTACAGGTCGGAAAAGGCCTCGGCGTTCGAGGCGGGTATCAAGGGCACAACGCTCGACCGCACGCTGACCTTCGAGCTCGCGGGCTACTACATCGACTACAAGCGCCGCCAGTTTGAAACGCAGATTGTACTGCCGAGCGGCGTGATCACTGAGGAAGTGGCGAATATCGGCCGCTCGGTCAGTTGGGGTTTTGAAGGGGGTCTGACCTATCGTCCGATCGACGGTCTCACCCTCTCTGGCTCGGCGGGCTATCTGAATTCGAAGTGGAAGGACAAGAACGCCCTCTACTATCTCCAGCCGGTCGACGGCCTCACCGTTCCCAATGCCCCCGAATTCACGGCCAACGCCAGCATCGACTACAAGATCCTGGTCGGCAGCGACCTCGAGATCGGACTGCGTGCCGATTACAATCACGTCAGCAAATTCTTCTGGAATATCAGGAACACCGCGAACCAGCCGGCTTATGATCTGGTCAACCTGCGGGCGTCGATCGGCGATCCCGAAGGGCGCTGGGAGTTCGCCGTCCGCGCCGAAAATGTGTTCAACCAGAAATATTTCAACGAGCTGACAGCGGACGTGTTCACGGTCGGCGAAGCGCTCGCGGTGCCGGGTGCTCCCGCGCGCGTCATGGCGTCGCTTTCCTTCAAGATGTGAAGCCGCGCGGCCGGGCGTCATGTGTCCGGCCGCGCCCCGTCCGCCAAGCGAAGCGGGCGACGGATACAGACCAGCAGCACTCCGACAGCCGATACGTTTCAAGGAATCCCTCCCCATGACCGAATTCACCACGCGTCCCGAACTCAGCGGCACCTTCGGCGCCGTCGCGTCGACGCACTGGATCGCGAGCGCGGTCGGCATGCGGTTGCTGGAGGCCGGGGGCAATGCGTTCGACGCCGCGGTGGCGGCGGGCTTTACGCTGCAGATCGTCGAGCCGCACCTCAACGGCCCGGGCGGCGACGCGCCGATCCTCGCCGCGCGCGCAGACGATGCGCAGCCGACGGTTATTTGCGGACAGGGTCCTTCGCCGTCGACGGCAACCATCGCCGCTTTCGACGAGCGCGGCCTCGAAATGATCCCGGGGACCGGCCTGCTCGCCGCCTGCGTGCCGGGTGCATTCGGCGCATGGATGACGCTGCTTCGCGATTTCGGCACCCGGTCGCTGCGCGACGTCATCGAGCCCGCGGTCTATTATGCACGCGCCGGCCATCCTTTGCTGGGCAATGCGGCCGATGCGATCGCTTCGGTCGCCACGCTGTTTGCCGACGAGTGGACCAGTTCGGCGGAGCTCTACCTCGGGCGCGACGGCGTCCCCGCGGCGGGCTCGCTGTTCCGTAACCTAGTGCTGGCGGATTTTTACGAGACACTCATCGATCACGCCGAAGCCGTGTCGGGGAATCGCGAGGCGCAGATCGAGGCCGCGCTCGCTTACTGGTATGACGGACGCGTCGCCGAAACGATCGACCGCTTCATGCGCACCACCGAAGCGATGGACACCAGCGGCCGGCGCCACCACGGCCTGCTCAGCGGCGCCGACATGAACGGCTGGCGGCCGCCGGTCGAGCGGCCGATCAGCATCGACCACGGCGATTACCGGCTGTTCAAATGCGGCGCATGGAGCCAGGGACCCGCCTTGCTTCAGGCCATCCAGATTCTGAAGGGCACCGATATCGGCGCGATGCCGCCCGAATCCGCCGACTATGTCCATATCGTCGGCGAAACATTGAAGCTCGTCATGGCCGATCGCGACGCCTGGTACGGTGACGCGATCCCGGGCGGCGTGCTCGAAGAACTGCTCAGCGAAACCTATGCCGCGGAAAGGCGGGCGCTGATCGGCAGCGCGGCGAGTCACGAATTGCGCCCCGGATCGCCGCTCGGCTTGGCGCCGCGCATTCCGTCGCGTCGGCAGAAGACGGCCAGCGCCGGCGTCGCCGGCGGCGGCGTCGCCGGCGGCGGCGAACCCACGATGGCGCGGCCGCTCGAAGTCAACGCGTTGCAACGCGGCGATACCTGTCATGTCGATGTCGTCGACAAATGGGGCAATATGGTTTCGGCGACGCCATCGGGCGGCTGGCTCCAGTCGAGCCCGGCGGTTCCCGGTCTCGGCTTCGCGCTCGGCACGCGCATGCAGATGTTCTGGCTCGACGAGGGTCTGCCCGGGTCGCTCGCGCCATCGACCCGGCCGCGCACGACGCTGACCCCTTCGCTCGCCTACCGCGACGGCAAGCCCTATCTCGCCTTCGGCACCCCCGGCGGCGACCAGCAGGAACAATGGTCGCTGCTCCTTTGGCTGGCGCATGCGGTCCACGGCCGCCCCTTGCAGGCGGCGATCGAAACCCCGGCCTTCCACACTAATCACATGCTCGCGAGCTTCTGGCCGCGCGAGGCGCAACTCGGTTCGCTTGTCCTCGAAAGCCGCTTCCCCGCGGCGACAATTGCCGGACTGAAAGCCCGTGGCCACCAGGTCACGCTGGGTGGTCCATGGTCCGAAGGGCGCCTGTCGGCCTGCGCCCTCGACCGGCAGCCCGGCGGATCGCTGCTTCGCGCCGCCGCGAACCCGCGCGGCATGCAGGGCTATGCCATCGCTCGCTGATCGTTCGATCGCGCCGCCGGTCTGTCAGGACAGCGCAGGTACCAGGAACTGGGCGATAATCCTTGCCGCCGCGATGTCATCATCGGAAAAGCTGCCTTCGGCATCGAGAATGTTGAACGTACCGAGGCATCGTCCGTTATACAGCACCGGGGTGTTGATCACCGCGCCGAGCCCCATGCCGGCGAGTGTCGCATGATCGTCGAACGCCCAGCGCAGCGCCTCGGCGTCGCGGCCGACATATTGCTCGCCGCGGATCAGGACCAGCTCGCCCCATGGCACCCCGCGCTTCGATTTGCGCCCGCCGACCGGATATTCGGCGCCGACGCTCGTAAACAGGCGTTCGAGCGCCATCTCCTCGGGATGAAATCGCATGACGGTGCAGAGGCGGTGGCCGATGATCTGCCGTGCGCAATCGGAAGTCGCCCCGAACAGTGCCGACGGCGTATGCGGGCCGCGCGATACGGCAGCCAGCGCCGCGAGCGAAGCAAATAAGGCCTGACTGCTCACCCCATCGTCTCCGTGTCAGTGCGCAGCTGGATCACCCGTTCGCGGGCACCACAGCCGCGACCGGCGCCTCTGCCTGCCCCCGCCGGACATAGCGCCGCGCAAGGGCCGAGCAAGCGACGAGCTGCAACGGATGATAGAGCATCAACGGCAACAGGATCGCGCCGAGCGCCGGATTGGCTCCGAAGATGATCTTCGCGATCGGCGCGCCGTTGGCGAGGCTCTTCTGCGAGCCACAGAACACCGCCGTGATCTCGTCTTCGCGCGAGAAGCCCAACGCGCGGCCGGTCAGCGTTGTCGCTGCAATCACGGCCAAGAGCATCACGATCACCAGCGCCGCGACGATGATCATCGTCGTCACCGGATAGCGCGACCATATCCCCTGCGCCGTCGAATTGCAGAAGGCGGCATAGACGATCAGCAGAATGACCCCGCGATCGAGCTTGGTCACGACCGGCTTGTGCTTCGAGACGAAACCGACGAGCCAGCGGCGGAGCAACTGGCCGACCGCAAAGGGCAGCAACAGCTTGGTCGCAATGTCGATCACCGTATCGGCGAGCGGAAGCTGGTGCGCGGTGCCGGTGGTCTGGAGCAGCGCGATCAGCGCCGGCGTGATGAGCATCCCGGCAAGGCTCGACAGCGTGACGTTGAATATCGCCGCGGGAATATTGCCCTGCGCCATCGATACCGTCGCAACCGACGACGAAATGGTGGTCGAGAGCGCACAGAGGTAGAAGAAGCCCAGCCGCATCTCGGGCGCGATGAAGCCGGCCGTGCCGACATAGACCAGCGCGCCCAGCAACGGGAACAGCCCGAAGGTGCAGAGCTGGACGACGATATGCAGTTTCCAGGCCTGCGCCCCTGCCCTCAAGGCCTGCGGCGACAGGTTGACCCCGTGGAGGAAGAAGACGAGCGCGATGCCCGCTTCGGTAATTGGCGCGAGCGGAATAGGGCCGCCCGAAGCGCCGATCCCCGGCGCGACAAGGGCCAACCCGACGGCTGCGACGAGAGCCAGGACGAAGCCGTCGGGAAGAAAACGCCGGAGGCCGGTATCGGAGGTCTGAGAGCTTGCCATGGCCGGCCGTTAGCACCCCGCCCGGCCCCGGGGCCAAGACTGTCTTTTCATCGCCCGGATACCCGGGGTGAATAGCGATCCGCCCGCGTCACACCTTGTCGCGAAAACGCGGCAGCAGCGTGAAGAGGATCATCGTCACGATCAGCAGCGCCGCGCCGGCCCACAGCCCGATCATATAATTGCCGAACCGGTCATAGAGAAAGCCGAGGATCAGCGGGCTGACCCCCGTGCCGGCGATGAAGGCGGCATAGAGCCAGCCGAAAGCACGGGTATACCCCTGGCGCCCGAAATAGCGCGAGACGAGATAGGCCATCAGGTCGGCCTCGGCACCCAGCGAAAAGCCGATCGTGACCGCCGCGATCGCCGCATAGGTCGCGCCCCAAACCGCCAGCAATGCAAAGCCGGTGACGGCGGCGCACGAGATCAGGATCAGCACGTGCGGCGCAAAGAAACGGTCAGCCGCGGCACCTCCTGCGACGCGCCCGACCATGCCCGACAATCCAATCAGCCCAGCCATCGCCGCTGCGTCGGCGCCGCTGAGGCCCGCATCGGTCAGCATCGGTACGAAATGGACGAGCAGCCCGCCGATCGAGAGTGCGAAAAAGCCGAAAGCGCAGAACAGGATGACAAAGATCCGGCGAAGCTGCGGCGCCGGGTAAAGCGGTCCGGTCACCGGCGCGCCCTCGAGCGTGAGCGGAACCGCGGGCGCATTGTCGCGCAGCAGGAGCAGGAACGGCAGCATCGCCGCGATCAACGCCGCGAGCATCAGATAACCGCCGCTCCACCCGCCGCGGTCGATCGCCGCCGACACCAACGGCGGCCCGATGGTGGCGGCGAGGCTCGGACCGAGCAGCGTGATGCCGAGCGCGAGACCCCGCGCCTTGGCGAAATGATTGGTAACGACGCGGGTATAGGCGATCGGCGCCGCCGCCGCGCCGACGGCAGCGATCAATATGTGACCGGCGTAAAGGAGTGCGAGCCCCGAAAGAAAGAAGGCGAGCGCGACATAGAGCGACGAGGCGCCGACGATCGAAAATGCAACCGTCCGCCGGACGCCGAAACGGTCGATGACCCGCCCGACCACGGGCGAGGCCGCCGCCAGCGCCAGTGTGAAGAGGAGCACCGCCAGCGACAACTCGGCTCGCCCCCAGCCGAAATCCTTCTCCAGATGCGGAATGAAGACGCCCGCCGTATAGATCGGCAAGGCCGATACGCCGAGGCAGCAGCCGAGCATACCCGCCAGCAACAGCGGCCACCCCGTCCGGAACTCGCCCGTCGCTCCGCGCTCGATCGCCATCGTCACACCATGTCTCCCGTCCCTTGCCGCCGCCGACCGCTCGCCCCGCCCATCATCCCAAGGCGCGACCATGTCCGTGACCCGCAGACATAGGAAGCGCGGCCGACATATGTCCAAGACCCTTGAGGAATGCGGCCCATGACTATGTTCTATATGACCGGAACCGGCCGATGCGATATGCCCCTTCCCCAACAGGCGTCCCCGCGCGGATCGCGCCCGGCGCTCACAAACGAGCGGTCGGGAGCCCCGGCATCGCGGTGATCGACGAAGATATCGCCGTCAATCGGGACGGTCAGGAAAGGAGCCGCACATGCACCTGAAAGGCCTCGATCATGTTACGATCAACACCGCCGACCTTGATGCAACCCTCGCCTATTATTCGCGCTTCCTCGGCATGGAGTCGGGCTGGCGGCCGGTGATGCCGGTGCCAGGCATCTGGCTCTACGCGCCCGGCGGCGATTATCCGATCCTGCATGTCATCAGCGTCAGCGCGACGACCACGCCCGACGAGCGCCGCGCCGTCGACCACCTTGCCTTCCGCTGCGAGGGGCTTGCCGATCATCTCGCCAAGATGGACGCGGCCGGCGAAAGTTATGAGGCGCGCCCGGTCCCAGAAACCAACCTTGTGCAGGTTCACCAGAACGACCCGAACGGCATCCGTGTCGAACTGACGTTCGAGGACGAACCGCTTCCCGATCATATCGTCTGGACCGATTTCCAGGCGGCTTCGGACGAGTGACCGCTACGCCGGCACTTTCCCGCCCGCAGATCGAGGGCAAGCGCCACGTCGTCTCGTGCGGCAATTTCCTCGCGGCGCGGGTCGCCGACGCCATTCTCGCCGCCGGCGGTAACGCGGTCGATGCCGGGGTTGCCGCGGGCATCGCGCTCGGCGTCGTCGAAAGCGAGATGGTCGGCTTCGCAGGTGTTGCGCCGATCGTGGTCCGGATGGCCGCCACCGGCGATGTGATCACGATCGCGGGCCTCGGCTGGTGGCCGAAGCTCGCGACGGAGGGCATGTATGCCGATACCGGCGCGATTCCCGACGGGCTCGGGCGGACCGTCGTCCCTGCGGCGCCCGACGCCTGGCTGACGGCGCTCGAAAATTACGGCACCATGTCCTTCGCCGAAGTCGCGGCGGGAGCCGAGGATCTCGCGACCAACGGCTTCACCATGTACCCCTTCATGTCCGAAATCATCGGCATGTTCGCCGCCGATCATGCGCGGTGGGAAAGCAATGCTGCAATCTACCTCCCGGGCGGAAAGCCGCCCGAGCCCGGCAGCCTCTTCGTCCAGTCGGATCTCGGCGCGACGATCCGCTATCTCATCGATCAGGAAAAGGCGCACGCGAAAGGCGACCGGCGCCGCGGCCTGCAAGCGGTCCGCGATGCCTTTTATCGGGGCGACATCGCGCGCACGATCGTTGCCTATCATGAAGCGAACGGCGGACTCCTGCGCATGGACGATCTGGCGGGCTACAGCTCGGAGATCGAACGCGCGGTAAGCCGCAAGTTCGGCAACGCCGACGTCCACAGCTGCGCGCCATGGTGTCAGGGCCCGGCGCTGCTCCAGATGCTGGCGATGGTCGACAGGCACGCCGTCGCGGCGATGGGCCACAACAGCGCCGATTATGTCCACCATCTCGCCGAAATCATCAAACTGGCCTTCGCCGACCGGCACGCCTTTTTCGGCGACCCGCGGTTCGTCGACGTGCCGGTCGAGCGTCTGATATCGGATGCCTATGCGGCCGAAAGGCGGCAGATGATCGATCGCGCAAGGGCGGCGCCTGAAATGCCCGCCCCCGGCCCTGCGCTCGGCCCCGCACTTCAAGCCCCCGTCCTCGAACCAAGCGCCGCCGCGGGACGCTCGCTCGACACCTCTTACGTTGCGGTGGTCGACCAATGGGGTAACGCCTTTTCGGCAACGCCGAGCGACATATCGAACGACACGCCGGTGATCCCGGGCCTCGGCATCGCGGTTTCGTCGCGCGGCAGCCAGAGTTGGGCGTCTGCCTCGCATCCCTGCTCGATCGCCCCCGGCAAGCGCCCGCGGCTGACCCCCAGCCCGGCGCTCGTCTCCTATGCCGACGGCTCGGTGATGGCGTTCGGCACCCCCGGCGGCGATGTCCAGTTGCAGTCGCTGCTGCAGGTCTTCCTCGCGATCGAACTGTTCGGCATGGAGCCGCAGGCGGCCGTCGAGGCACCGCGCTTCGCAAGCTACAGCTTCCCCGACTCGTTCGAACCGCACAATTATCTGCCGGGCCGGCTGGCGATCGAAAAGCGGCTCGCGGATCGGGTCGGCGAAGATCTTGCGGCGCGCGGCCACGACATCCAGACATGGCCCGATTATCCGTGGCGGGCTGGCGCCGTCTGTATTGCGCGGCGCGACGGCAAGAGCGGCCGCCTCACTGCCGCCGCCGACCCGCGCCGGCCAGCCTACGCCATTGGCTGGTAGGGGCCTCCGTAACGCGAAAAGGGGAGCAAATGACAGGCGAGTTCGACAGCGCACATGGCCGCGCCACGCGCGCCCGCATCATGGGCGACGAGTTGGTGGACGCGGTCTATTCGGCCGCCGACGATATGCAGCAGGATGTGCAGGATTATGTCAGCGCCTTATGCTGGGGCGAGATATTCAACCGCGACGGCCTGTCGCAACAGGTGCGGATTCTCATCAACATCGCCGCGCTGGCGTCGATCGGCGAACGCGACACGATGAAGCATCATGTCCGCGCTGCCGTCCGCCTCGGCTGTTCGCGCGTCGAGATTCGCGAAGCGATCATCCAGGCCGCAGCATGACCGGCATCGGCCGCCCGCCCTCGCCTGCCGCGCCGCGAGCGAAGCGCTCGGCGAAGAGTAACCCCGGTCCGCAGACAGCGCCTTGCGGCGTCTACCGACCGCGCTCGATGCCGCGGAGAAAGTCTGCACATCCGGATCGTTACGGGGCACTCCGGACACGAATCATCCCGAACGCCGCACGAAGCTTTGTCCTTAATGGATGGCTACGGATGTCGGGGAGACCCCGGCGCAGGGCTTGTATCGAACTTATATATTAAACCATTGACTTAATTTATTTTTTCTTTGAACGAGAACTCCCTTCCTCCACACTCTCCCCCACATTTCCGACGGTCTAACGCTTGTTGGATTCCCAAAAAGATGCGCTTGATCTGGTTTTGGGTAAGCTATGGCGGATCCCGGCAAGGCGTTTTCGGGCACGGCAATCAAATGCCCGAATCCCAAAAACGGGCCGTCTTCAATCCAGTCCGTATCGGTCGTGAATCGCCGATTTGGATGGAATGAGCGATGCTGTCGAGGCGGCGCGGAATGCCGCAAGGCTCAGCGAGACGTAGGTCTCCCTGGAGACCATCCCTGCAGCGTGAGCAGGGACAGGCCGGGCTTAAGGAAACGGCGCGCACGCAAAGCGCCGCAGCGCATGCGAAGGACGGAAGGAACGGCGCTTTTTAGACCCGGGAACCGCGTCGGCGCGAGGAGCCCACACGGCCTGCGGGGTAAAAAGCGTGAGGGACGGCCGTTGCGCGGCGTTTCGCGCCCGGCCAGACGGCTCACTCGGGCACCGGGATGGTCCCGGCGGTGACAGGCACGAAGCGCGGCTAAAGAATTTTTGCTGAACACTTCATCGAAATTGGCATGGCCAGCGCCGGGGGATCGGAGCAATGCGTGAGCACGCGGTCACCGGATTCGCGGACGGGGCGGTCCGCGGCGGGTTTTCGACCGCGACGAGGGCGCGGACCAGGGGGATCGAATGGAAGGCAGGGCAGAGCTTCTGATCGCGGGCGAGCATGGCGATATCCAGCAGATCGCTGCGCGCAGCGCGGGAATCTGGGTTGGATTATCGATCGACGATGCCGCGCATGCCGCCCTGCGCCGCGACGGGCTCGATCCGGCACGGCTGCGGCTGACGGGGCTCCACCCGTTCGAATTTTCCGGTGCGGCCGATGGCGGGCTCCAGGTCGTGGCGTGCGCGAACGACAATGAGACGGCGGAAGCGCTGCTCGACCTGTTCCGGATTTACTTCCTCCGGCGCCTGCTCGCGTGATCATAGCTTTCGGGGATGCGCCGCCGGGCCCCGACCGGGGCTGAAGGCGGATAGCCGTCACGACAATCGGGCGAAGGCCTCGGCGATGAAATCGCGGCCGAGCCGCAATCCGACCGGATCGACACTGTGGCCCACGCCATAGGAGACGTGCGTCGTGACATCGACGCCAAGGCGCTTGAGGTCGCTTTCGGACATGTGGAGCGCGGCAATCGGTACGACCGGATCGGCCGTTCCGTGCACCAACAGCACCGGCGGCTTTGGGGAGGCGTCATGGGCAAGGCCGAGCGTTCCGGCGAGCATGCCCGAGTAACCGACGATCGCGGCGACGGCGCGCGGCCGACGCAGACCGACATGAAGCGCCATCATCGTGCCCTGGCTGAAGCCGACGAGCGCGAGATCGGCTTCGGTCAGTTCATATTGGGCGAGCTTGCGGTCGATGAAGGCGTCGATCGCCGGTGCAGCCGATGCCGCGCCGGCCGCCAGTGCCGAGGGTGCAAATCCCGACAGGCCCCACCATTGATAGCCTGCGCCCATCATGCTGCAACGCTGCGGCGCGTGCGGCGCGAGGAACAGCGTGTCGGGGAGCGCCTCCTGCCACTGGGGCGCGAGCGAAATCATGTCGGTGCCGCTCGATCCGAAGCCGTGCAACAGCAAGACGATCTTTTTCGGTGCGTTGCCCGAGCGCGGTTGCAGGCTGGCGCCATTCACGATTTTCGACAAATATGACCTCTTTCCGGTTGCCGAAGGTTATTTGGTCATTGGCAATTCGCTCGACAAGCCATGAGTGGTCCGGCGCTGCGGTCAGGATTTGCACGACCACCGGAGCGTTGCGGTCGCGTGAGCACTGCTTGCCGGGTCTTGAGACGGACGTCAGGGCCGCGCCGCCGCTGCCCCCATCGCAGCGGGACCAGTCGATGCGGGTGACGACGGGTCGGCCGCTCGTCGCCCGCCGAAGTAACGGATTGAATGAAGGTCGTTCAGACAGTCTGCAACCTGGGACCAGAATTCGTCTTCCCGATCTTCTCCGCGGGCCCGAAGCGCCTGAATCCTATCGGCAATGATTGCCGACGCGCGGTCGCCATATCGGGTTTCGAGTGCGAGCACCTGACCCCAAAGGTCATGGTCGGCATTACTTCCCATCGCTGCGACTCCGATGTGTTTGCCCAACGCTAGCACATCGACGCCAGTGCACCAAAAGGCCGGTAGCCGACCAACGCTCAACCCAGCTCCTCGGCAAGCCCGATGAGAATCCCTTCGGGTCCACGGATATAGCAGAGCCGGTATATGTCCTGATAGTCGACGACCTCGCCTACGAGCTCCGCGCCGCGCGCGCGAACCCGTTCCAGCGTGTCGTCGATGTCGTCGACGGCGAACATCGCGCGAAGATAGCCGAGGGCGTTGACGGGGGCGTGTCGGTGATCGGCAACGACGGACGGCCGCAAAAAGCGAGAAAGCTCAAGCCTGCTGTGGCCGTCGGGTGTGCGCATCATCGCAACTTCGACATGCTGGTCGCCGAGACCCGTGACACGGCCCGCCCATTCACCTTCGATCGTAGCCCGCCCCTCGAGCTCGAGGCCGAGTTCGAGAAAGAAATCCACCGTCGCATCGAGATCCTCGACGACGATTCCCATATTATCCATCCGCTTGATCGCCATGATGCCAGTCTCCTGATGTCGCGCTTGTTGTCAGGGCGTCCCTGCCCCTAACCGCCCTTCTTTTGCGCCCGCGCCGCCCTGACACCGGCGAGGAACTGTTTTTCATCGACCTTCATCGCCAGCCCTCGCGCTGACAGAAAAAATGCCGCCCGCGGCATGGTGATATTGCCCTCGCTGGTGGTCAGTATTGCGCCCTGAGGCGCCATCGCCATGACCTTGCCGAGCACCGTGGCACCGTCGGCGCTCCGCACCTCGGCGCCAGGTTTCAATGCTCCATCGACCGCCGCTGCATCGGCCTCGGCCTGCCTCAGGACCGCGACAATCTTCGCCTTCGGGGCTTTCAGCGCCGGGCCCTTGGCGCTCTTCACGAAGGCATTCTTCGGCACGACGAGCCCGTTGCCATCGATGGACACCGCAACCCTGTCTCCGGACACTTTCGCGATCTCGCCGACCTGTTCGCCATTCTGGTCATAGACCCTGGTCCCGACAACCAGCGAAACAGCAGGCGCGGCATCCTGCGCGTGCGCGGCGGGCGCAGCGAGCACTAGGGCGCTCGCAAGGCACAGCGCCGCCGTCGGGGTGAATGATCTGGGCATGAAAGACTCCTCTGGAACCAGAGTGCCTTCCCGTGCCGCACTGCATGACAGCACGCCAAATGCGATGCTGATCGGGCGTGCAATGGACGCGGCGAGACGACGTCCCTGCCCCTCAAAGCCATCGGACGCGTCCCTGCCGGCTGCCGGCGTCCGCCGCGAGGTGCGAGCGTCGGGGCAATGACCTCAGACGGTCGGAACGGTGCCGCCGTCGATGACGAACTCGGCGCCGTGGATGGCGGCAGCGCGATCCGAAGCCAGATAGGCGATGAGATCCGCAACCTCATGCGGATCGGCCGGACGCCCGATCGGGATTCCGCCAAGGCCTTCAAGGACGACCTGCCGCGCGTCTTCGATCGTACCGCCATTGGCGGCCTGCAGCCGCTTCAGCAGTTCCTCGGACGCTTCGGTCATAATCCAGCCGGGGGAGACGATATTGACCCGCACCCCCTTCGACCCGAGCTCCTTGGACACCGACTTGCTGTAGGTCCTGAGCGCAGCCTTGGCGGCGGCGTAGGCGGTCGTCGATTCCGGAAGCGGCAGCACCGACTGGATCGAGGTGACATGCACCACCGTGCCGGCGCCGCGTTCGACCATCTGCGGAATCAGAAGTCGATCAAGGCGAACCGTGGCCAAAAGGTTGAGGTTCAGCTCTCCGAGCCAGTGATCGTCGGTCAGGGCGGCGAAGCCCCCGCCCGGTGAGGATGAACCGCCGATCACATGGGCGACGATGTCGACGCCGCCCATTTGCGCGAGCGCCGCGGCAGCGAGGCTTTCCCCGCCCGCCGCTGTCGTCAGGTCGGCCCGGACGAACTCGACGCCGGCAATGGGGTCGGGGTTTCCGCGGGCGGCGGTCATCACCCGGGCGCCGCCGGCAAGCAAACGCTCGACGGTGGCGCGGCCCAAACCCTTGGTGCCGCCGCTGACGATAACGCGCTTGCCCGCGAACTCGGTCGGATCAACGTTAATGCTCATAGGGTGATCTCCAGCGTCTTGATCAGGTCATTCTCGAGCGTGAAGGCATAGGTGAAGCGGATCGGGCTGCCCTTGAAGTCGCCATGGGCCGGGCCTTCTACGACGATCCTGCCCTTCTCGTGGCGCACGCTGTCCGGCGTGAAGATGGCCTTCACGGCGACGACCTCGTCTTCGAACAGCGTCCTGATTTCGGGGTGGCCCGCGTGGCGATGGCCATTGTCCACAATAAGCGCATCGGCGGCAAACGGCTTCAGCATTCCGTCGACATCCAGCCGCGCGTTGGCCTCGACAAAGTCAGCGATCGGTTTGGGCAAGGCTGCGACAAGCGCTTCTGCGCCGGGATTATTGGTGTCGGATTTGCTCTTGGTCTGCATGACAAGTCTCCTTCATTTGACTTGCCCCCGTTTTAAGACCAGCACACTATCCGGATAAGTAGGCCAATCTGGCATGAGCCAGTGAAGGATTCGGGATAATGTCGCGACTGGCGCTTAGGGACTTCGATGCCGTTCTGGCCGTTGCGCGGCGCACATCCTTCCGGCAGGCGGCCATTGATCTCGGCATGTCGACCACCGCACTCAGCCATATGATTGCGCGGATCGAAGTCGAACTCGGTGTGCGCCTGTTTAACCGGACGACGCGGAGCGTCGCGCTGACCGACGCGGGACGGGTCTTCGTCGATCGCCTTGGTCCCTCGCTTCAGGATGTTCGCGAAACTATCGAGATCGTCCGCGAACGCCGCGCGACGCCGACAGGCACGCTGCGGATCAATGCGCCGCCCTTCGCGGTACGCTCGCCCGCTTTCACCCATTTGCTCCTGGAATATTCGCGCCGCTATCCCGACATGCATGTCGACGTCGTAACCGAGGGCCAGCTGCGCGACATCGTCGCCGAAGGTTTCGATCTCGGCGTTCGCGTCGCCTCGCTCGTTCCGACCGACATGATCGCCCTGTCGCTCGGGGAAGCGCAGCGCTTCGCGGCGGTCGTCTCGCCAGCCTATCTTAAGACACGGTCGGGACCGCTGGTACCGACCGATCTCCTTTCCCACGACTGCATTCGCGTCCGCCTACCCGATGGCGCGCTCTACCGTTGGCATTTCGAGAAGGGCGGCGACCTCGCGCAGATCGAGGTGAGCGGCCCGATGACGTTCGATGAGTTCAACCTGTCGCGCGCCGCTGTAATCGCGGGACGCGGGATTGGTTTTTATTTCGAACAGGATGTCATCGCCGATATCGAAGCAGGAACGCTTGTCCGCCTGCTTGAAGACTGGACCCCGCCCTTTCCCGGCCTCTGTCTTTATTATCCAGGCCGGAGGCATCCGTCCGCCGGGCTGGCCGCATTCCTTTCGGTCGCTCGCGAGCTGGCGTCAACTGGAACAAAATCGTAGATCTCGGCGCGTGCTGGTCGATAACGGTCAGGCAGCTTTCCGGTGAATTACAACGAAAGCCGACGTAACTGTCACGGGGCAGAGTTGTGTCGTTAAACCGAGCGCATGCCTCATTTTGTCGGCCTGGCTGTCGGCGCAATTGCCGACCCCGAATTTCCGATGCCGGAGCAAGCCGCATGGACCGAAGATATGCATAGCGGGGTGGAGCTTCCCGAGGTGACGTCCGCCTATTTGCGCAATCCTGCACCCAAGTCTGCGTTCCGCGACCAGCCTGCGCCGGAGTAAAGCCAAATCCTTTTCGCGGGCCTCAGCCAAAGCTGCCGGCGGAAGCACGGGTCTCCTAGCCTTCGATCAGCATCAGGCTCGCTGGTGTCTCCGCTGCAACCGCCAGGCTGGCTTCGTTCTGTATTGCCAGACCTTCGTGGCGTGTCATGCGATGGCGCCCGATCACGACCTTGCCAGCCATGACGACGAGATAAACGAACTCGCTTGCGAGACGAACATCGATTGCCTGCCCCGCCGCCACATCCAGCCATCTCACCCGCGCCAATGTCCGAAGGCGAACGGGGGCAACATCGTCGTTCTCGCCGCTGGCCAGCCAGTCGGGTACGGCCGGCAAGGCAAGAGATTCGCGAAAGGCGGCGGGCTCATCAGCGAAGCTCGACAGCCCGACCGTTGTAAAGGAAGCGGGCTTCGGCGATCGATTGGCGATACCGAACTCCGCGCCAGTGCCCGCGGCGACATAGGCGAACCGGTTTCGCCCGATCACCATGTCACGGTCCGAAGGGCGCGTGATGCGGATTTCGCCCTCATCGACGATCACAAGCATTTCAACTGCGAAATGGAAACTGGGTTGCAGCTCGGCGCCACCGGCAAGAACATCGTGATTGAGATAGCGCGTGCGCCCCCATTCGAGGCGCTCGACATCCTGGTAGCCGGCGAAACAGAAATGGTGCCGCGCCTGAAGCCATGCGAGGTCGGTCTCGCCAAGACCCAACGCGGGGCGATATTCGATCATGGCCGCGCGCGTTCGACCGGGGTCATGACCCACCACAGTTCGAGCCTGGCACCGCCTGCCGCCATCCGTACCGATTCTTCGGGCAAGCCGAGCGCGGCGGCGACTTTCGCGCGCCGGGCCGGATTGCCGCCCACGATATCGAGGGCCAGATCGCGCCGCCGCGCGGCCCATGCTGCCGTCCCCACGGCCTCACGGCCAGTGGCGTCCAGTTCATCCTTGTCGAACGTCACCGCCGGTAAGTCGAGAACCGGCGGCACAAGCTCGACGGTCCAGTTCGGCTCGGTGTGCGCGACACGCGCTTCGAGTTCGCGATAGGTCGCAAGATCGGCCGTACCGATCCTGGCCGCCCGGACCAGCGCGCGGCGCCGCTCGGCATCGACCAGGACTTTTTCCCTGTCGACCCCGGAAACGAGCGCCAGCTTGTCGGCCACCCGCTCACCTGCAAGTCCGCGCGCGGGACCGCGTGCGGCCGCGACCTGATTGGTCTCGGCGTCGCCGCTGCCGACACGTAGCTGATCGATTTCGAGCCGCACGGGCTGACCGAGCGACAGTGTCAGCGCCGCGGCCGCGGACCGCTCGGCGTCTTTGACCAGGGCCGGGGTGAGCACGGTCGTGGTGATGGCGAGTGGCCGTGCCTCATAATCGATCTGGAGATCGCTGATCCGCGCATCACGGCCGAACTGTCCGGCAACAATTTCGCCGGTCTGACGCGACGTCACGGCTTCCCACGCGATTTGCTTCAACGCGAGGCCGAGCGGAACGCCGAGCGCCAGAAAGACGATCATGATCAGGGTCGCCTGAAGTCGCGTCTGCTGGGGCGACAGCGTATGGCCGAAGCCATAAAGCCGCGCCATGATGGCCGCGGCCAGCGCGATCACCATCAGGTTGGTCAGAAACAGCAGACCGGCCCCGGCGAATACGGTGCCATTTCCCGTCGCAAGTCCGAAGCCGATTGTCGCGAGCGGCGGCATGAGGGCGGTGGCGATCGCCACGCCGACGATCGCGCCGTGGCGGCCGCGCACCATCGCATATGCACCCGCAAGGCCCGAAAAGAGGGCGACGAGAAGATCGAAGAAGTTGGGGCGGGTGCGCGCCGCAATTTCGGCGGTCACCGTCTGGAGCGGCGAGAGCACGACGATGATCGCGCTGAAGCCGACAGCCAGAATGATGCCGAGCCCGAGGGCGACGAGCGAGCGATAAACCTCCTCGGAATCGAAGGTCGCGAGCCCGAAACCGAGCGCGACGATCGGCCCCATCAGCGGCGATATGAGCATCGCGCCGATCACAACGGCAGGCGAAGACAGCAGAAGGCCGAGTATGGCGATGCCGCCCGACATCAGCGTCATGAAGACGTAATGGCCATTCCAGCCACCTTCGTCGCGGACGCGATCGACGACATCGGCATAATCGACGGTGCCGACGACCTCGCGCAGCCACCACCGCTCCAGCAAGCCGGTGCGCCGCGACGAAAAGAAGCTTCTCCATGCCTTCATTCGTTTGTGCCTGTCGCAGCGAGGCTTAGAACGCAAGGCAAGACGACCTAGACTGGTTTGGCGCCAGCGCGTCGCGCGGGTCGCCGAGCGGCCGGAAGCTTGGCCGGAATCCGGCGAAATCGTGACTTGCAGGAGCGAAAGAGCCGCTCCGAAAGGACCGCCCATACATGCCGCAATGCCACCCTTGAAGCTTTTCGCGCTTTGCGCTTTCCTTGCCATGATGGTGGGGGGAATGGGTTTTTCGCTCTACAACATGATCCCGACGCGGCGGGCACGGCTTGCGGTTCTCGCTATTGGCCTGTCAGGCCTTGCGGTAGGCGCTATCCTGCTCCTTCCACTATGAGCGCTTGAGGACCGCCGCGCGGTGATAGGCAACAACGTCATGATCGCGGGCGGACATAGGTCAGGGAGCAGGTCAACGACCAGAGAGCGGGTGCAACTATGTGGGTCAGCAGCGCGCAACGTCGCCGTTCTGCTCGATCTCCTCATTCAGCACGGCTTCTTCGCGCAGCGGCCCGGACGCGGGTGGTGCACGGCGCAACAGGATATATCCGAGCAGCGCGGCCAGCAGCGAACCCGTCAATGTGCCGAGCTTTGCTTCCTTGACAAGCGAGGGATCGGCAAATGCCAGACCACCAATGAAGAGACTCATGGTGAATCCGATGCCGCACAGCACCGAGACGGCATAGATTTGCAGCCATGTGGCGCCGCGCGGACACGTGGCGAACCCGGTCTTTACGGCAACCCAGACCGCGCCGAAGATGCCGAGTTGTTTCCCGAGAAACAGTCCGGCCGCGATCCCCACCGGCAGAGGGGCAAGGATTTCGTTCCATGTGATCCCGGCCAGATGCACACCGGCGTTCGCGAACCCGAAAAGCGGAACGATGAAGAAAGCCACGGGTGCATCGAGAAGATGTTCGAGCCTTTGGAGCGGCGAGTCCGCATCGTCGGGAGTGCCCGGCGTCGCGATCAGAGGGACCGCAAAGGCTGCGACAACGCCCGCAATCGTCGCGTGGATGCCCGACAGCAGGACGGCGTACCAGAGCATGGCAAAGCCGAGAAGATAAAGGGAGATCGCCCGAACGCCGAGGCAATTGAGGATGAACAGCGCGGCGACGATAGCTGCAGCCGCCGCGAGCGGAACGAGCGCGAGACTCGAGGTATAGAAGGCGGCAATGATCGCGACGGCACCCATGTCGTCGACGATGGCGACGGTCACGAGAAAGAGTTTCAGCGACGTCGGTGCGCGGCGGCCAAGAAGCGCCAGCACGCCCATGGCGAAAGCGATATCGGTGGCCGACGGGATGGCCCAGCCGTTTGCAAGCGCCGGGTCGGCACCAGCAATGAGCAGGTAAATGACGGCCGGAAAGGCCATGCCGGCGGCGGCCGCGAGAATGGGCAACCGGCGCTGATCCATGTCGAGAGGCGTCCATCGACAAGCTCGCGCTTGATCTCGAGGCCAACGAACAGGAAGAAAATCGCCATCAACCCGTCGTTGATCCACAGGTGTGGCGTCATCGGTCCGAGCTTGTCGTTGATCCCCGGACTGACCGGCATGTGCAGCCAGTCGTGATACTGCGATGCGAAAGGTGAATTTGCGACGGTCATGGCAAGCGCGGCGGCAAACATCAGGATGATGCCGCCCGCCGCTTCGCTGGCCATGAAAGCGCGGAGCGCTGATCGGGTTTTTGGAGCCATGCGAGGCTCCCTAGCTCGCGCCCGCGCCGCACCAAAGGTGCGCAGGAAAAAAGAATGACCGAGCCGTAACCGGTTCAGGCAAGGTCGGCGCCCCCTGTCCGGTCAATGGCGCCACTGTCGAGCAGGGGAGCGGCGTCCATTTCCCCGGCGTCCAGCAAGGCCACCAGGCGTTCGGTGCTGGCGAGGATCATCGCCTGCTCCCACGGCGGAAGCGCGGCAAAGCGGTCGATGAAGATTCCCTGCAGCATATCGGGCGCCTCGGCCACGCGGCGGCGTCCCTCGGCGGTCGCGCTCAAGAGGATTTGACGCTTGTCGCGATCGTTGCGCGTTCGAACCGCGAGGTCGAGGGCGACGAGCCGGTCGACGATGGCCGTGATCGTCGCCTGGCTGAACTGCAACTGCTTGGCGAGAGCACTCGGCGTGCCTTCGGCATGGGCATCGATTTCGCGCAGGACGAGCATTTGCGACGGCGTGAGGCCGGTCGCCACGGCGAGCTTGCGGCTGCCACCTTCGGTCGCCCGCAGGATACGCCGAAGCGCTTTCAAGGTGGCATTTGCAATCTCGGATTCCATCCGGATTTGTTAGCCGCACAGCGAGCCCGGACAACCCAGTATTTCAATATCAACCCATTTTATTATATTTCAGTGTATGAAGTATATTTGGTCGCACGGGTTGAACGCCTCGACGTTTGCCCTATATTTTTCGTATCCACTCGGCGAGTCGCGATGTGCTCGCCCCAAATTATCTTTCAGGAGATGAACAATATTTGACCGGCAACAGGACGAAGAGTCATTGCCTTCAGAAAAAGAAGCGGGCGTCCCATCTTCCCCCGTCGGGTTCGCGTTCAGAGTGCCCGTCGCCACAGACGGACCGGCGATAACGGCGCTTATCTCGCGCTGCCCGCCGCTTGATCGTAATTCGGCTTACTGCAATCTCATCCAGTCGACCCATTTCGCCGACCATTGCGTGGTCGCGCAGCAGGGCGAGCGGATCGTCGGTTGGGTATCGGGACATCGTCCCCCATCCGACCCCACGAGCTTTTTCGTCTGGCAGGTCGCCGTCGCGTCAGAGGGACGCGGACAAGGCCTTGCAAAGCGGATGATCAAGTCTCTGCTCGTGCGGCCAGCGCAGCGGGGCGTCACCTCCCTGACGACCACCGTGACCGAAGACAATAACGCGTCCTGGGCACTGTTTCACTCGCTCGCTCGCGACTGGAATGCGCCGCTCGAACGCACCGCGCTGTTCGAGCGCGAGGCGCACTTCGCCGGGGCCTATCCGACCGAATATGAGGCCCGCATCGGCCCGTTCGATCTCAAAAAGATTAAAGAAGCACAGGGGTAAATCCATGACTATGCAACCGAAGCCGTCCGGCGCGATTCCGGACAGGACCCTCTATGAGCGCCGCGAGTCCGGGGTGCGAAGCTATGCCCGGTCGATGCCGCGCCAGTTCGGCAAGGCCGAAGGGGTCTGGATGCACGATAGCGAGGGTGGGCGCTATATCGACTTCCTGTCGGGCTGCTCGACGCTCAACTATGGTCACAACCATCCACTGCTGAAACAGGCGCTGCTCGATTATATCGCCGCCGACGGGATCGCGCATGGTCTCGACCTGCACACCGACGCCAAGGAGGCCTTTCTTCGCGCGTTCGAGGATGTCATCCTCACTCCGCGGGAGCTCGATTATCGCATCATGTTCACTGGCCCGACCGGGACCAATGCGGTCGAGGCCGCGATCAAGCTCGCGCGCAAGATCACGGGCCGCGAGATGGTCATCGCCTTTACCAATGGTTTTCACGGCATGACGCTTGGCGCGCTCGCCTGCACCGGCAACGCCGCCAAGCGCGGCGGCGCCGGGGTGCCGCTCAGTCACGTCGCGCACGAACCTTATGATGGCTATTATGGCCCCGAGGTCGACACTGCCGATTTGCTTGAACAGCGATTGTCCGATCCGTCGAGCGGCCTCGACGCGCCAGCCGCCATTCTCGTCGAAACCGTCCAGGGCGAAGGCGGGCTCAACGCCGCGTCGCCCGAATGGCTGCGCCGGATCGCGGCCATCGCAAAGGCACATGGCGCCCTCTTGATCGTCGATGACATCCAGGCGGGCTGCGGCCGGACCGGCGGCTTCTTCAGCTTCGAGACGATGGGGTTCACCCCCGACATCATCACGATGGCCAAATCGCTGTCGGGCATGGGACTGCCCTTCGCGCTCACGCTTTTCCGTCCCGAGTTCGACCAGTTCTCGCCCGGCGAGCATAATGGCACCTTCCGCGGCAATAACCATGCCTTTGTTACAGCAACCGCGGCCCTCCGCCACTTCTGGAGCGACGACGCCTTCCAAAGCGACGTCCGTCGCCGCGGTGACCTGCTCGAAGGCCGGCTGGCGCGCATCGCGGCGGAGCATGGCTTCGAACTTCGCGGGCGCGGCATGATGCGCGGCGTGAGCACAGGCTCGGGCGACCTCGCGGGCGCGATTACCGCCGCCTGCTTCGACGCCGGCCTGATCATCGAAACCAGCGGCGCGCACGACGAGGTGATCAAGGTGCTGGCGCCGCTCGTCATCGACGATGCCGTGTTCAGCGCCGGCCTCGACATTCTCGAAACCCGGATCCGCGAAGCGATGGCCGCCGATTACGCCGCCGCCGCCGAATAAATCAGGAGACAGACATGATCATTCGTAACCTCAACGACGTCCGCAAGACCGACCGCAATGTCCGTTCGGACGGCTGGGCCAGCGCCCGAATGCTGCTCAAGGACGACGGGATGGGCTTTTCCTTCCACATCACCACCATGTTCGCCGGCACCGAATTGAAGATGCATTACCAAAACCATCTGGAATCGGTCTTCGTGCTGAAGGGCAAGGGCACCATCGAAGATCTCGCCACCGGAGAGATTCACAAACTCGAGCCGGGCGTCATGTACGCGCTCAACGACAATGATCGCCACATCGTGCGCCCCGAGACCGATATCTTGACCGCCTGCGCCTTCAATCCGCCGGTGACCGGCACGGAAGTGCATGACGAAACCGGCGCCTATCCCGCCGATCCGGACCATGTGCGCGCGACCGTTCTTGCCGAATGATAGAAGAAAAACAGGGATTTTCCATGATTGACCTCTACCCCTCGCGCCATGCCGCGGCCGCAGAGATGCGGCCGCGGCAGGATCCGGTCGTTCATAGCGAATGGAGCAATGACGCGCCGATCAGCCCGGCGCAGGCCGCGCAGTTCGACCGCGACGGCTATATCGTGCTCGAAGATATCTTCTCGGCTGATGAAGTGGCCTTTCTGCAAAAGGCCGCTGGCGCGCTGCTCGCCGATCCCGCCGCGCTCGACGAGGACACAATCGTCACCGAGCCGCAGGAAAAGGAAATCCGTTCGATCTTCGAGATTCACCGGCAGAATGCGGTGATGGCCCGCCTCGCCGCCGACGCACGCCTCGCCGACGTTGCAAGGTTCCTGCTCGGCGACGAGGTTTATATTCACCAGTCGCGTCTCAACTATAAACCGGGTTTTACCGGCAAGGAATTCTATTGGCACAGCGATTTCGAAACCTGGCATGTCGAGGACGGCATGCCGCGGATGCGCGCGCTGTCGATGTCGATCCTGCTCGCCGAGAATACCCCGCACAATGGCCCGCTGATGGTCCTGCCGGGATCGCACCGCACCTTTCTCACCTGCATCGGCGAGACGCCCGACGATCATTATCTGAGCTCGCTCAAGCGCCAGGAATATGGTGTTCCCGACGAGGTGAGCCTCGCCGAGCTGGCGCATAGGCACGGTATCGTCGCGCCGACCGGCAATCCCGGGACAGTAATCCTGTTCGACTGCAACCTGATGCATGGCTCGAACGGCAACATCACGCCCTTCCCGCGCGCCAATGCCTTTCTGGTCTATAACGCCGTCAGCAACCGGCTCGAAGAACCGTTTGGCGCGCCCAAGCCCCGCCCCTGGTTTCTCGCTCATCGCGGCGATCCGAAGCCCTTGCGGAGCGAACGCGGGCGTCTCGACGAACCGGTGCCCGTATGACGGGCCGTCATAGCGTCGAGAAGATCGGCGGCACCTCGATGGTTGCGACCGAGACGCTGCTCGACAATGTCCTCATCGCAGACCGCAAGGGCTCCGATCTCTACCAGCGCATCTTCGTCGTCTCGGCTTACGCAGGCATGACCGATCTGCTGCTTGAGAACAAGAAAACCGGCGCCCCCGGCGTCTATGGGCGCTTCGTCGCCGACGAAAGCGCCGAAGGCTGGCGCAACGCGCTCGGCATCGTCCGCGAAGCGGTGCGCGATCGCAACGCCGCGATGTTCGCGCGGGCGAAGAGCCGCGCCGAAGCCGATGCCTTTATCGAGCAACGGATCAGGGCCGTTGCCGCGTGCCTTGAGGATCTGGCGCGGCTGCGCAGTCACGGCCGCTTCTGCGTCAAGGAGCAGTTGCTGACGCTTCGCGAGCTTCTCGCGGGGATCGGCGAAGCGCATAGCGCCCACAGCCTGGCACTGTTGCTGCGCGATCGCGACGTGAATGCCCGGTTCGTCGATCTCAGCTTGTGGGACCAGGATGACCTGCGCAGCCTCGACCAAAGGATCGAGGAGGCGTTCGCGACGATCAACCTGGCCAACACCCTGCCGATCGTCACCGGCTATGCTGGCTGTGAAGGTGGAATGGTACGCCGCTACGCACGCGGCTATACCGAAATGACCTTTTCGCGCCTCGCGGTGCTGACCGGCGCGCGCGAGGCGATTATCCACAAGGAATTCCATCTGTCGAGCGCCGACCCGAAACTGGTCGGCGCCGACAAGGCGCGCAAGATCGGGCGGACAAATTATGACGTTGCCGACCAGCTTGCCAATCTCGGCATGGAGGCGATCCATCCGGGCGCGGGGCGCGGGCTTCGCCAGACCGATATTCCGCTGCGCGTCCGCAATACGTTCGATCGCGAGGATGAAGGCACGCTGGTGACCGGGGACTATGTTTCGGACGTCCCGCGGGTCGAGATCGTCACCGGCATTCGCCAAATGCAGGCGCTGCAGTTCTTCGAACAGGACATGGTGGGAATCAAGGGTTATGACTCCGCGATCCTCGATGCACTGGCGCGCCACGGGCTGTGGATCGTCAGCAAATCGTCGAACGCCAACACGATCACCCATTATCTCGCGGCCTCTCCCGACGCGGTGAAGAAGGTGATCGCCGACCTGCAGAAAGACTATCCGGAGGCCGCCATCTCGGCCCACCCCGTGGCGATGGTCTCAGCGATCGGCAGCGATATCTCGCGTCCCGGGCTCGTCCCCGATGCCCTGCGTGCGCTCGATGAAGCGGGCATCCCGATGATCGCCATGCAGCACCAGATCCGAAACGTCGATATCCAGTTCATCATCGAGACCCGCGATTTCGATGAAGCGGTGCGCGCGCTCCATCGGGCGCTGGTCGAGAATGAGGGTCTTCAGGCTGCCGAAGGCCGGCGCGCCGCCTGACGCGGCCCTGCGACGACGCCTGATGCTTGCAACGATCCTGCCGGTCCGCAGTCTGCTGATCGCCATCTTTATCATGATGGCGGGCAGCGGCTTTCTGTCGACCTTGATCGGGCTCCGGCTTGAGCGCGCCGGCAGCGGGACGATGATCATCGGTCTCGTCGCAACCGCCTATTTTGCCGGACTTGTGATCGGCGCGCTCAGGGCGGGCGATATCGTCCGCCGCGTCGGCCATATTCGCGCCTTTGCGGCGCTTGTCGCACTACTGTCCGCGAGCACCCTCGCCTATGCGCTGTTCGCGCATCCCCTGCTTTGGGGCGCGCTGCGACTGGTTGACGGTCTCTGCGTCGCCGGCGTTTTTGTTTGTGTCGAGAGCTGGCTCAACGACCGGGCCGAAACCGGCACGCGTGGCACCATACTCGCGTGGTATATGGTCGCGCTCTATTCGGGGCAGGCGTTCGGCCAGTTGATCCTGCGTTCGGGCAACACCGCGCCGCAGGTCCCTTTCGAAATCGCCGCGATCCTGATTTCGCTCGCGATCATCCCGGTCTGTCTGACCCGGAGTAGCGCGCCGGTTCTCGAGGAGGCCGCGTCGCTGCCACTGCGGCGCCTGTTCGAGGCCTCGCCGCTCGGCGTCGTGGGAGCGGGCGTCACCGGGCTTTTGCTTGGCGCCTTCTATGGCCTCGCAGCCATCTACGCGCGTCGGATCGGCCTCGATCTCGGCGAGACCGCGACCTTCATGATGACGGTCATCCTCGGCGGCGTCGCGCTGCAATGGCCGCTCGGCCGGTTGTCGGACCGCTATGACCGCCGCCGGGTCATCCTCGCCTGCTTCGCCGCCACCTGGGCAGCGAGCATCGCGCTGGCGACGCAGCCGCAGGGCCTGCTCCTTTTCGGCCTTGGCGCCGCCTTTGGCGGCCTGAGCTTCGCGCTCTATCCGCTCTGCGTCGCCTATGCGAACGACCGGCTTCTTCCGTCCGAGCGAGTCTCGGCAAGCGGTCAGCTCGTGCTTCTCTATTCCGCCGGCGCCGCGCTCGGCCCGCTCGGCGCGGCCGCCTCGATGACGCTCACCGATGCGGGCGGGCTCTTCCTCTTCATCGCGCTGGCCGCCGCGGCGATGCTGGCCTTCGGCATGTGGCGCGTCGCGATGAGCGATCCCGTCCCTGGAGACCGGCAGCAGGATTTCCAGATTCTGCCGCGCACGACCCCGGTCGCCGCGCTGCTCGACCCCGCCGGCCCCGATCAGCCCGTCTTGTCAACCGAACCCAACACCATAGGTGACCAATGGATAACCCGATGACGCTTCACGCCCCCGGGCACCCCCCGCCCTTTCCCGAGCCTTCGCCGCTCCACCGCGCGGTCGGCGCCTCGGCGCTCGGCAATGCGGTCGAATGGTTCGATTATGGCATATATGCCTATGGCCTGACCTATATTTCGGCCGCACTTTTCCCGGGCGATACCGAAGAGGCGGTGCTGTTCGCGCTCGCAACCTTCGCTATATCCTTCCTCATCCGCCCGCTTGGTGGCCTGTTCTGGGGACCGCTCGGCGACCGGATCGGCCGCAAGTCGGTGCTCGCGATGACGATCCTCCTGATGGCGGGCGCGACCTTCGCCGTCGGGCTGATTCCGTCCTATGACACGGTGGGTTTCTGGGCTCCGACGGCGCTCGTCATCCTGCGCATGCTCCAGGGATTTTCGACCGGCGGCGAATATGGCGGCGCCGCGACCTTCATGGCCGAATATGCCCCCGACGACCGCCGCGGCTTCTATGGCAGCTTCCTCGAATTCGGTACGCTGGCGGGCTTCTCGCTCGGCGCGGCCATCATGCTTGGTTATTCGCTTCACCTCGGCGACAAGGCGATGCACGAGTGGGGCTGGCGTATTCCGTTTCTGATCGCCGGGCCGATCGGTCTCGTTGGCATGTATCTGCGGTCAAAGATGGAAGACACGCCGATCTTCCGCGAAGAAATGGCGGCCGCCGCGGAACGCAAGCCGCCGGGTCTCGGGTCCCTGATACGCAATCACTGGCGCCCCTTGCTCGTCGTCAGCGGACTTGTCGTCGCGCTCAACGTCGTCAACTATTCGCTGCTGAGCTATATGCCGACCTATCTGCAGCGGCGCATCGGCCTGTCCAGCGAGGAGGCCTTGCTCGTGCCGATCATCGGCATGGTCTTCATGATGGTCTTCCTGCCCTTCGCCGGCGCCCTCTCGGATCGCGTCGGCCGCAAGCCGATGTGGCGCTGGTCGCTGATCGGCCTGCTCGTTTTCGTCGTACCGCTCTACATGTTGATCGGAACGGGGTTCGCGGGCGCAATCATCGGCTTCATGGCGCTGGGGCTGCTCTACGTCCCGCAGCTCGCGACCATCTCGGCGACCTTTCCTGCCATGTTCCCGACCGCCGTGCGGTTCGCGGGCTTCGCGATCGCTTACAATGTCTCGACGTCGATCTTCGGCGGCACTGCGCCGATCGTCGGGAGCGGCCTGATCAGCCTGACCCGCGATCCGCTGATGCCGGCCTATTATATGGTGCTCGCGTGCCTGATGGGGCTCGTCGCCTTGCGCTTCATGCCCGAGACAGCCGGCCGGTCGCTGCGCGAAGATCCGTTCGCCCCCAACACCGTCGCCAAAAACGAATGAAAGGAGACCGATCCGCATCGCACGGACCCGAAACCATGCAGAACATGATGAGCGAAGCTTTTCCGACCGTGACCGACATCCGCTTGCTTGCCGGCACGCCGCCATGGGCCGAAACCCTCATTGCGCTCGCCATACTCGGCGCGGTTGCCTGGCTCGCGAATTTCGTCGTCCGGAAAATTGTCCTGCGTTTCGTCCTGCGCTGGCTGCCGCATGACGGTCCCACCCCCGCGCCGATCGCGGCGCGTCTCGCCAATATCGTCCCGGCGCTCATCATCGCGTCGGGCATCAGCGCAGTCCCGCATCTCGCGCCGACCGTCGCGATCGTCGTCGGCAATGTCGTTTCCGCCTCGATCATCCTGTTCGCCGCCACGGCAATCGGCGAAGCGCTCGGTCTGGCCAACCAGCTTTACGAGCGCCGGCCCGAATCGGCGAACCGCCCGATCAAGGGCTATGTTCAGGTCCTCAAGATCCTTCTGTATGCGGGTGCGGCGATCCTGATCGTCGCCGCGCTGATGGAGCAGTCGCCGCTGCTATTGCTCTCGGGCCTGGGCGCTATGGCCGCCGTGCTGATGCTGGTGTTCAAGGACACGATTCTCTCGCTGGTCGCTTCGGTCCAGCTGACGTCGAACGACATGCTGCGCGTCGGCGACTGGATCGAGATGCCCCAGCTCAATGCGGACGGCGATGTGATCGATATCGCGCTTCACACGATCAAGGTGCAGAATTGGGACAAGACGATCACGACCATCCCCACCCACCGCTTGATCGCCGACAGCTTCAAGAACTGGCGCGGCATGGCGGAATCCGGCGGGCGGCGGATCAAGCGCGCGCTCCTGCTCGACCAGAATTGCATCCGCTTCCTGTCCACCGGGGAGCGAAGGGAACTGGGCCGGATTGCACTGATCCGCGATTATCTCGATCGTAAGCAGGACGAGCTTGGCGAATGGAACGCGCGCCTTGGCGATGCCGGACGCGAGCCGGCGAATGCCCGCCGCGTGACGAACATCGGGACTTTCCGAGCCTATGTCTTAGCCTATCTGCGGGCGAATGCCGACATTGCCGGCGGAATGACGCTGATCGTTCGCCAGCTCGCCCCGACGCCGCAAGGCCTGCCGCTCGAGATATATTGCTTCACCGGCACGACCGCCTGGAGCGAGTATGAGGACATCCAGGCCGACATCTTCGACCATCTGCTGGCGATCCTGCCGGCATTTCATCTGCGCGCATTTCAAGAACCGAGCGGCCGCGACCTGCAAGTTCGTCTAGCGGCATGACGACGTGGCAAGCGCACCAACCCCAACCGCCACAGCCCGTCTGGCAGCAAGCTGAGCATGACCGATGACCGTACAGGAACGGGCGCGCAGCTGGTCGGGCTGATGATCCTGACCTTGCCGGCGCTGCTCGTGTTTCGATTTGATTTGCGTTGGCCAAGCCCGATGTCTCGGGGAAGCGGCCACCTATTTCATCAGCTGGTCAGGATTGCCTTTCCCCCGGGCGCCCGCACATTGCCGCTTTCATGCTCCGCGACGAGGCTGAGCCTCCCCTGTGCAATTCAGCCGGATTGCGGGTCGGGCGCAGCGTTTCGAGCGACCGTCCGCGGGCAGCTTCCATTTCTGCAGCGGATGTGGTTCGACGCTCTGGTGGGCGCCCGAAACAAATGCCGCATCTGATCGGCGTCGCCGTCGGGTCCTTCGCCGACCCGATTTTCCAATGCCGGGCCAAGCGGTCTGGGCACAGGATCGGCATCCCTGGCTCGAACTTCCGCATGGCGTTCGGGTCCACGACCGAACCCCGAAAAAGTCGTCTGCGACGACTGATCGTCTGCGGCCGCAGGGCCAAGCGCCGAGGGTCAGAGGCCGGGAGATTGCGGCGCGTCACGCCGCGGATCGTCCGAGGTGCGCGCCGAAGATACCACCCGCTTCGACAGCCCGTGGTACAGGCGGGTGGGACAAATCTGCGCGCTCGCCCAGTCGGCGATCAGGGCGGTGGCGAATAGCGGCAGGATGACGCCACGGGCCGCGGTTGCCTCGATCAGGATGATGACCGCCGTCAAGGGCGCACGGACGACGCCGACGAAATAGGCCACCATGCCCATCATGACGACAGCGCCCGCAGGACTGCCGGGAAAGATCGGCGTCAGGAGATTTCCGAAGCCCGCGCCGACTGCGAGCGAAGGCGCGAAAATCCCTCCGGGCGCACCGCTCAAGGTCGATGCCAGGGCGGCCGTGAATTTGGCTGGGAAGAGCCAGAGTTCTCCGCGATGGCCTTCGACGAGGAATTTTGTGATGTCATAGCCTGTGCCCCAGGTCGCGCCGCCCGACGCGATACCGACGATCGCGACGACGAGGCCGCAGCCGGCTGCAAAAAGGACGGGCCGCGACGCGGCGCGGCGCGCCCACGGCGACGCCCGTTCGCTCGCGGCAAGGACGACGCGCGAAAACAGGCCGCCGAGCAGGCCGCCACCTAAACCGACCACGGGTGCGACCAGCAGCACATCGGATACGGGCAGCGTGTCGCGCATCACACCGAAATAGATATAGTCGCCAGCGATCGAGAGGCTGACAAGACCGGAGATCATCACCGCGCCCATTGTGAGGACGGCCACGCGCTGCTCATAAGCCGCCGCAAGTTCTTCGATCGCAAATGCGATCCCGCCCAACGGCGTGTTGAACGCCGCCGCGACGCCCGCTGCGCCGCCTGCAATGAAGACGCCGGGGGTAATGCGCACGCGCAGCAAGCGGTGCACCGCTACCATGATTGCCGCGCTTACCTGCACCGTCGGCCCCTCACGGCCGACCGATCCGCCCACCGCGAGTGTGGCGAGCGTGAGCCCCAGCTTGGCAAAGGCTGTGCGAAGCGAGACCAGCGGTCCCTTCGCTTCCTGCTCGGGACGCCGGCTCGCGGCAATGATCTGGGGGATGCCCGACCCGCGCGATGCCGGGAAATAGCGGTTCGCAGTCCACACGATCAACGCGAAGCCGGCGGGCGTGATCAGGAGCGGAAGCCACCATATCCGGGCGGTCGCCATGAAGATCAGTCGCTGGGCGCGATCGCCGGCAGCGGCGAATGCCAGCGCCACAAGACCGAGCAGCACCGCGCCGCTGATCATCGCGATGCGGCGGTGAATATCGACCACTTCGGTTTTCGCGCGTCGGTTGATGCGCAGCTGCCAGAGGCGCAGCCAGCGCGGACGAGTCGGCTTGGCGGGCATGGGTCCCTGTGGACGCAGCGTCGTGCGGGTGCAACCCTGCCGGGGATTCGAGCAAGGCCAAGCCAAGCTCTGCCGTCGTCTTTGTCGGAAGGTTTCCAACGGGAGACCTATCGACAATTTCGGCTTTGGCCTTCCAGAGACGCGTGATTGCCTGTAATCGACAATTGGCCGTTTGCGGACGGTCTGCATTACGGGCGCGAGACGGGAAAAGCAGCCGTACCAACCAACGCCCACCACTATGCGCCTTCCGGCCAAACCAAGATTTGGGAGCGAACTTCACACGGCCGCCGGCCGCCGCGCATAGATGCCGAACGCCGCGATGATCGCGTAGCAAGCGGCTGGCAACAGCAGCGCCAGCCCGAGACTCCCGGTCACATCGGCGAGCGCGCCGGTTGCGAGCGGGATGACCGCGCCGCCGAAGATGGCGACATTGATGATTCCCGAACCGTCGGCCGCCCGGCTGCCGAGCCGCTCGGACGCGAGGCTGAAGATCGTCGGGAACATGATGGCGTTCATCAGGCCGATCGCGAGCAGGCTGTAGCCCGAGACGGCGCCGGTCGTGCTGATCGAGATCAGGATCAGCCCGATCGCACCCGCCGCGACACAGGCGAGCAGCTTGCCCGGGCTCACCAGACGCATCGCCGCCGAGCCGATGAAGCGGCCGATCATCGCGCCACCCCAGTACAGCCCGATCAGCTTGCCCGCCGCCTGTTCGGGCAGCGCCATGACATGCCCCTGCATCAGATAGCTGACGATCAGCGACCCGATCGACACTTCGGCGCCGACATAAAGGAAGATGCAGAGCGCGCCGAAGCCGAAGCGCGGGCGCTTCAGCAGGTCGAAGCCCGCCAGCCCGGCGCTCGCCTCGTGCCGTTCGCCCTGCAGCCGGTTACGGAACAGCCACACCGCGCCCGCGACCACCAGCAGCGCGACCGCGATGCCCAGATAGCCATGGACGATCGCCTGGCTCTCGGCGATGCGATAGGCGTCGAGTTCGGCGCCCGAAAGCTGGTCGGCGGTGACCGTCGCAAGACTGCCGAGGATCAGCGCCGACCCGGCGATCGGAAAGATCGTCGTGCCCAGCGAATTGAACGCCTGCGCAAAGGTCAGCCGGCTGTGTGCGGTCTCGGGCTTGCCGAGCAGCGAGATCAGCGGATTGGCGACGACCTGGACGATCACCACCCCGCTCGCCAGCACGAACAGCGCGAAGAGGAACAGTTCGTAGACCGCGTTCTGCGATGCCGGAATGAACAGCAGGCAGCCGACGTGAAGCAGTCGAACGGCGTCATCCACGTTATCGACACGGTTTTGATGCCAAACTGATATAGGCGCGCTCGGCCTGCCTCACTCGCTGATTGGGGCAGGTCGGAGCCGTTCGAAGCCGGCCCATCTACTTTCCTTACCAGCGCAGTAGCGGAGTGAGAATGAGCCGGCCAGCGGCCGCCGACGATATGACGACCAGGCCGTGCCAGACAGCGATGTGGACCATATCGTCCGACGAACAGTGCAGCGCGAGGATCGTCGCACCCGCCGCTCCGGCAGCAACCCCGACAACCCAGCCCGCACGCGTGGGCGAGGTCGGTGCGCTGCTCTTTAGCCAGCAGAAGAGCGCAATTCCGACGCCAAGTCCTCCGACCAACCCGTCGAGGGTGCATCGCAATCCGTTCTGGGGGCGCATTGCTTCCATGGCGCCATGGCTGTCGCCGAAGCCCATGAACAGCGCAGTGAGCGGCAACGCGAGCGATGCCAACCCGGCCCAGCGCCAGCCGCTATAATCCCGCCCGACCCCCGGCAACCCCATGCGCAGCGCACTCCACGCGGCCGACAGGCCGAGCGCTGCGATCAGCCAGAAGGCCAACATCGGCAGCGGTGCCATCATCGCGCCCGCCGCAAGATCGTGTCGCATGCCGAGCAGCCACAGCAGCAGCGTGCCGACGGCAATCCACGCGGCCGCGACCCAAAGCCCGCCCTGAGCCAACCGCCGCGGCCGCACCGGCCTGAGATCGTCGGCCAGCCCGTCGATGAGCGCGTCGGTCGATGCGTCGGTCATTCTCATTCGCTTTCAATCAGGGAGGCAAGTTTTTTGAGCCCACGGTGGATATTCACTTTGACCAGGCTCTCGCTCTGGCCGCAAATTTTCGATGCCTCGGCGATCGAGGCGCCCTCGATCTTGACGAGCGTGATGGCCTGCGCCTGCTTTGGCGGCAGCAACGTCATCAGATGATCGATGCTGAGCCGCGCATGGACCGACTCATCTTCTGCACCGACCGCTGCGTCATTGTCGCCGAGTTCGGCCTCGTCGCGCTGACGGCGCAGCATGTCGATCCAGCGATAGCGTGCGATCGCCGCGATCCAGGGCAAGAAGGGCCGCCGGTTATCCCATGTCGCAAGCTTGCGATGCATCGATGCAAGTGTATCCTGCACCAGGTCGTCAATGTGATGCGGCGCGATGCGGCGGGCGAAGTAGCGTTCAAGCCATTTGCGGCAGTCCCCGAGCAACGCACGATAGGCCGCACGATCCCCTCGCTGCGATGCAGCCATCAAGCGCGCGAGCGAGGATTCATCGAGGCTCATTGCGCGCGCATTCTAGCAGCCAGCGCGTCGAGCGAGAACAGTCCGCCGCCGCGGACGATCAGGATCGCCGCCATCGCCACCCACAACGAATGCTCTGGCCACCAGGCATCCGGAAAGACGAATATCTGGATGACGAGCGTCATCACCAGCAAAGCGCCAGCAGAAAAGCGCGTCGCGAGGCCGAAGAGGAGCAGGAACGGGAAGATATGCTCGGCATAGGTGGTCAGCGGCACCGCGAAGACAGGATCGAGCGGCAGGCCCGAAAATTCGGATGCGAACAGATCATATTGCGACGGGTTGATCCGCAGGAAGGTGCCTTCGACCACCTTCGTCTGACCCGACCGCCAAAACACGCCCGCAAGCGCGAGGCGGAGCAGGAATAAAGCGGCGGATTCGGGAATATGCGAGGCAGCGATCTCTATGCCGCGGTCGTAGAATGCGACTAAGCGTTTCATCATCAAAGCCTTTCGAATGCCCTGCGCCGATCGGTACCGCTCATCCGGCAGCACCCTCGGGCTGATCTTCGGCGAAACGCACGAGAAAGTTACCGGGCGGCAAGCACGAAGCTGTGAAACATGTCGCTCCGCAAAACGGAAGCGCCGGGCAGCGTGCGCGCCGCCCGACGCTCGCGTGGGCCGAGACGCGTCAGGCCTTTGGCGTCAGCGATCCGGTGCCCTTGGGTGTCTTGATCGCAGTACAGGTACCGGCCTTCACCAGCTTCCACGCATTACCCTGGTAGTCGACCTTGGACGTACCCGCACAGCTGGTTCCCGCGCCGGCCTTGCAGTCATTCTTCCCGGCGAGCGAAACGCCATAGCATTTCTCCATGGCCTTGGGCGCCGCAGAGGCATTGGTCGCGGTCGCAGCGATCGCGAGCGCCAGCGTTGCAGCGACGGTGGCATAGGTCTTGATCATCATCATTCTCCTGAAAAGGGGATGCCCACTCACGAGGTCGGGCATGAACAGGAGTTCGCGGACCATCGACGGATGGTTACAAAGACGTGCTGTGCGATGCGCAACAGCTTCGCTCTGTGAACGAGATGGTCGCACGCACCGCCCGTTGTCCACAATCCGTGCCACCGCGCCGCGGCGACGCGGCCCGCGAGCTTTGACACTGTGGCCGCGCCTCGCCTTTTGCGTTGGGGATGTAACCCCGGGGCGGTCCGCGACGAACTGGAGAGGCCAATCCGGCGAAAAATTCTCCAGGAGACCGATATGATCACGCTTCGTACCAGCACCAGCATCGCCGCTTCCGCCGCCCTCATCGCCATGGGCGCTGCAGCCGTCCCGACGGCGGCCGTCGCCAAGGGCGCCACCACTACCGTCCATTGCTATGGCATCAACACCTGCAAGGGCACGTCGGACTGCAAGACCGCGCACAA
The DNA here is from genome assembly GCF_001307295.1 of Sphingopyxis macrogoltabida. NCBI lineage: Bacteria > Pseudomonadati > Pseudomonadota > Alphaproteobacteria > Sphingomonadales > Sphingopyxidaceae > Sphingopyxis > Sphingopyxis macrogoltabida. The sequence goes on along the minus strand of NZ_CP012700.1, from coordinate 1,204,055 downwards.
CGAATGCAAGGGCCTGAACGACTGCAAGGGCCAGGGCTTCAAGGCGATGTCCGCCAAGAAATGTGCTGCCGCCGGCGGCAGCCTGACCGAGAAATAATCCCCCCGGTCCGGCGGGTTTCCCTGACGCCCCCCTCCCGCCGGGCCACCTTCCTTCTGTTCCGCGAGGTCCCGATGACCCCTCCCTTTTCCGGCTTCGGTCTCGGCCTGCGCAAGCCGCATTATGCCGAATTTCTCGAACAGCGCGTTGCGGTTGATTTTGTTGAGGTCATCTCGGAAAATTTCATGGTCGACGGCGGCCGCCCGAAACGCATCCTGCAGGAGATACGCGAGCGCTATCCGGTCGCCTTGCACGGCGTGTCGATGTCGGTCGGTTCGGCTGATGGCCTGAACGCGGTTTATCTCGCGCGATTGAGGGCCCTCGTCGATGAAATTGAGCCCTTGTTCGTGTCGGACCATCTCTGCTGGACGCAATTCGACGGGTTCAACTCGCACGATCTTCTGCCGCTCCCCTACACGGATGAAGCGCTCGACATCGTCTGTGCGAATGTAGACCAGACGCAGGACATGTTGGGCCGGCAGATGCTGATCGAAAATCCGTCGAGCTATATCGAATTCGATGGCGACACGATGCGCGAATGGGGATTTCTCGATGCGCTGTGCGCACGCACGGGATGCGGATTGCTGCTCGACATCAACAATATCTTCGTCAGCGCGACCAACCATGGTTTCGACCCGATCGCCTATCTCGAGGGTGTCCCGCACGACCGCGTCCGCCAGATCCACCTGGCCGGACATTCGCAGGGAGACAAGATGCTGATCGATACGCATGACAGCCCCGTGCCGTCGTCGGTATGGGACTTGTATGCGCATGTCCTGCCGCGCCTCGGGCCGGTTGCGACGATGATCGAGCGCGACGACGCGATCCCGCCGCTGCATGAGTTGCTCGCCGAACTGGATCATGCCCGCGCCACCAGCACGGCGGCGCGGTCGCTAGCAGCATGAGCCTCGCTCAAACGCAGCGCGCGTTCAGCGCCTGGTTGCGAACCGGAGCGAGCGACGACGCCATGCCTTTCGGGTCCAGCGCACTGCCAGGCTTGGCCATCTACCAGAATAACTTCCGGGCGCAGCTCGCTGACTGTCTGGAAGACAGCTTCCCGCAAACGCGCCAATGGATCGGCGGTGAGGCTTTTCACGATGCCGTCGTCCACCATGTCGAGCGCGTACCGCCGAGCAGCTGGACGCTAGACGCCTATCCGCGCGATTTCCCTGCGACGCTCGCGCTGCTCTATCCGGACGATCCCGAAGTCAATGAACTGGCGGATCTCGAATTGGCATTGGCCGAGGCCTTCGTGGGGCCGGATGCCGAACCGCTCGCTGCCGAGCGCATCGCGCAGGTCGATTGGGATCGTGCCATCCTGCGGTTCACGCCGACGCTCGATCTGAGGCCCTTGACGACCAACGCGCCCGACATATGGAAGACTCTTACCGGGGAAGAAATGCCGCCAGCCGCCGCGCTCTTGCCGGAGCAAGCCGCGTTGATGACCTGGCGCCAAGGCGAAATGTCGCGATTTCGTGTCATTGACGGCGCCGAACAACGGGGCATCCTGCTGACGCGCAATGGCCTGCCGTTCGCAGCGCTCTGCGCGCAACTGGTCGACGAGATGGGCGAGAGCGAAGGCGTGGCGCTGGGCGGGGCCTGGCTCGGCAGCTGGCTGGCCGATGGTCTTCTGACGGACATTGCCTGACAGGACCAATGATCCTGGGCCCCATCCCGCCCACGCGTCTCGCCAGTGAGGCCATTTCTGCGCGCGCCGGTCGGCGTCGGCGTCTATTTCGCGGCGCCGACGATCGACCCCGTCAGCGACGAACTTGCGGGCCGCGCCGGCACGGCGCTCGGCCTCGGCATATTTGCGAGCCCCGTGGGCCTGATCATTCCGTTCATCGATCCCGGCGATGCGAAGGCGGCGCAGTGCGGTCCGGTGCTCGCGGGCGCCACCGCGGCGGCCCAGCGTACCAGCAAGGATAAGCCGCGCGACGATGTCGGCAAGGGCACCACCGCGAAGTCCGAGGATGGCAAGCAGTCGGCCGACGGCCAGAAGAAGAAGCACAAGAAATTTCTCGGGATATTCTGAGGCTTCGCAGGTGCAAGGGAGCTTTCGTCACGGCGCGGCGGTTCATCGCAGCCTGCAGAAGGCGGGCGCGGGTGACCCCGAAGACCGCGCCAACGCGCGGGTGTTGCTGTGACGCCTGCCATTCTGCCCTGCCCGCTCAGTCCATCGCGGAGAGCATTGCCTCGATCGTGGTGGTCGCAAAGCCGATGGCGCTATCCGAAATGCCGTAAGGGATGAACAGCTGCCCGCCGACCCGGGTGGCGCCGCAGGTGTACACGACGTTCGGCACATAGCCTTCGCGGTCGCTCTCGGCAGCGGACAAGATCGGGCAACGCGTCCGCGCGATGACCCGCGACGGATCTTCGCGGTCGAGGAGCGCCGCTCCGAGGCTGTACTTGCGCATCGCGCCGACGCCATGGGTGAGCAAAATCCAGCCTTCGTCGCATTCGATCGGGCTGCCGCAGTTGCCCATCTGGACAAATTCCCAGGGAAATTCGGGCCGGATGAGGATCTGCCCCTCGTCGTTCCACTCATCGAGGCTGTCCGACGTCAGGATCGTGATATTTTTTCCGTCCTGGCGCGCGACCATCCGGTAACGGCCGTCGATACGGCGCGGGAAAAGAGCCATCCCCTTGTGCCGCGCCGCGTGCCCCCGGAGCGGCTCGAGACAGAAGCTGCTGAAATCCCGCGTCCGGAGCAGCTCCGACCGGATCGCGCGACCCGAATAGGCGGTGTAGGTGCCGAGATATTCGATCTCGCCATCGTCCTCGACGAAGCGGACCAGGCGCAGGTCTTCGAGACCGTTGCGCTGTGCCTCGGTAACGGGGAACAACACGCTGTTCGAAATCGCGCTGCCTGCGTGGCGATGGACGCTGACCGCCTCGTCGTGGCCCATCTGGTGACGGTCGTCGGCGACGGCCGCCATCGCCGGTCCTGACTGCGGCCAAAGCTGGAAACCGGCCCCCGGACCGATGATCCCCTCACGGAAGGCGACCGAAGAAATATGCCCTTCGCCAACCGCGCGCATCGACATGATAAAGCGGAGCTGCTCGCCGCCAAGACCGCTTTGATCGGGATGCGGGACGATGCTCGGGTTCATGAGCGCCGCGGCGGCATAGCTATATTCGTGGCAGAAATAGGCGCCGATAAGGCGGCGTTTGACAGGCGACACCGCCTGATCGTCGAGATCGAGGTCTTCCGAGATTTCGCGATAGCGCTCGTCGAAAATCTCCCCGATCTGCCAGTGGCGCTCCGAGAAATCCTTCCAGATCAATCCGAGTTCGAGCTCGGCCTGATCGTCGTCGAGACCGAGAATGTCGCTTACCAGCTGCGCCGCGCGCGGGGGCTCCGAGACGTTCGACTGCCAGGCAAGGTGGAACGGCCGCAGCACCACACGACCGGGATCGGCCGTCAGCTTTTCATCAAGAATCTTAAGCGGGGACTGCTCGGGCCGGCAGATCAGCATGGATGGTCTCGACCTTTCATATCGTCGCCTTCCACCGGCAACTGGTCGCGCACGATGAAGCGATCGGGGAGAAAAGCAAATGGTCTTCGCGCCGCAACGTTCCCGTCGCCCGATCAAAATCGACCGCGCAAGGTGCGCCGCCGGACACGGCCGGGCGGCCTCGCCCTCGCTGTCGCTGCTTCGAAGGCGGCTATGTCGCGCTAGGCGGACGAAGATCCGGCCCCGGCGCCGGGCATGGCGGGGGCTTCGCGCCGCGACGGCGCACGGGCCGTTCGCACGCCGCCGATCTGCCACATATTGGCGCCCGATTTCGTCATCCGGGCGAGGAGATGTTCGCCTTCGAACAGCTCGACCTCGACGCCGTCCTTTTCGTTGCGGGCCAACAGGAAAGCCTGTTCGGGACTGTCCGCATGAAAATCGACGCGGCGATGTCGCGCCGACGCGTCGGTGACGATCATATGAAATACGCCCATGGCCATGATCCTCGAACATTCGAGACGGCACGCATGCCGGCGCCGGCTTGGCGAATGGCGCAATCACCCGCGATTGTGCCGGCAGCCGTGCAAGCCATCGGATGCGACCCGATTCCCTTCGCCTCTGTATAGCAGCAACGGGGGTCTTTTCCGACTCCCGCGCGGCCGCGCCGGTGCTCCCCGCACAGCGACAGCTTGGCGCCGTAGAGCGCGGAATTCGCATGGTTTGGCCGCGCAGCGCCTTTTCGGTGACCCGGCTGCCGGGCGGCGGAATCGTTATAACCTGAGTTAATCGGAGGGCTTTATTTCCCGATCCCATCATGTTGCACTGCAACCCGAACGCACGTGCCGCGTTAAGCATGCACACAATCAGCCAGTTCCCGAGCCCGGTCTTGAGGCCGGCCTCTTCTTCGCGCGCATCCGCGAGCGAGGCGGAAGGCGCGCGCGTGCGAGGGAATGCCAGCCACGAGGACGGATATGAAGCACGACAGCGAAGGCCGTTTTTTCCGGAATGTTTGCGAAAACGATGGTCCCGTCTCTGATATCGCTCTTGCCGCCAGCGGTATCGAGACGACCGCGCGCGTGGCCCTGATCGGATGTTTCAGACCGCGTCGATGCGGCATCGCGACCTTTACCGCCGACACCCATGATCATCTGCGCGCGGTCCGGCCCGATCTCGCCATCGACGTCTATGCGATGTGCGGCGAAGGCGATCGGGCGCTTGGCGCCGAAGTGGCGTGCACGATCCGCGAGCAAGAGGCCGCAAGCTATCGCGCGGCCGCCGAGGCGATCAACGACAGCGACGCGAGCGCGATATGGCTTCAGCATGAGTTCGGCATTTTCGGCGGCGTCGCCGGCGACATGATCCTCGAGCTGATCGATCGGGTTGCCGCGCCGCTGATCGTGACGCTTCACACGGTGCTCGCCGAGCCTAACCCCGACCAGCGCCGGGTCATGGAACGACTGATCGCCCGCGCAAGCAAGCTTGTGGTGATGAGCGATTTCGGCCGCGAAATCTTACGCGACGTCTACGGGGCGAGCAGCGACCAGATCGTCCATATCGAGCATGGCACGCCCGATCGCCCCTTCGTCGATGTCACGCCGCTGCGCGAGACCTTGGGAATCGCCGACCGACCGGTTCTCTCGACCTTCGGTCTCATCGGGCCGGGGAAAGGCCTCGAAACGGCGATCCGGGCCCTGCCGGCGATCACCGCCCAATATCCCGATATTCTCTACCGGATCGTCGGCGCGACCCATCCCAACCTGGTCGCCGCCGAGGGGGAAGCCTATCGGCAAAGCCTCGAACGGCTCGCCGAGAGCCTCGGCGTCGAAGATAATATCGCCTGGGAAAATCGCTTCCTCGATACCGGCGAACTGCTCGACCAGATCGAACTCTGCGACATCTATCTTGCCCCCTACCCCAATCTTCAGCAAATCACCTCGGGCACGCTGGCATATGCCGTCGCGCTGGGCCGCGCGGTCGTATCGACCCCGTTCGTTCATGCGCGCGAACTGCTGGGCGATGACGTCGGCATCTTGCTCCCCGGCGCCGACAGCGAGGCGATCGCGGAGGCGGTGCTCCTGCTTCTCGCGGTCCCGGAAGAACGGCGCGCGTTGCAGCGCCGCGCCTATGCCCGCGGCCGGCGGACCGCCTGGACGGTCATCGCACAGACGTGCGGTGCGTTGGTCGACGGAGTCACCCGGCGCGATCGACCGACGGCGCGCGGGCGCGCCGCGCCTGCGCTGGAGGGCGCATGGTCGCTCTGCGACGAAGTCGGCATGTTCCAGCACTGCAACCACTTTGTCCCCGACCGCGCGCATGGTTACTGCATCGACGACAATGCGCGCGCGCTCATGCTCTTGCACAGCCTGCCGCCGCGAGCGCAGGAAGAAGCGATGTCGCGCGCGCAAACCTTCGCGAGCTTTATCCAGCACGGATGGAACGCCGAGCGCGGCCGCTTCCGCAATTTCATGGGTTACGACCGCCGGTGGCTGGAAGACGCAGGGTCGGAAGACAGCAATGGCCGGACATTGTGGGCGCTGGGCCATGCCGCCGCGCACGCCGCGGCGCCCGCGATGCGCGATTGGGCGGCGAGCTGGTTCGATCGAAGCGCCGCCATGTTCGAGCAGTTCGAGAATCCGCGGGCGATTGCCTTCGCGATGCTCGGCGCCGACGACCGGCTCGGACACGACCCCGGAAATGCGCATGCGCGCGCGATCGTCGAGCGCGGCGCGGCCTTTCTCTCGGCGCTATGGAAAACGGAACGCCGTCCCGGCTGGGACTGGTTCGAAGCCGATCTCGCGTACGACAACGCGCGTCTCGCCGAAGCCCTCATCCGCGCCGGGAGGCGGCTGCCATCGGTTCCGCTCGTGGAGATCGGTCTCGACGCCCTGGCTTGGCTGACCTCTTACCAAACGGCGCCGGACGGTCATTTTCGTCCGGTCGGATCCGAAAGCTTCGGCAAGCCTGGCGAAAGCCTGCCTTTCGACCAGCAGCCGCTCGAGGCGTGGGCGACGATCGCGGCCTGCGCGGCCGCGTCGGCAGCCACGGGCAACGCGCTCTGGTCGACGCACGCCGAGACCGCCTACGCTTGGTTCCTCGGCCGGAACGACCGCCACCTGCCGCTGGGCGATGCCAGAACGGGGCGCTGCTTCGACGGGCTCACCCCGCGCGGCGTCAATCGCAACAGCGGTGCTGAGTCGGTGCTCGCCTTTCATCTCGCCTATCGGACGATGGCCGACATGTTCTGGCGCGAAGCCATAGCCGATTCCCCGGACTGGCGCAGCGCCGGCACGGGTCCGCTTCCTGCCGCGGCACCGGCGCCGGCGCCGGCGCTCGCCCACTGAGGAGACTGCGAATGAGCGCGCCGATCCAACCCGTCATCCTTTGCGGGGGTGCCGGGACCCGCCTTTGGCCTGCGTCCCGCGGCGCCCGCGCGAAGCAGTTCCTCGATATCGTCGACGACGAAAGCCTGTTCGCGCAGACTCTCGCGCGCGTCGCGGGGCCGGCCTTCGCCGACCCGCTGGTCATTTGCGGCGCCTCACACGTCGAGACGGTCCGCGAGCAGGCAGGCGGACGCGCGATCCGGCTGCTCGTCGAGTCGTCCGCCCGCAATACCGCGCCCGCGATCGCGCTCGCGGTCGCAGCGTCGTCGCCCGATGCCCTTCTGCTCATCATGCCGAGCGATCATATTATCGACGATGTCCCGGCCTTCCACGCCGCGATCGAACGGGGCTCGCAGCTCGCGCGCGACGGCTGGATCGTGACCTTCGGAATTGCGCCCGACCGTCCCGACACGGGTTTCGGCTATATCGCGAGCGGCATGGCCATCGGCAACACCGGTTTCGCCGTCGAGCGGTTCGTCGAAAAGCCGCCCCTAGATGTCGCAAAGTCCATGATCGCCGCCGGCGGCTACAGCTGGAATGCAGGGATATTCCTGTTTCGTGCCGGGGCCATGCGCGACGCGATGCGCGTCCATTGTCCCGACATCCTTGCCGCAGCCGAAGACGCGCTGGCCAACGGGGGTGACAACGGCACCGCACGCTATGCCGACCTCGCCAGCTTCGAGGCGGCGCCCGCCGTCTCGATCGATTATGCCGTCATGGAGAAGTACGACCGGGTGGCCGTCGTACCCGTGTCGATGGGCTGGTCCGACCTTGGAAGCTGGCATGCCGTTCACAGCCGTGCCGCGCACGATATGGCCGACAACAGTTGCCGCGGCGACGGGCTCTTTCACGACAGCAGGGGTTGTCTCGTGCGCGCCGACGGGCGCCGCGTCTCGCTCATCGGCATGGAAAATGTCGCAGTGGTCGTCGACGGCGACGATATTCTCGTGATGCCGCTCGCCCGATCGCAAGAGGTTCGCGCGGCGGCTGCGCTGCGCGAATGAACTTGCCGGGCACTGCCGGATCAGAGGCCGAAACGGTGCTTCGGAATGTGAGTGATCCGGCACGCGAGGTCGGATTCACCCGAGGCGACGATATAATGATCGCCGGCATCGGCGATCCCCGTGGTGAAGACGATATCGCGAACATACATCCTGTCTTCGATCGGCCGGGTAAGCTCGGGGTTCGCCTCGAGCAGCGGACCATGGTCACCGCGCAGGACCCGCGACGGATCGTCCGGATCGAGCAGGGACCAATAGGTGCGATAGATGCCCACGATCTCCTTCGGTTCCACCCCGTGCCAGAGCGTCAACCAACCGTCCGGCGTCAGGATCGGCGGCGTTCCGCCGCCCATTCGCGCGGTCGCAACGGTGTCGGCATGCGGGCGCAGGCCGGGCTCGCGATGGGGCTTCCAGTGCAGCGCGTCGGGCGAGGTCGCGAGGTTGATCGAAGGACCCGCACGCCACGGGCTTCCCGGCGGGTAAGCGAAATAGAGGCTGCCGAGCGGGCGCGTCTGGGCCCAGTATTGCCCGTCGATCCGTCCCTCGAAGATCAGCATGTCCTTGTTCTGATGATCGAGGACGATGTCTTCAAAGCGCCAGTCGAGGCCGTTGTCGGAACTGTAGAGCGTCGTCGAATGGCGCTCGGGGCTCACCGAGCAACAGGTCATCAGCCATCGGCCGTCGACGCGGCTGATGCGCGCGTCTTCGATACCATAGCATTGGAAGGGCGCCGCGGGTGCGATGGCGCGGTCATAATGGATCGCGACGATGGCGAGCCCGTCCGGCGTCAGCTCGACCGGCAGGAGCCAGGAAAGCGATGTCAGCGCGATAACCTGCCAAGCGCCGCCGCGCACGAGAAACGTGCGCGGGTCGGACGTATCGCAAAGTTCGAGCGGCCAGGCATCGCGCGCATAGCGACCGGCGTCCCATCTTATGCTGTGGACATGGCCGTTTTCGACTGGTTCGCGCAGCGCCTCGGCTACGCGCACCATCATCAGCAAATTGCCGCTCGCGAGGCGGGTCAGGCCGGGATTGAAAGCGCCGAGCACAAAGGTTTCGGCATCGAGCGAGCCCGCAAGCGGCGAACGGGAGAGATCGACATCGTCGGGGCCGAAAATCAGGCGATCGGTTTCGAATGGCATCGGGCACTCCGGTTGACGGCGCGGGAGCGGCTTCGCGACCTCGAGGCCGCCCCGCCGATGCTTCATCAAGGCTCGAAGCGGGCCAATGTTCCTCTTCTGCGCGTCCGGATCGTCATTCACGCGGCGCGCGCTGCCGCCCATCGCATATCGTACGGCCCCTCCAAGGAATTTATCGCATGAAACAACTCATTGCCTTCGACCTCGATGGAACGCTCGCCGAAAGCAAGCAGCCGCTCGAGGCCGAAATGGGGGAGGCATTGGCGGATCTGCTGGAAGTCGCCGATGTCGCCGTCATTTCGGGGGGCGACTGGCCGCAGTTCGACAAGCAGGTCGCGAGCCGCCTCCCGGCTCGCGCCGACCGGTTTCGCCTGTGGTTGATGCCGACGACCGGCACCAAGCTCTACACGCATCGCGAGGGCGCGTGGGCGGCCGTCTATGCTGAGCTTTTCGACGATGAGCAGAAGCGCCATATCTTGGACGCCTTCGACGCGTCGCTCGAAGCGACCGGATTTGTACCCGAGGAAACCTGGGGCGAACGGATCGAGGATCGCGGCAGCCAGATCACCTTCTCCGCGCTCGGGCAACAGGCACCTATCCACGCGAAAGAGATATGGGATCCCGATTTCGCGAAGCGCAAGATCATCCAGGCCGACCTGACGAGCCGGCTCCCGGGCCTGTCGATCAACATGGGCGGCGCCACGTCGATCGACATCACGCGCGAAGGCGTCGACAAGGGTTACGGACTGAAGAAACTTGCCGAGGCGAGCGGCTTCCCGCTCGATGCGATGCTGTTCATCGGCGACGCGATCTTCCCGGGGGGCAATGACTATCCGGCCAAACAGATCGGCCTCGACACCGTTCGCGTCCGCGACCCGCAAGAGACGCTTGCCGTCGTCTCCGCGATCATCGCCTGCCAGAGATAGGCCGGCGCGACCTTCGTCGGGCACCGGTCGGCCCCGGCAGGACCGGCGGTATGTTCCGCGCCCGTCCGCCGCTGCGCGAGGCAAGCAAAGATGGCGCCGGGATCAGGGATGCTCCAGCCGCGTCTCGACGCGAATGAGCGACACCGCGGAGCGCCGCGGCTGGGTCAGCATGAAGTGGACCGCCACCGCGATATCCTCGGCGCGAAGCATCTTGTCCTCGTTGATGAGCTCGCGCTGCTTCTCGGGCGGGAACTCGGGATATTGGAAGTCGGCGCCGGTGAATCCGGGCTCGATTAGCCCGACCTTGATGTCTTCTTCGGCAAGCTCCTTGCGGAAGGAGGGCACAAAGCCCTGGATGCCCGATTTGGCGGCCACATAGATCGAACCACCCGCTCCTCTCGATACCGCCGACATCGATCCGATGAAGACGATGTCGCTCCCCGCCGACATCCTTCGGGCCGCTTCCTGCGCGCAGATGAGATAGGCAGTGAGGTCGGTGTCGAGCTGGTAGCGCGTTTCGCTCTCCCCGCTGTCGGCGAGCGCTGCCGCAGGGATCGCAGCGTTGATAATCGCGATGTCGATCTCGCCGAGATAGGCGGCCGCTGCCTCGAAGAAGCGATCGACATCGTCGGCGATCGAGAGATCGACATTGATGCCGTCGCCCTCGCCCACCTCGTCGATGCGGCGCAGCGCATCGGCAAGATGCTCGGGGGTGCGCCCGCAAACGAAAACCCGCACGCCGTAGCTTGCCAGCAGGACGGCGATGGCACGCCCGATCCCCGTCGTGCCGCCGGTTATGATGGCGCGGCGACCGTCGAGACCGGGCTGCTGCGTATGCGCGTCCTGTTCGTCTATCATTCCGGGCTCCTTCCTGTCGCGCCGCGCGCGGGGCCCCGCCCTCCCCTCAGCGACGTCTGGAGACCGCCGAAGTTCCCGTCGGACGGGTTGAAGCGAGGCTGCGCCGCGCGAGCGGCCGGTCGCCATCGCGAAAAAATTCGCCTGGCCTCACGCTCGCGGGCCCGACGCTCGTCGTGGCGGGCACCGGCGATGCATTCATCGGCCGAATAGCGGATTGTTCCGGGTCAGAACTTGCGATGAAAGCTGACCAGATCGGCGTCAGGATCGCCATAACCGCAAATCAGGCCGCGCAGCATCTGCGCCGCCATCATCGAGAAGGTGATCCCGTTTCCGCCATATCCCATCGCCGCATAGCAGTTCGGCATACCGGGAATGCGGCCGATGGTCGGAGTCCCGACCGGGCTGTCGCCGAAACTTCCGGCCCAGCTATACGCAGGTGCCGCGTCCACCCCCGGCAACAGCGCAGCAAGCTTTCGCGACAGCGTCGCTGCCTTGTCGGGTAGCTTCGCGTCACGAAGAGCCGCATCGGCTATTTCCTCATCCTCGCCGCCGCAGATGATTTCTCCGCGCGGGGTGGTTCGGATGTAGAGATAGGGGTCGGCCGCTTCCCATATCATCGCCGCGGTCGGCCAGATTGCGCGGGGCTGCGGGCGCGTCGCGATCGACCAGCTCGAGATGATCCTGTTTCCCTTGCGCGGGATTCCCTTTATCATCTCATAGCCCGTCGCCATGACGACATGGCGCGCGCGAATGCTCGGCCCGCGAACCGAGACCAAGGTGACCCCCTCGCCCATCGGCGCGATGTCATAGATATCGACGGGCGCGTAGAGCCGGGCGCCCCGCGCCAGCGCGACATTCAGATAACCTGCAGTGAGACGCCGCGGATCGGCGGAGTAATTGCCGAATCCAATCAGCGCATGGCGTCCCTTGATTCCGTAACGCTCCTGAACCGCAGCGGGTTTGAGCAATTCCACCTCGAAGCCCGCACGCCGCCGGGCGTCGGCTTCGACCGCAAGCCCGGCAGCATCGAGCACATTGCCGTCGAGATAGATCGAGCCGCGCGTCGCACCATCGACGGCAAGGCCCAGCCGTTCGGTCCGTTCACGGAGCGCGTCGACCGACTGGCGGGATCGCCGCCAGATGCGTTCGGCCTTTTCACGACCGATCCGCTCGGCCATCAAGGTCAGCGGCGTGTCGAGTTCATATTGCAGCATCGCGGTCGACGCCGCGGTTGATCCCTCTGCCGGTCCCCGGCGATCGACGATAACGGTCTTGAGCCCCGCTTCCGACAACGCCTCAGCGATCAGGGCGCCCGACACGCCTGCCCCCACGACGACTACATCGCACGCAATGTCCCTTGTCAGCGGCTGCGCAGCGATCGCAGGACGACGCCGAGCCGACCAGATCGACTGGCCGGTCCGGAGGTCGCGATGATGGGTCGCCGATGCGCGGTTCACCATGACGGGCGATCAGGCAAGATCGCGCACCTTGGTTTCGCGCGCCCAGTGGCGCCGCGTTCCAACGTCGGCGAACTTGTCGATCGCAACGACCCCGCCGTCCTTTTCGACCCCCGCCTTGTCGAGCAGCAACTGTGTCGCCTCGTCATGCGCGATCGTCTTGCAATGGCCATAGGCGTCCATGAACCACTGGACCGCGGCGCCCTGCTTTGAGAGAGCCTCGGCCTGTTCATCGGTCAGGATCGACGCCACCGCATCGAACAATACCGAGGGCGAGCCCGCAAGCTGGCCGTCGGCCTTAAGCGTGCCGCCCTTGACCTTGATCCCGCCGACTTTCGGCGCGACGAGGAAGGCGGTGCCGCCGGCGCTTTCGATATCGCCTTTCAGCTTGTCGATCGCCGCCTTGTCCGATCCTTCGGCGAACAGGATCGCGACCTTGCGTCCCTCCATCGTGTCGTCGGCATTCTTCTGGATCGACAGCGCGTCGGAAGGTTCAAGATCGACCGGCGCGCGCGCGGCCTTTTCCTTCGCTGGCAGGTCGATCGCGAGACCCGCGGCGACACGCTTGGCCAGGTCCTCATCGATGTTGCGGAGCTGACCGACGACGCGGGCGCGAACATGATCGAGCGTGACCTTCGACAGTTCAAAGACCAGCGCCGAGGCGATATGCGCCTGCTCATTCTCGGTCTGCGAGAGGTAGAACAGCCGTGCCTGGCTGAAATGATCGGCGAAAAGCTCGGCGCGAATGCGCAGCTTCTGCGCAGGGTCGTTCCGCTCGTCATTGGCCGTGAAGGTCTTGAAGCCCGTTTCGGCGCTTGCGCGCGGACCGCCATTCTCGCCCGCCTCGGCCAAGCTGTTCGGCTCGTAATTCGCGCGCCCGGTCGGGACGAGCGTCTGCATCATCCCGTCGCGCTGGAAATTGTGGAACGGGCATTTGGGCGCATTGATCGGGATCTGGTGGAAGTTGGTCGTCCCCAGCCGCGATTTCTGCGTGTCGAGATAAGAGAAGAGCCGGCCCTGAAGGAGTGGGTCGTTGCTGAAATCGATGCCCGGAATGATATTCGACGGCAGAAAGGCGACCTGTTCGGTTTCGGCGAAGAAATTGTCGACATTGCGGTTGAGCGTCATGCGGCCGACGATCTCGACCGGGATATCCTCCTCCGGGATCAGCTTGGTCGCGTCGAGCACGTCATAAGGTTGCTTGGCCGCAAACGCTTCGTCGAAGACCTGCACGCCGAGGTCCCACGCCGGGAAATCGCCCGCGTCGATCGCCTCGAACAGGTCGCGGCGGTGGAAGTCGGGATCGGCCCCCGCGATCTTGACCGCTTCGTCCCATGTCGTCGACTGGATGCCTAGCACCGGCTTCCAGTGGAATTTGACGAATTTGCCGTCACCCTTTTCATTGACGAAACGGAAGGTGTGGACGCCGAAGCCCTCGATCATGCGAAAGCTGCGCGGGATCGTGCGGTCGGACATCGCCCACATGATCATGTGCATCGCCTCGGGCATCAGTCCGATGAAGTCCCAGAAGGTGTCGTGCGCGCTCGCCGCCTGCGGATATCCGCGATCGGCCTCCATCTTGACGCTGTGGACGAGGTCGGGGAACTTCATCGCGTCCTGGATGAAGAACACCGGGATGTTGTTGCCGACGAGGTCCCAGTTGCCGCTGTCGGTGTAGAGCTTGACCGCAAAGCCGCGCACGTCGCGCGGGGTGTCGACCGAGCCCGCGCCGCCCGCGACGGTCGAGAAGCGCACGAAGACCGGGCAGGTCGCGCCCTCCTTCTGGAAGATCGACGCCTTGGTAAGCCCGGGGATCGCCTTGGTGCATTCGAACACGCCGTGTGCGCCCGACCCGCGGGCGTGGACGATACGCTCGGGGATGCGCTCGTGGTCGAAGTGGAAAATCTTCTCGCGGAGAACAAAGTCCTCGAGCAGCGTCGGCCCACGCTCGCCGGCGCGCAGCGAATTCTGGTTGTCGGATATGCGATGGCCGAAATTGTCGGTGAGATAGGCGCCCGCATCGGCCCCCTTATCGCCGACGTCCTGATGGAGTTCGTCGCCATTTCCCCGGCGGTCGGCCGGCGCAGCTTGCCCCGCTCCCGGCTGATGGTCGCGAAGGGCGTGCTCGGTGGTAGGGGACGGTGCGGGCTTCTTGGCCATGGTCGGTTCCTTGGATTTCGAGGGAATTGCATCTTCAACCCCCCGCTCGCCCTTAGGTTTCGCGGCGCGCCCGCATTCTGTCCTATTTCTGGTCCGCCATCACATGCCCCTCCTGTTCGCGGAGCCAGTTGTGGAGCCGCGTCGCCGCCATCGCGCCCTGCCCCGTCGCGACGCTGATCTGGTCGAGACCTTCAAGGACGTCGCCCGCGGCATAAACGCCGGGAAGCAGTCCGTCCGAAAAAGCGCTGAACGGGATGCAGCCATTGGGGTCGGTCCACGGCCCCAGCATCGCGGCGAGTTCGCTGCGCGGCGTCGATCCGAACGCCGGATAGAGCGTATCGAACCGGCGCGGCGCGGCTTCGCCCTCGATTGCGACGAGCATCGCGTCCTTCGTCGCGTCGAGGCGCATCACCCGGCCTTCGAGGACATCGACGCCGCTCGCCGCCAGTTCGCTGCGCTGCGCGTCGGTGAGCGCTACCTGCCATTTCGGGATGAGCGTGACATCGCTCGAATATTGCCGCAGGAACATCGCCTCGGCCGCGCCATGAAGGTCGGAGCCGAGGACCGCGATCCGTTCGTCGCTATGCTCAAATCCGTCGCAGATCGGGCAATAGCGCAGCACGCCGCTGCGCACGGCCGCCCCATGATCGCCGCTGTCGAGCTGAGCCAGATTGGTGTCGACGCCGGTCGCGAGGATCAGTCCGCGCGCGTCGATGATCGCACCGCCTTCGAGGATTGCGCGAAAGCCGCCCTCGTCGTCTCGCCGCGCGATTTCGACAACTTTCCCCTCGGCAATCTCGGCGCCGTAACGCATGGCGTGGTCGGTCATGCGCGCGATGAGATCGGCCCCGATGATCCCATCAGGAAAGCCCGGAACGTTGCGCGAGCGCGGGACCCAGAGCGCGCGCGAACTGCCGTCGTGCACGATCCGGACTCGGCGCCTATAGCGTGCGATATACAAGCCGGCCGCAAGACCGGCGGGGCCCGCGCCCACGATCAGAACATCTATCATGTCGCCGTCCGCACGCTGTTCCGTCTCCATCAGCGCGACACCTGCGAAACAAGTTCAAACGCGTCACCCATCGCCGCCATCGCGGCAGTGTTGTCGAAAATGCACCATGCTGGTGCCTCTCCCTGGCCCTCGCGCTCGATCAGCGTTGCATAACCTCTGAGCCGCTCGGCGCCATAAGGCGAACGATATATGGTCGGCGATCCGTGGAGGCGCCAATAGGAGAGCCCGCGCCAGCCGCCCGGCACCCCGGCCGCAGGGACGCGCGCCGGATCGGCGGCGACGCGCGCGACTTCGCGCGTCGCCAGCAGGCGCCCAGCGCCGGGTTCGAACCAGCTCGCATGGCGCGGCTCGCAGGCGATACGAGCGGATGTCGAGGCTCCAAGCTCGGTAAAGAAGCGCTCGGCCACTTCGACATCGAGCGTCAGATTGGGTGGCAACTGAACGAGCAGGACGCCGAGCTTCGGCCCCAGCCCGGCGATCTCATCGACGAAACGCGCAATCAAGTCACCGCAATCGCGAAGGCGGCGTTCATGCGTGATCGTGCGCGGCACTTTCACCGCAAAGCGAAAGTCCTCGGGTACGATCGCCGCCCACCGCGTCCAGGTGGCGGGACGATGCGAGCGGTAAAAGGAGGAATTGATCTCTACGCACGAAAAGCGGTGCGCATAGCGTTCGAGCGCAAAGCCCGCATCCGGAAACCGGTCGGCATATTGCGACGCGATGCTCCACCCTGCTGTTCCGATCCGCCATCTCATCGTTCGAGAACGCAGCTTCCGTCAACTGGATGCGCGTGACGGCGATTTGGCGATATGTCGGAAGAGGTGCCGCGACGAGATCATGCGCGGGTCGAACGCATCCCCCCTCGCCGCAGCGCTGCTCGCGTAGCGCGGCAGCATTGGTCACACACTAACCTGGATCAAGTCTCCTCGCGTTAGATGTGGGCTACGCACAGGAACGTTTCGCGGCGAACGGGATTTGACGATCGGCAAGCAGGGAGAATGACGGCGAATGGCGACAGCAGACACTCCGCGCAGTCGCTTTCCCAAAAAGGCAAAAATCGCCGTCGGGGCTATCGTCATTGCAATCGTCGCCGTGGTGCTTGCGGCCGCCGCTTTTCCCGTCGGGCTGTTGAAGGGCGTCGCCGAGCGCCGGCTTTCGGCCGAGTTCGGCGCGCCGGTTACGATCGGCGCGCTGTCACGAACGAGCATCTTTTCCTTCACCCCCGAGATTGTCGTGAACGACCTGCGGATCGCACAACCGGCATGGGCCGGCAAAGGCGATTTCCTGAAAATCGTCCGCGCCAGCGCACACCTGTCGATCTTCGATGTCATGACCGGCAACGCCCATCCGCGGTCGATCAACGTCACGGGCCTCGATGTCGCGCTCGTGCGCGACGCCAAAGGCAACAGCAATTGGGCGGGACGCCCCGACAAGAAATCGTCGCCGGGCAATGATGCGCCATCTCTCGATCGCCTGCTGATCGACAAGGGCCGCTTCACACTGCGCGATGCGAAGCGCCGACTCGACATTGCGGGCACGATCACCGCCAACGGCGCCACCGGCCTCGCGGTCGACGCCGCGGGCAGCTTCGACGGAGCGCCCGCTCGCCTCACGGCGCGCGGCAAGCCGGTAACGGGTCAAGGCACAAGCGATGCCTGGCCCTTTTCTGCAAACCTCGCCTCCGCTGTTCTCGACCTCACCGCAACCGGCACAACCGCCGGCCCACTCAACTTCCGCGACATGACGATGAAGATGACGGCGAGGGGCACCAGCCTCAAGAAGCTCGACCATGTCATCGAGGCCGGCCTGTTCGGAACGCAGGATATCGATCTCGCCGGTTGGGTGCGCCACGTCGGCGAGGACTGGTTCATCGACCGGCTGAACGGCACGATCGGCCGCTCGCGGATCAACGCAAAAGCGACGGTCCTGAAACGCGACGGCCGCACGAAGATCGATGCGACGATCGATGCGCCGCAGTTCGATTTCGACGACCTCGCCGACGATGCGGGGCTGGCTGCAGCGCGCGCCAAAGAGGCACGGATCGGCAAGCGCGTCATTCCCGACACGCGGATCGATCTCAGCCGGATGGGACCGACCGACGGCATCATTCGATTCTCCATCGCCCGGCTCCTCGTCGAGGGCGGATCGGCCTTCCGGAGCCTGAAGGGCAATCTCACGCTCGATCACCGTGTCCTCAAGCTCGAGAATGCCGTCGCCAAGCTCGACTCCGGGCGCATGACCGGCTGGGTGAAGGTCGATTCCACGAAGCCCATGCCGACCTTCTCGACCGAACTCAGGGTCGAGGGCGCGCTGCTCGAAACGCTGGTCGGTCAGCCCGACATGATCCGTGGCGCGGTGCAGGGCCTCGTCCGGATAACGGGCCACGGGACGACGATCCGCGAGGCTTTCGGCAACGGGTCGGGCAAGATCGCCTTTACCGCCAGCCGCGGCTCGATGAACCGGGCCGCCGCCTTCGTGCTCGGCCAGGATCTGGGCGGTGCCATCGGCCAGAAGCTCGGCGACGATGACGCGATGACCCCGCTTACCTGCGCGATCATTGCCTTCGATGCCAAAAATGGCGTTCTTCGGCCCGCACCGTTCCTGATCGCGACCGCCGTGTCGCGCGGCAGCGGCCGTGGACAGATCAACCTCGACGGCGAAACGGTCGCGCTGACGGTAGTCGGAGCGTCGAAAGACAAGCCTGTCCTGAAGCTCGTCGACCCGTTGCGGGTCGGAGGCACCTTCTCGGCCCCCTCGATCACCGTCGAGAGCCAACCGGCTAAAGGCAAGGGTTCCGGCAAGGGCATCATCGGATCGATCGGCCGTTCGATCGGCAGTGCTCTGGGCCTGCGAAAGAGCGACGGCAAAAAAGCCGAAGCTCCGCCTCCTTCGGCGGCCAATTGCAAGGCGCTGACGCAGGCAGCGCTACGCTAGTCCGGACCGCGCACGCGCGGCCCGGTAGAAAGCGTTCAATCCTTCGTGTTTTGAAGCTCGGCGTAGATACGCGGATATTCCCAAGCGGTTCCATTCACGCGAAATTTTCCGGCGGCCCGGAAAAATCGCCGCACGAGCAGATGATCGGACGCCGGTCAGTGCCTGCAGGGTTTTTGCAACCGGTCGACGGGCGGGTCGGCAACGAACCTCGACAAATATCTGCTGATTGCAAAGCGAATCTTTCCGAGGGTGGCAGTCCCGGTGTTTCCCGATTGCAGGCCTCGCCGATCTGTCGGCCCATTCGAACGTCCTGGCTCCGGGCAGCAGGCCCCGCGGAACAATTCGCTCTGGAGACCGTAATCCCCGGCAGAGGGCAATTCGCCTTCGCTGTCGGAGAAAGTGAATGAAGAAGCTTCTGACAATATTCGCAATCAGTTCGATGCTGGTTCTTTCGGCCTGCAATACGGTCAAGGGCGCCGGACGGGATGTCGAATCCGCCGGAGACTGTGTCGACGGCGTCAAAGGCAACTGTTGAGCCGCCAGCCAAAGTTTAGCGCGGCCCAGGCTTTCAGGAGCGACATGCTATGTCAGGTCGCCGCGAGACTCATGCGAAACGCAAAGCGCGTTTCGGTCGGCGAAGACTGGACTGTCAGACTGCCGCCATGCGCCTTGGCGATCGTCGAGGCGATATAGAGGCCGAGGCCGAGGCTTCCGCTTGCGTGCGATTCTGCGCCCTGTTCGAAGGGCTGGAACAATGTTTCGCGCACCTGCATCGGGATCTCGGGGCCATTGTTCGTGACCGACAAGGTGAATTCGTCGTCGCTTTCGCGGCACGCGACGACGACCGGCGTCCCCTGCTCGCCATGCGTTAGCGCATTACCGACGAGATTGGACACGAGCTGGCCGATCCGCTGGGCGTCGCACATCAGCGGCGTAGCGGAATCGCAATGCAAGACGATCTCTCGGTCCGGATGGGCAATCGCCAGTTCGTTTACGATCTGCGTCACGATCGCTTCCGCAGACTCGGCCTTGAAGCGGAGCGGCAAATCGCCGACCAGCCGTCCGCGCGCGAAATCGAGGATATTGCCGACCATGGCATTCATGCGGTCGATCGTCGTCTGCATAGCCGACATGATGAATTCGGCCCGCTTCTGGTCGGGCGCCCGCTTCATCAAGGAAAGCCCAGCCTCTAGTGCCGCCAGCGGATTGCGAAGATCGTGGCCCAGCACGGCGATGAACTGCTCGCGCTGGATTCCGGTCTGGCGCTCGCGACCCAGATCCGCCTGCGTTTCGGACAGCTCCTGCCCCATGCCCAGATGAAAGCCGATCAGGTCGGCGAACATCCGGAAGATGTTGCCCACCTCGGGCCGGTCAAGATCGCGCGGTTCGGGATCGATCGCACACAAGGTTCCGAAAAAACGCCCGTCGCGAAGGACGATCGGAAAGGAGATATAGCTGCGGAACCCGTAATGGGCGGGGGTATGGTGGTTGCGGTAGACAGCGTCCCTCGCGACGTCGGGTATGACCACGGCCTGCCGGCTGTCACGTATCTCGTGGCAGATTGTGGTCTCGAGCTTCAACTCGCCGCCCGGTTCGAGGCCGAATGCAATGTCGTCCTTGACGCTGCACGCGACCCAGCGCGCTTCGGTAACGCGGGCAATGGCGGCAAAGCCCATCCCCGTCACGCGGCACACGGTATCGAGGATGGCAGGCACGACATCGATCGCGCGGATCGCTTCGACACTGCTGGCCGGGTCGATTTCCACTCATCCTCCGTCGTTCAGTGAGTTGTGGTCGCGCTGTAAATGGACCTAGACGGCAGCAGGGCGCCGGCGTCAATCGCGAACGCCAAGCCCATGAGCAGTTCACCGCGCAGCCTCGAGGGCGGCGGCGTCACTGGAGCGCAAGGATTTTGGCGGTAAGGTCGTTCGCGCTATAGGGTTTGCGCAGGAACTGCCCTTGCGGCGGGAGCGACGTTTCGCCAACGCGCACACCGCCCGAGGTCACGAGTATCTTGATATCGGGCCATCGCTCGCGAATGCAGGTCGCGAGCTCCAGCCCGTCCATCGAACCGGGCATCTCGATATCGGTAAAGACGATGCCAATCTCGGAACTCCGCTCAAGCAGGACCATGGCCTCGTCGGCATCGGACGCTTTGAGAACGATATATCCCTCGTCTTCGATGATGCCGAGAGCCATCATCAAAATCAGCGGATCGTCCTCCACGACGAGTATATGCGAGACCGGCATCAAATTCTCCTTGCGGCCCAAAACCGCAAAGCCGGATCGGCACCTCATGTGCCCCATATGGCACAGACAGGGAAGCAACGCCCGGGATCGCGATTCGTCCCACGGTTCGTCCGATATTGTCGCTCCCTACCCACTTTCGTTTACGTTCGCAGCTTTCGACGTCGCCATCCGTATAAAAGACGACGGATCCGCCTTTCATACGACTCCCATCAAGGGCTCCAATCAATGATTCAACACATCGCGCCGCGCAGCGGCACCGCCTTTTCCTTGCGCGAGGGCGATATCTTGCGGGTGATCGATCCCGAAGGCGGCCAGGTGAGCGACCTGCTCGCCTTCATGCAGGGCGATATCCGCGAAGCGCTCTCGAACGGCCGCACCTTCGATTATGAAGAGACGATCCGGCTCACGACGGGGAACTGGCTCTGGTCCAACCGATCGAACCCGATGCTCGAAATCGTCGAGGACGGCGTCGGCACGCATGACTTTCTTCTGACGCCGTGCAGCGAGGCGACCTTCCGCCATTTCTATGCCGACAAGCCGGTCCACCGCGGCTGCTTCGGCAACCTCGCCGCGGCCCTCGCCCCTTTTGGAATCGGCGAAGACGCCATTCCGGTTGCCTTCAACATCTTCATGAATGTCCCGTTGGATGGAAAGGGAACGCTCAAAGTATTGCCGCCGCCGACCGCACCTGGCGACTATATCCGGCTGCGCGCCCTGAGCGATCTAGTGATCGGCCTCACCGCCTGTTCGGCTTACGACAGCTGCGGAGGCAGTTTCAAACCGATCCATTATGAGATCGAGAGCCAGGCCGGCACAGCTGCTGCGACCGGCGACCTTTAAAGACCGGCACCCGCGATGTGAGGCCTGCGATGGAATGCCGGCCGCCGCACCTTGTCGGCGAATGCCCGTTACGATGGTCTCGGTTCAGATCGCGCCCGCCGGCCGATCTCTCTTGCTTCCCGCCACATCGTCAGTCGCCGGTGTGCGCATGCGAAGCCGCAACCGCCTTCGATTCGGGAGATTCCTTCTGACGCAGAAAGATCGAAAGCAGCACGAGCACGGCGGTCGACAGAAATTCGCTTTGCCAGTTCTGGAAGGATTCAAACCACAGTTGCGGATCGCCAAGATAGGCGATCGTCGACAGTGCGGCCTCGCCATGGTCTTTCGCCTCGATAGCCGCAGCGCGCGCGCTTTGCGTCCAGTGCATCACGAAGGAGAGGAGAAAGAGCAGGAACAATGCGATGCCGAGCGAACGGGCATAGAGCGCACGTGCGAGGCGGCCTTTGCGCAAGATGGCCGGCGCGCCCGGCTTCGATGCCTGCGCCGCGAGGTCGGCGTCGCGCGGCGGGCTGTCGGGGTCCTTCGATTCCGACGAGCCGCGCTGGATGAGCATGGCGGTCAGCACGACATAGGCCGACATCTGCAGAAATTCGCTTTCCCAATTCTCGAACACGCTCGACAGAAATTCCGGGCTTTGCGTGTAATTCATCAGCGACGTCGCTGCCCGGCCATGTTGCAACGCGTCCGCAGTCGCCACTTGCCAGCCGGTCAGCCACTGACCAACGATGGTGGCACCAAAGAGCAGCAGCAAAACGACAGTGAGGCTGTTGTTCCTAAACAGTCGCATGCACATCCTCCTTGTCGACGGCGGAACGCCGCGAAGCTTCCGATTTCCGGCGATCCGCACCCGGCACATGCGCCGGCCACTCGCCCGCGCCGAGTTCGGGGCGACGTTCGAACTGCGATTTCGCCTCCAGGAGAATGAGCCCGTCGGCATGGCAGTCGACGCTGGCGAGCGGGACGGGGCGCAGCGTCTCCTCGATCCCCCCAAGGCCGCCGCTCGCAACGACGACATAGCTTACCCGCCCGGTTTCGCATTCGATCATCGCATCGACCGAGGATCCTACGGTCTCTCCGCGCATATCGCTCACCGGCAGGCCCGACAGGCTGGTGGCGGAAAACAAGCTCGAACCAGGGCTTTTCCGGCTGGACCTCGATGCCGACCGCGCTCCATCCTCATAGCCGCGCTGCCGCCCGAGCCATCGCCACACGCCGACAAGATTGACGAGGGTCAGGAAGACATTGGTCGCAACGAGATTGGTCTGACCGGATCCGAGGCCGACGAGCGACCAGCCGATCGAGCCGACCGTGAAGACGACGAACCCCCAGCCGGTGACACGCGCGCCAAGATTGGCGGCGGTCATCATCGCGGCAATCATCGTGGCGACCGGCGCCACCAGCCCAGCAATCAGTTCCAGCCCGTTATCCTTTCACATGATCGTCATCGCCGCATCCTCGCGGCGCATCGGCGCCAATCAACGCGCCCGCGAGCGCCCTGTTCGACCTGGCTTCCGTTCCGCAACCTTCAACCGGCGGACATTTGCCCGCACCTGACCGCGCACGGGCGCCAGGCTCGCCGAACCAAGCCTTGCACCGGCCTCCACGGAGCGTAACGCGAGAACGGCACTGCGCTGCCCGAGGTCGGCGAGTTCGGCGACGGTTGGCGGTCGTCCGCGCATGGCCATGACGCCAAGGTGCTGCAGATATTTCATCCACAGCGATTCATTGTCCCACCAGACGGTGGCGATCGCGGAGCCGGCAAGCGCGAAGGCTTCCATCTTTTCGGGGATCATGCGCCCGAGCTCGGCATGATCGGCGGTCCAGGGCGATACAAGGGCCTCGCCGATGATCGCGCTGCGCGCCGCGACGACGCGGCTCGCGCCATCGAGCGTTTCGGCGGCGTGCCGGCCCGTGGCGTGCATCGAATGGCCGGCCGAGAGATAGCGGCTCCACTGGCCGAACGGGTCAAACATCGCCGTTCGCCCTCTGTGCTTCGGCAATCGCCGCCGCGTCGATCAGGCTTTGACCGGTCCGCGCCGCAGCATCGGCGGTCATCGTCTTGGCGATCCCGTCGGGCCCGTCGAGGAAAACAAGCCCCCCTTCGGCGCTGGCGATGCCGGGTTCGGTTTCGGGCTCGAGTCCGGCTGGGATGGATCTCATGATTTTGGCCTTTGGCGGGAGGAGAGATGCTCGACGTCGTGGTTGTTGTAGAGATAGGCGGGGTTGAACTGGCCGCGCGCCGCCAGACCGGCCGGATCGAGGATTTCGACGAGCGACGAACGGAAGATGCATAATTTCTCTTCGCGAAGCTGACGCATCACGCGGTTCACATGCACCGTCGTGAGCCCGCAGATTTCGGCGAGGTCGGCCTGCGTCAGCCCGAGCGCGAACCTTCGTCCGTCGCTGAGTCCGGCCGAAAAGAGCCTTGCGTTCGTCTCGCAGAGGAAGTGGGCAACGCGCCCGGTGGCGTCGAGCCGCCCGAGACGAAAAAGCCAGGCGCGATGAATCGCCGCATCGAGCAATGTCGCGAACCAGAGCTTGCGGACGAGCTGCGGCATTTCCTCGGCGATCGCCTCGAGCTCGGCGTGGGGCACGATTGCGACCGTCGCGGGGGTCAGCGTCGCCACGTCGTGATCGAGCACCTTGAGCGGGAAAGCGTGAAGATCGAGAAAATCGCCCGGAAGGTGGATCGCGACCAACTGCCGGAGTCCGTTCCGGTCGTCGAGATAGCGCGACATGATGCCTTCGACGAGCAATGTGCTCTGATCGAGCGGCTCGCCTGCACGCGCGATCATCTTGCGTGCAGCAAAGGTCTTCACCTCGCTGATCGCCGCCTCGAGCCGCGTGCGTTCGGCGGTATCGAGGCTTGCGCCGCGTTTGTCTCTCAGGAAGCGTTCGGTGAACATGTCTGACGATCCTCGTTCGGTTTCGGGAAGCATCAGTGGAAGGCCTGTGCTTCCTCGCAACGACCGATAAGCGCGAGCGTTGCATCGGGCGCCAGGGCATTCGTCATGACGGAGATTCAGTTCGCCGGGGCGACCCGCGGGCCGCTCGCTGAAGAGGCGGTCCAACGGGTCGGGCATTGGGCCGGTTACTTACCGGCCGCGGCCATCAGTTCGGCCTTTCGCGCAGCGAGCTGAACGCCCAGCGCCTTCAGGTCGAGATCGCTGTCGCGCGCCTCGGGGAACATTTCCTCTTCTTCTTCCCCGACATGATGATCGATATATTCGCCGAGCACGATGACCTTGGCGTCGAACAGACGGTCGCCGGCCTTCATCGCCTGGATTTCCGCGATCAACTGCTTCGCGCTGCCATGCTCGACCTCGGCTTCGTCGAAGAGGGCATCGTCGTCGACCGCCGGTCGCGCGGCGGGATAGAAGATTTCCTCCTCGATCTGCGCGTGAACGGTGAGCGCGAGGCAAATTTTGTCGGCGAGCGCCTGCTTGTCGCCCTTCGCGTCGAGTTTTTCATATTCCTTGAACCAGGTCTTCACTTCCTTGTGATCGGCCTTGAGCAGCTTGATCGCGTCGACGGGGTGCTGCGCGGAAGGGCCGGGCTTGCCGTCGCCCTTCGCTTTCGATGCGCGCTCGGATTGTTTTCCGGCGCCGCTCGAAGCGGCTTTCCGGGAGGCGGTTTTGGTTGCAGCCATGATGGTCATCCTGTGACGAGGAGCGGAATGTGCCCGTTCAACGAACGAACGCCGGGCGCGGGCAATCGTCGCGCCGCGCGCGCGATTATTAACCTCGCTCAATCTCTTTTGCCGCCGTGCGGACAATCGCCACGATCCGGATTGCGCTTTGCGCGCGCGGCGAGGTCATTACCCGAACCTCGGACGGTGCCTCGGCGAAATGCCCTCGGTGGCCGCGATGGCCAATCGCAGACAGTCGGTCGTCGCGGACGACAGGCCGCGCTGCGGACCGCGCCCATTCGATCAGTCGCCGCGGCCTGCCAGGACATTTCGTGGTGCAGGTGCGCCGCTCCGCCCCGCGAAGGGACAGACCCAGTCGCTGCCGACCGCCCGTCCCGAATATTGGCGCGCCTCCGACATGGTCCCATGGCGCGCGAGCATCGGATTGATGTCGCCGGCGAGCGCGACATCGCGCGCCAGGATCGTGCTGCGCATTTTGTCATAGACCCCGCTCGCGCGAAGCTGTTCGAACTGGTCGTGCAGGTTGAAGACCAGCGCCGGCCGCTCGAAGCGCCGCGCCGGACGGCTCGCGCGCGGGTGAAGACCGACGACGAAAAAGGCCTCGCCGCCAAAGCTCAGCGAGAAATGCGGGTCGCCGGGATCGGCGCTGACTCGCGGGTCGGCGATCTGGCCGTGGAAGTCGTCCTTCCGGGTCAGCGATTCGAGACGCTCCCACAGGCAGCGTTCGAACCCTTCCTCATCGAGCCCGCTATCCTCCTCGAACACGACCGCTAGCGAATGAAAGAGGCTCGGTTCGCGCGCGTAAGTCCAGGCCAGATCGAGCAGGTTGGGATAGATGCGCAGGTCGTCCCACGCCGACCGCATGTCGCGGCCGACGACGATCCGTATCTGCCCCTTGGCGAGGGCGGATTTGGCACCAACACAAGGAAAAGCCGGATCGCGCACGAAGGCGTCGAAGCGGCGAGCCAGCGGGTGGTCGCGATCGTCGGTGGGTGGCAGCATGACCGGTAAACCGCTGAGAGGGTGGCCAGTTGCGCCCGACTAACTTCGGTTATAGCGATTTGCAGCAATTCGCGTGCCCGCCGATACGGGAAAATCTCAGTCGCGTCGCGGCGGCGGATACACCACGGCATCGCTCCGTTTCTCGGGACGGATGTAGATCGAGCTGATCCGCGGTTCGGCCATCTTGAGTTCGGTCTCCATCTCCTCGATCAAGCTTTCCACACGGCCCATCGAGAGAGCGTCGTCGAAGTCGGCGCTGACCGCGACGAAGACGGTGTCGGGCGACGTGTGGATCGTTCGCACATGGTTCACCGCCGTAATCTCGGGGCGGCGATCGACGAGGCGCCAGATCGCGGCGACCAGATCGGGATCGGCGCTCTCGCCGATCAGCAGCCCTTTGGCCTCGCGCGCGAGAAGAACCGCGACGGCCGCCAGCACGCCGCCGATCGCAACCGACGCGATGCCGTCGATCCGTGCATCGCCGGTCCAGTGGCTCGCCCAGACACCCAGAGCGGCGATCGCAAGCCCGAGCAGCGCGGCGCTGTCTTCGAACAGCACGATGAAGCCTGCCGGGTCCTTCGAGCGTCTGACCGCTTCCCACCACCCCCGATCGCCCCGCGCGGTATTGAATTCGCGAACCGCGATGCTCCACGACATGCCTTCGAGGACGAAGGCGATGCCGAG
The DNA here is from genome assembly GCF_001307295.1 of Sphingopyxis macrogoltabida. Lineage (NCBI taxonomy): Bacteria > Pseudomonadati > Pseudomonadota > Alphaproteobacteria > Sphingomonadales > Sphingopyxidaceae > Sphingopyxis > Sphingopyxis macrogoltabida. Next base: position 1,177,208 of record NZ_CP012700.1, on the reverse strand, counting down.
CACCATATAGTTGATCGTCGGATCGCGCAGCGGCTCGGGGTCGAGGATATGGCTCCAGCCTTCATAGATCGACACCCCCGCGCCGATCGCGAAAATCAGGATCGCGACGACAAAGGCCCAGAAATAGAGCTCGCGCCCATAGCCGAAGGGGTGGAAGGCGTCGGCGGGCCGTTTCGCGCGTGACTGGCCATAGAGGAGCAGCAACTGGTTCCCGCTGTCGACGAGCGAGTGGACCCCCTCGGTCAGCATCGAGGACGAGCCGCTGATGGCGGCGGCGATGAACTTGGCGATGGCGATGCCAAGATTGGCGATCAGCGCGCCGTAGAGCACGATATTCGCTTTCATGTGACGATAGGCGGACGCGCTCTGCATGATTTCTCCGGGGCATCGTCTGGGAAAAAGCCATGGCCCGGCGGTCGGTTCCGCGAGCACGCCGGGCCTTCTGCCGCCCATTCCACAAACGGACTGATCCAGATCAACCCGGCAACCTTGGCCGCAGCGCGCCGTTTCTTCCTCGAAGAGGAGAAGATCATGACCGCAGCAACCCATCAACCCGGAAAATCCTCGGGCATCGGCAAGATCATGAGCGTCGCCGTAATCGGCGCGCTCTATTGGTTCACGCGCAAGAAAGCACCGAAATTTCCGAAGAGCGATACGCATTCGGCGGCTTTCGCCGACAGCGAAACCGATCCTGAAAATTTCGACCAGACGCGTTCGGCCGGACCCGACGGCATGCGCAGCGATGCGCGGCGCGCCTGGGACGGCGTCGATCAGGCGGCCGACGAATCCTTCCCCGCCAGCGATCCGCCCTCGACATATTGAGCGGCTGAACCTCCACACCCGAAAAGGAGATCGTCATGACCGATAAAGCTTCCACGCCGGGCTCGCTCCCGTCCGAGAATGCCGAGGACCGCGACAATGTCGGAACGGTTCGTCCCGGCGATTACCCGAAAGAGGAACGCGACGACGGCGATATTACCGGCGCCTCGAACCGTGCGCACCGCGCGAACAAGGCCGGCAGCGGCCCGGTCACGGGCAGCGGTGCCGGCGCGGGCGGCGGTGGAAATCCGGAGGACTATGATTCGGATACACAGGCCGGCGGAGGCCATAAGCCGGTCCGCACCGGCAATGGGCCGAGGACCGGAGCGGATGCTCCGCTTGGCGGGAGCCGCTGATTCCCCTGCATCGTGAGGGGCGCGGGCGCAAGGCCGCCCGCGCCCTTCCCGCTTCCCTCACTGCGCCTTGGGCCTGCCGTGCCGATCAGCGCCATGATCGCTTCCTGTGCCGCCCCGCGCGCAGGCCCGGCCGCTTCGGCGGCGCGATCGCGCGCCACGCCGATACGTTCACGGCGTCCATCGACCTCACTTGGCCGGCCCGGCCGCTGCGCCGCCGCCTATGCTTCACGGCAGTATCGGCAGGTCGCTGGCACGCGGCCGGCGGTATCGTCTAGGCGGGAGGGTGAATGCCCTACTGGCCGTTCTTCCGGGTGCCGCGCCGATGGAACGATGTGGAAGGAACCGGACGCCGCTCACGAAGTTTCCTCTTCCGAATGGGAAAACGTCATGCATCACAATGAAAATACGCCCGTTGTCGCGGTGCCGAACATCGACCTCGCGCGATATGTGGGTAGTTGGTTCGAGATATGCCGCCTTCCTCTGAAATGGGAGGATGCGGCTGCCAGCGATATCACCGCCACCTACAGCCAGACCGCGGATGGTCGCATTCGGGTCGAGAACCGCTGCCTGGACAAGGACGGGAAGCCCGATCGGTCGATCGGGCTCGCGGTTCCCCAGGACGCAAGCAACGCGAAGCTCAAGGTCAGTTTTCTTCCCGAATATCTGCGATGGATTCCGTTCACGCAGGGCGATTACTGGGTCCTCGCGATTGATCCCGATTATACCGTCGCGCTCGTCGGAACACCCGACCGCGAGCATCTCTGGCTGATCGCCCGTACAGCCGCGCTGCCGAGCGAGGTCGTCGAGAATTATCTCGCCGTGGCGAAGACGCAGGGCTTCGACCTTGGCCGGCTGATCACTCCGCGCCAGTCCGGACATATGGTCCCCGATACCGCTTTCGAAGCATGACGGCCGAGGAGCGGACGGGGCCATCCGACGCCCACACCCGGCGCGGGCCGGCTCGCGTCCAATATCGATGATGCGGATAGGATATTCGTCGATCGCCCCCCCGGCGCCATTGGCAGAAGATGAAGCGCAGCCCGAGGTCGCGCTACAACGAGCGCCACGTCGTCTGTTCGAAAAGTTGGGATTTATCCGGCAGGTCGATCATCGATAATCCGGCTCGGCATCGGATCTGTCGGCGCTGTTCATCCAGCCACAGAAGCGGAACCGCAATCCCGTCAGAATGATTGGCCGCGTCTCCTGACATCCTTGAGACGATAGGGCGTCAGGAGACGGGTTGCCAGCAGTACGCGGCGCCGCGGCTTAAGTTGCGGCAGTTCGGTTCGAGGCTGCGTGACATCGTCAGCCGCCCTATCGTCATGATGCAGGTTAGTTTCCGCCCGCCCTTCGCAACCCTCGCGCGCGGCAGTGGTTGGGGATCGTACGGCCCTCGAAACTTCGATGGCGCCCCCTCCCAGAAGGATATCACAATGTTCGATAACAAGAATGTCTCAACGCTCAATTCGCTGATCGCGACAACGCTCGACAGCGTCGATGGCTATCGCAAGGCCGCCGAAGAAGCCAATGCCGCGCAGTTCCGGGACCAGTTTCTGAGCCGCGCCAACGAGCGTCAGACCATCGTCGCGAATTTCCAGGCGAAGGTCCGCGAACTTGGCGGCAACCCCGAGGACGACGGTACCGTGCTTGCGTCGGCGCACCGCGCTTTCCTCGGACTGCGGGACAAGCTGACCGGCGAGCGCGACGATTCGGCGGTCGTCGCCGAGGTCGAGCGCGGCGAGGATCACATCAAGGCGAAGTTCGAAAGCGCGCTGAAGGACGACGATCTCGACCCCGCAGTCCGCCAGCTGATTCAGACCGCCTTTACCTCGGTGCGCGAAGGCCATGACCAGATGTCGGCGCTGAAGCACGGGCTCAACGCGAGCTAGTCTCCGCCGTCGAACATCGACATGAAGCGGCGGCCCGGCGAAAGTCGGAGCCGCCGTTTTCACGCTCGCCCGCAACACGGCAGGGAGCTTCCGCGGCGAGCGCGCGTTTCATCGACGGAGACAGGCCATGGCCAATGGTTGGGCGCGCGACGGCGCCGTGCAGGATCAGATCGACGATACGGTGTCCGACGCGGTAAAGAATGCGCGGGCGCGACTTCCCGCTGGCAAGGGGACCGATTTTTGCGACGATTGCGGAGCGGAAATACCGGCAGCGCGCCGCGAGGCGTTACCCGGAACGCGAACATGCTTAGCCTGCCAGACGTCACGCGATGCATCGGTCCGACCGGCGGGCATTAACCGCCGCGGCAGCAAGGACAGTCAACTGCGCTAATCGCCCGAGAGCCGAAACTCCCTGCGCGGCCGTCTCGCAGCGGAGTCGGCCGCGGGCAATCTTCGACCGCCGACGTACATGTGTCCCGTGCGACCTTCCGTTCGATTCCGCCGAAGGCAGCCTGCTCGACGAGACGCCGGAACCTTGGCTCCCGGCTGGCGTTGACCCCATATCCGGACAGGATGATTTGGCGGCGCCGCGAAGCTCGTGCACCCTGACGCGCGGGCAGCAGCTGCGTGCGTCTCGACAGGAGACTCACATGTTCAGATGGGCCATCATTTTCGCGGTCGTTGCACTGGTCGCGGCACTCCTCGGTTTCGGCGGCATTGCCGGGCTCTCGGCCGATTTCGCCAAGATCCTGCTGGTTGTTGCGGTCGTGCTCGTCATCGTCGGCTTTGTTTTCGGCCGCGGGGGACGCAAGCTCCCGTGAATTTCCGGGGTCGCTTCGCCGCTCTCGGCCGCGGTCCCTGACGATGTCGGCGGTCTCATGGAGCCCGCCGGCAAGCCGTTGATTCCGGGCATCCAGCAGCAGCGGCCTCACCTTATCCGGAGCGGAATCACCGCGGATGGACCTTATCAATCTGCTTTTGGTGCCGCTTCTCGGCTTGGTCAGATATTACGCCTTCGCGTCGGGATTGGCATATGTCCGCGCCCGCAAATGGGTGAACGGCGTGTTTGCGATGACCGCCGCGACGCTGCTCGCAGGCTGCGGATTCTATTTGATTGCCAGAGCCGTGATCTTATGACGGGAATAGTTCCGACCGCGATCCCGCCGCCTATCTTGGCAAGCCGCTCAACACGCCGGCGATGTCCAGGTCGCTGGCCGGTGCGTCGTAGGCGACCTGCATGGTCGGCGCCGTTCGCTCTCGCGCCGCGCATCTTGGCCGCCGCGCGGCGAATTCGATCGGGATGAGCATGGATTGACCCGAGCGGCCACGGCCCTTCCCTCTTTTTGCCCCCCGGGCGGTGCCGGGGCCGGCGCCGCAGCGGGACGTGGAGCATCGTGGTTCGTCCGCGCCCCATTGCATCGCAAGACCCTGTCATTCGCTCGCAACCACGGATGGATCGCACGCGTTGAAGCCGAACCCTTTCCGAAAGGATGACCCGATGCGAACGATCATGCTTGCCGCCCTGTCCGCCACCTTGCTGGCCGCCTGCTCCGATGCGAACGAGGCCGCCGAGGACAGGCTGGAGAAATCCGCCGAAACGAGCGCGAGCGTCGCGGGGCCGGTCCCCGCAGCCTTCGGCCTGAGCGAGGCCGAGCTTCTCAACGCCGATATCGTCGGTGCGGAGGGCAAGGAGGTTGGCGACGTCGCGCAGGTGCTTCGCGCCTCGGACGGCAAGGTTGATCGGCTTCTGGTCGAAGTGGAAGGAAGCAATCCCGACCGCTATGTCGAACTTCCGATTCTCGGCCTGCGCACCGTGGTGAACGGCGACGACACCGATCTTGCCACCTCGTTGACGCGAGCCGACCTCATGGCGATGCCCGAAGTTCCCCTTCCGAAGGCATAGGCCGATATGGCTGATCATCCCGTCACGCCCGACGGCCGCTACCTGGTGGTGCGCGAACGGCTCTGGCGCCGCGCGAACCCCGCGCTTGGTACCGGCGAAAGCGAACGGCTGGTACAGAGCCTCATGACCGCGCGGCGCGCGGTCGCGGCGGCAAAAATGTCCGGCGATGCGCTCGCGCTGCGCAAGGCGCGCGCCGGCGTCGATGCGAGCAAGCGGGCGCTTGGCGAGCGCGGTCCGGTCTGGTGGACCGACGGCGCTCCCGACTATAACCGGCATATGGCGCGCAACACGCCTTATGCCGACTGGTTCGCGGCGCAGTCCAGGGAAGGTCGCTGATGCCGATTACGCTCGAAGGCTCCTGCCATTGCGGCGCAGTGACGTTCACGGTCGAAAGCAATACGCCGGTTCCTTATCAGCGCTGCTATTGTTCGATCTGCCGCAAGCAACAGGGCGGTGGCGGCTATGCCATCAATCTGGGTGCCAATGCGGCCTCACTCAGGGTCGAAGGCGAGGTGAAACTCGGCACCTATCGCGCAAGGATCGCCGATGCGGAGCATGAGCGCTGCGAGCTTTCCGGCGGAAGGCGGCGGTTCTGCAAGGACTGCGGGGCGGCGCTCTGGCTCTACGACCCCGCCTGGCCCGATCTGGTGCATCCGTTCGCGAGCGCGATCGACACGCCCCTGCCGGCGCCTCGATCCTCGGTGCATCTGATGCTCAAATATAAGGCGGACTGGGTCGCGCCCTATATCGCGCCGGCGGACGAGAGCTACGCGCTCTACCCGCCATTATCGATCGCCGAGTGGCACCGGACGAACGGCGTCTGGATCGACTGATCCACCCGGCGCCGCGTGGCGATTTCCGGATGCCGCCACACGCGGGACGCGACCTCGCGCCTGTCCGTTGCAAGGTCGCCGCTTACCCTTCCTCGCCCGGACCGCGCCGCGCGACGCGATCGCCATCGGGCAAGCAGCTTTTCTTGACGCCATGCGTAATGTGCCGCGAGGCATTTTACCGGAGGCAAGCTTATGGAGACGCCGTGGATGATCGCAGGCGGGCTGGCCGCGGCGGCAATCGCCGTAACCGTGGCGATCGCGAAGCTGCGCGCGCATCGGCGCGCCTCGAACCGGCTGATTTGGAGGCAGTGGCGACGTGCTTGATCTCAATTCCACCCCCGCAGCGGGCGGTCGCGAGACCGACTTTTATCCGGCGCTTCGCGTTGCCGAGGCTCCGCCGGCCCGGGATCGGATCGGCGAAATCGCCGACTGGGTGCTGGCGAATGTGCCGTGGACCGTCCCGGTCCCCGACTGGCCATGCTTTCACGATCGCTGGCCGCTGCTGTCGCGGCGCGACCTTGCAGCGGTGGAAGCCGAACTGCAGCGGCGCGGCGCGGCGCTCGATGCCCCGGGCGCCGATCTGGACGCAATGGCCGCGCGGCTGACGGGCCGCACGACCTGTTGCGCCGCCGCAGCCGACTGGCTGACACTGAACCCGGCCGCCGCCATCACCGATCCCGAATTCGTCCGGCGATTCAGCCTGTTGTCGCGCGCCGAACTGATCCTCGCAGCGATCGAGCATCGGCGCCGCATCGTCGAGCGCTTGTCCGGAGGGGAGCCGCGCGCGACCCGGTAGGCGCGCGCTGACCGGCCGGCGAAATCAGGACGTCCCGAGGCCGGACCGATCCTCCATAGCACGCAGCCACAATCGCCCGAGCTCGAGATCGATCCAGTCGGCAGCGAACGGATCGAACCCCGATCCGGGGTACAGGCAAAATTCCCCGAACCGGGGCTTTCCGTCGACCTCGTAGAAGTCGACACGCAAAAACGCCGTATCGCGCGCCAGCGCTTCGGCTGCCTCGAGCATCGCGGCAAGCGATGCCGGTGCCGGTGGCCGGTCGGCACATGCCACCAGCTGTCGCCAGCCACGGTCGTGCAGGATCCAGCGGTGGCGGCCGCCGCGATCGAGATGGACCTGCACATGTGTCGCCGTCCCGCCGAACACATAGATCTTATAGTCCACGGGCAGCGGCAGCGCGCCGCCCAACAAGGGCTCGGCGATCAGTCCGCGCGGGACGCCCCGATAGGCCCATTCGTCGAGCCATATCCCGTAAGGCCTTCGCTGCCAGCGCGCGGCCGTGCGCTGGAGGAGGCGCCATTCGCGCGCGCTCGGCACGTCGCACAGCACCGCACATTGATTGCAGCCGTGCCGTGCCTTCAAAATGGCGGGCACGTCGAACGGGAGCGATGCCGGCAGCGCTTGCCCGTGCCACAGCGTCGGGATGATCCACTCCGTCCCGAGGCGCGCGGACACCATGGCCTTCACGCCGAGCTTGTCGAGAAACTGCGACTGTCGCGGCGAGCGATCGGTGAGCTTTCGCCGCTGTACCAGCTCGGTGAAGCGGGTCGGCGCGTCGAGATCCGGATAGCGGCGGTGCCGCCATAGATAGCTTGCGACGACGCGCCACCGCGCAAGCGACGATCCGGTCTCCGCCGCTGTGCCGTCGGCATCGCCGACGAACGGTATCGCGCGATCCATCGCCGTCATGGCCGGGCCGCTCCCCGCTGCCGCACCGTCATGACGCGATATCGTCCGTATCGACCTCGTCGGTATGAACTTGGAAGGATATGACGCGCGCCGGGCCAAAGGCGGTGGTGAGCGCGGTATCGGTTGCGTCGCGCCCGCGGGCCATCAGGATGCGTCCGATGCGCGGCCGGTTATGCCGCGCGTCATATGTATACCAGTCGCCCCCGATATAGACATCGAACCAGGCCGAAAAATCCATGGGAGCATCGACCGGCGCGATGCCGATATCGCCCAGATAGCCGGTGCAATAGCGCGCGGGGATATTCATGCAGCGACACAGGGTCACCGCGAGGTGGGCAAAGTCGCGGCACACGCCCTGCCGCTCCTGATAGGCGTTCCACGCTGTCTTGTCCGGGCGCGCATGTTCGTAGCCGAAGACGATATGGTCGTGGACGAAGGCGACGATCGCATCGACCCGGTCGCGCGCCGAGGCGAGATGCGCGAACTCCGCCCAGGCCACGCCCATGAGCCGGTCGGTCTCGCAGTAGCGGCTTCCGAGCAGATAAATGAGGATGTCGTCGGGCAGGTCCTCGACCGGGGCCGGTGCCGCATCGGGCGCGCGCGCGTCGACGAGCCCGCTGTCCTCGATCACGAAATCGGCGGCGAGCGTCACCCCGCCCGCGGGCACGGTCAGGCGCGTGCAGATGTTCCCGAAGCTGTCTTCATAATTGTAAATGGGAATGACGGGAGACGTCTCGATCTGCTGCGGGGTCTTGAGGTCCTTCTGGCGGGACGGATGGATGCTGAGCATCGCCATCATCGGCGTCGGGTTCGCGGTCTCGAAGCGGATCTCGTATCCAGCCCTGATCAACATCTGGCAGCATTCCTTGCAACGTGGGTCCGGTCCGAAGCGGCGATATCGGTCTCGCCCGCGGCGGCATCGCCGAGCTCGACGTCGACGGCGACGTCCATGCCGATGTAACTTGCGGGATAGCCGCTCCAGCTGCCCGAGAGCGGCACGGCCTGGTACGGATCGCGCGCGACCGCGACGCGAACAAGCCCCCGGTTTCCGACAATGCCGTTGGTCGGGTCGAACTCGATCCAGCCCGATCCGGGCAGAAAGACGCGGACCCAGGCGTGGGTATTGCCGCCTCCGACGCGTCCTTCGCTGCGGCTGGGATTGTAGACGTAGCCCGAGACGAAACGCGCGGCGAGACCGAGCGCGCGGACCGCCTCGATCATCAGCACCGCGAAATCGCGGCAGGTTCCCTGCCGGCGAGACAGCGTCTCGATCGGGGACTGCGTGCCCTTTTCATGCCGCGGCACATAAGTGAAGCTGCGCTTGATCGTCGTCGCCATGTCGGTGAGCAGGCCCAGCGTATCGGTCGGACCATGATCGTTCAGAAACCCGTTCGCCCATTTGTCGACGATGCGGCCGACGTCGAGATATCCACGCTCGATCGAGCGAAGCAGGTCGGGCATGTCTTCCGAGGCATAGGTGAAGGGAAAGTGCCGGGCATAGTCCTCGATGTCGATCTGGTCGCTCGCGAGGGGCGCGTGATCGAGTGTCATTTCGCTCACCACGCGCAAGGCGTTCGCGCGCTTGTCGAACAGCGCGATCGCGACCGAGTTGCCGAGCACGTCGTGCAACCATCGCAGTTCGCAAGGATGGGGTGAAATGAGAAGATCCGCTTTCACGAGACGCTGGTCGAAACTCTCGCGCGGGCGCATCATGATCCGGTGCTCGCCGAAGGCGACGGGCTGGCGATATCTATATTCGGTCGTATGGCGGATCGTGAGCCGGGGCATGGGAGACTTTCGTGATGTCGCTGTCGGACAGCCTCTTGCTCGCAGACGAACCGGCGCCCGCTCAGTGGGTCAACGCAGGCGGACGCGCTCCGTTCCTCCTGCTCGGCGATCATGCAGGCAACGCGATTCCCCGCGCGCTCGGCACGCTGGGCCTGTCCGGACAGGATCGCGAGCGCCACATCGCTTGGGATATCGGAGTTCATGCGCTCGGCATCGCGCTCGCCGGGGCGCTCGACGCGCCGTTCCTCTTCCAACCCTATTCGCGGCTCGTGATCGACTGCAACCGCGACCCGGCGCACCCCGAGGCGGCGCCGGCCATATCCGACGGCAGCGCGATCCCGGGCAATCGCCGGCTTCAGGCCCGTGACCTTGCGGCGCGGATCGCGGCAATCCACGCCCCCTATCATGCCGAAATCGCGGCGGAGATCGCGCGGCGCGGCGCGGCGGCGCGACCGACGATCCTGCTGGCGCTCCACAGCTTCACGCCCGCGCTCGGCGGCCGCGCCCGTCCCTGGCACGCTGGAGTCCTCTACGATCGGGGCGACACACGATTTGCCGAGGCACTGCTCGCGGGACTGCGCGCGCAAGCCGACCTCGTCGTCGGCGATAACGAGCCCTACCGCATGGATGCCACCGACTTTAGCGTCCCGCACCATGCCTATCCGGCCGGCCTCCCTTATGCCGAAATCGAGGTCCGGCAGGACGGTCTCGAAATGCCCGCCGCCGTCGAGCGCTGGTGCGAAGCGCTGCGCCGCGCCTGCACGGCAGCGCTGCCCTCCGTTATCGCCTGACCGGCTTATCCGTTCACCGCAGACCCGGGAACGGAGCGCGCCGGGCGCGCGTTCAACAGACGGCGATTTTCGACGCCGACGGGATGGAGCAGGATGCAGGCACAAATCGTACCGGACGGCGGCCGGATCAATCGCAGCAGTGTGGACGCGATGCGCGCCTGGTCGGCGATCCTCGGCGTTACCCAGGTCGAAATCCTCGTCGCGGTCGCCGCGGTCGGTTCCCGATATCAGGATGTGCAATCCTATCTCGCCGAAGATTTCTGCTTTTCGAGCCGCGAAGGCGAAACCGCGCTGGCCCCCGTCCCGCCCGAGGCGAGCAGTCTCGCCGCCTGACGGCAACGCCCAGGCATTATGATTACACGGCCGTTTCGCGCCGATGTCCACGCGGAGTGCCAAAGGGCACATGAGAGCGCGGCGTTTTTCGGGGTGCGGCGCCCGCAACGATCGCAACTACCGTCATTGTTGCGCGCCGGCGTCGCCAGCGTGCGCGGGAGCGCGCGCCCGGCGGCGCCCCGCGCGCGCTGTTCCCGGCGCGCGCTCAGTCGGCGTGCGCCACTGCGGCGGCGACGGCGGTTATGATCGCGTTGCAGAAGGCATCGAGATCGTCGGGACACCGGCTCGTGATGAGGTTGCCGTCGACGACGACGGCTTCGTCGACCACATCGGCGCCTGCGTTCGCGACATCGGTACGGATCGATTTGTAGCTCGTCATGCGGCGCCCTTTCGCAAGGCCCGCCTCGACGAGAAGCCAGGGTGCATGACAGATGGCGGCGACGGGCTTGTCAGCCGCTGCGAAGCCCTTGATCAGCGCGATCGCCGCCGTCTCGACGCGCAGAAGATCGGGATTGATCTGTCCGCCGGGAAGAACCAGCGCATCATAATCGTCGATGTCGACGTCGGCGATCTTGAGATCGACCTCGATATCGTCGCCCCAATCATCTTCGTCCCAGCCGGTGATCTCGGCCGTGTCGAGCGAGGCGACATCGACGGTGGCGCCCGCCTCGCGCAGCCGCGCGAGCGGCACCTCGAGTTCGGACTGTTCGAAGCCATCGGTGGCCATGATCAGGATGCGATGCGCGGCGAGAGGGGTCGAGGCTGCCATGGTAAAACTCCTTGTCTGTTCCTGTGACAATGCACGGGAGAGTCAGATGTTGCCTCGCTCATCCCGTCTTTGCCCGCCCGGTCGGAACCCCCGCGCGGCTCGCCTGTTGTGAGGATGACCACAAGGAGGCCCGATGACCGATATTGACGAACCGACCCAGCTGCTGTGCCAGTCGAACAAGGCCGACACGATGGGGGCCAAGACGCGTGACGGCGACAAGCTCGGATCGATCCACGCATTCATGATCAACAAGCGAACCGGCCAGGCGGTCTATGCGGTACTCTCCATCGGCGGATTCCTCGGCATGGGGAAAGCCTATTATCCCCTACCCTTCCGCCTGCTCGCATTCGAGGCGACAAGCGATTCCTATGTCGTAACCATCGACCGGCGCGTACTCGAGGGCGGACCGAGCTGGGCCGCCAATGCGCCGCTGTTCGATCAGGCCTATGCCGATCGCGTCGCAAGCTATTACGAGGTCGCCAAGGAAGATTTGACGCTCGGCTAGGCCGACGCGCTCCTCCGGGCAATTCTCGCCCACCCAGTGGAAATCTTGGTTCCACGAGCCTCGGCGTCGATGACTGGAGATCGGTCCGAGCGGGTCTATACCGCAACGCTCGACCGGCTCGAAACCGGGCGCATCGAAGCAAGAAAGCTCAAGGTCGTCATCTCGCGGGCTCTCCGCAACAGTCTCGTGCCCGGCATGAATCTCCCTGTCCGCGTTCCAGTGCTGGCGCGTCGAGCGCGGCACCCTCACCCTCGTTCTCCCGCGGAAGACACCGACCGGCCAGTGGAACCGGCGCCCGGACCGATCATTGTAGGGAGGGGGCTCAAGGAGACGTCCCGTGCCCTCGCTCACCGCATCCGCCATCAACTGCTCGCTCTCGGCGAAGGGGCGCAAGAGTTCGACCGACGCCATGATCGCGGTCCTTGCCGAGCATTTCGCCGAGCATGACATCGAGGTCGGCGACCCGATCCGCATCGCCGCACACAAGGTCAAATGGGGCGTCTCGTCCGACGAGGGCGACGGCGACGCCTGGCCAGCTATCCGTGAGCGGATTCTCGCCTCCGACATCCTCATCTTCGGCACCCCGATCTGGATGGGGCAGCCATCGAGCGTCGCAAAGCTCGTGCTCGAACGCATGGACGCGTTTCTCGCGGAGACCGACGAGGCCGGCCGCATGCCGAGCTATTCGAAAGTCGCTGTCGCGGCGATCGTCGGCAACGAAGATGGGGCGCATCATGTCTGCGCCGAACTGTTCCAGGCGTTGAACGACGTCGGCTGGACGATCCCGGCGGTCGCGGGGTGCTACTGGGTCGGCGAAGCCATGGGATCAGTCGACTTCAAGAATCTCGACCACCGCCCGCGCATGATCACGAGGACCGCGAAGATGGTGGCGGCAAACGCAGCGCATCTGGCGGGCCTTCTCAAGCGATCACCCTATCCCGGATGACGCTGTCACGGTGCGGCACCGCAATGGCGGCACGCGAAACGCACGGCCGGATCTTCCTTTCGGAGATGGAAATCGTGCGCCGCGAGCCCTCCGACGAGGGGCGCAGGCGGCCCGCGGCGGCACGAGATTGGTCGCACATGGCACCGGCAGACCCCGGGATCTCCGCATGACCCGTGCAGGATCGAAACCCCGGAATATCGCGAAAGTTGCGCCGCGAGATGAAGATAAATTCTCCGGCCGGAACGCAACTTTCGATACCGGTCGCCGGTTTTTTCCGCATCAACGAAGGAGATGATCATGAGCGTCAAAGGACAGATCAAAGAAGCCGCCGGTTATGTGAAGGAAGAAGCCTTCGAGAACGGCGACAGCCCCGAGGCCAAGCGCAAGGCGCAGGAAGGCCGCAACCTTCGCAACGAAGGCCGCATCGAAGATGGCAAGCCGCCGAAGACCGGCACGCCGGGTACCGAAAACTAGGAATCCTCCGCCACTCCTCCCGTGGCAAACTTGGCCCGCTTCGGCGGGCCTTTTATCAGCTCGCAGACCGCCGCCGCCCCCTCGACGTCGGGTCACATGTCGGTAATGCGGATATCCTTGCGCGCAGGCACATTCGGTACGCATTCGGGCATATCCATCCTGATATGGAGATCGTCGAAATTTTCGGCGATCGACGCGACATCGATCTCGAGCCCATAATTTTTACACATCGGCAGTGGTCCGTTGCCCTTGCGACTCCTTACCGTTCCCATTATGTTCCAAGCATGGACATCGCGCCAACGCCTTTCGGGCCGCTGCGCAAGCAAGCCGGACTTCCGCTGTGACCCGGCCCGCCGCAGGGGTACCGCCGCCGCCGCAGGGAGACCTTTTCGGCCCTGCGCTTCTTCCCGGCCTGACATACGCCGACGAGGTCGTGAGCGCGAGCGAAGAGGAGGAGCTAGTCGCGCGCATCGAAACCGCCGGACTGGCGCCATTCCAGTTCCAGCAATGGGAAGGCAAGCGTCTCACCCGCTCGTTCGGCTGGACATACGACTTCCAGACCGGTCGCTTCGCCCCGGGCGAGCCGATCCCCGACTGGCTCGAGGACGTTCGCGGCCGCGCCGCAGGATTTTCGGGTATCGACCCCGCCTCCCTCGAGCAGGCGCTCGTCATTCAATATGGTCCGGGCGCGGGCATCGGCTGGCACAAGGATCGCCCGGTCTTCGGGCACGTCATCGGCCTCTCGCTCGGCGCGCCCGCGACCATGCGTTTCCGGCGGAGGGGCGGCACCAGGTTCGAGCGCGCGACGGCCGATCTCGCGCCGCGATCGATTTATCATATGCAGGGCGAAGTCCGCGATGACTGGGAGCATAGCATTGCGGCGATGCATGCGCCGCGCTGGTCGGTCACCTTCCGAAGCCTTCGCTGACCGGCCGCCGCGGCCGGCAAGCGGTGCGGCGCGATCAGTTGTCGGCGATCGTCTCGTCCTCGATCGCCGCGCGGATCATTCGCTCCCAGACGTCGCCGTCGCCGACCGCGAGCATGCGCCCGCTCGGCTCGCGCAGCGTGCGCAGGACGGCCAGGGCGGCGTCGGTATATTCGGGCCAGAGATCGTTGACAGCTTCGCCCGCCGAGGCGAGGTCGCCTTCGGCATTCCGGCTGAGCGCATGACCCGCAAGCGCGCGCGCGATGCGCTCGACGGGCGCGGTCGCCGCGCGATCATGTTCGCGCTCCATCACGGACACCTCAGATAGGCACGCACGGCGTCGACCGAGTTGCCGACCGCGTCGACCGCCTCGCGCAGTTCGTCCTCGCTCACGCCGAGAGTCGCCATCCAGTCGCGGACCTCATGATCTTCGCCAAGGCTGATCCGGTCGCGGTCAGGCGAACCGACGCTGTTCATCTTCACAGTCATGCTGCGCTCCTGATTGATGCCCGGTCAACGCCCGCTTGCATAAAGGGTTGCCGCGCCGGGACGGAACGAAGCACGCCTCTTCGAGTAGTGACGTCATGTCCCGCACCTCCACCCGGACATCGGCGCCCGCGCCTGTCCCGTCGCCGGGACCGGCGGCCTTGCCCGACGCGGTGGTGAGGTCCGGCATCTGCTCCGCGACGGATTTCGATGGTTGCCGCGCGCCGACCATCGTCGGCGAGACAAAGGTGCGTCTGGAGCGCGCCAGCACCGGGCTCGCAGGCCGCGGCGGTGCCGATCGCAAGCTTCCGGACCTGTGAAAATCGCGACCTTCAATGTGAACGGGATCGGCGGCCGCTTGCCCATCCTCCTCAAATGGCTCGCCCTCGCCGAGCCCGACATCGTCGTACTGCAGGAACTCAAGGCGCCGCAGGAAGCCTTTCCGCACGCGGCCATCGCGGAGGCGGGGTACCAGGCGATCTGGCATGGCCAGCGTCGCTGGAACGGGGTTGCGCTCCTCAGCCGCGTCGGCGAAATCCACGAGACCCGCCGCGGCCTGCCCGGCGATCCAGGGGACGAGCAAAGCCGTTATATCGAGGCAGCGGTCGGCGGCGTGCTGATCGCGGGCCTCTATCTCCCCAACGGCAACCCCCGTCCCGGCCCCAAGTTCGACTACAAGCTCGCCTGGATGGAACGCCTCGACGCGCACCTCGCCACGCTCGTCGACCTCAAGGCGCCGGTCGTCGTCGTCGGCGACTTCAACGTCATCCCGACCGACGAAGATGTCTACAAGCCCGAGCGCTGGAAGGACGACGCCCTCTTCGCGCCCGAAGCGAAGGCCGCATTCAAGCGCCTGCTCGATCAGGGCTGGACCGATGCGGTCCGCCATCTTCACCCGGATGAGACCCTCTATACGTTCTGGCCTTATTGGCGGAACGCCTTCGCGCGCAACGCCGGAATCCGCATCGATCACCTGCTGCTCAACCCTCTCGCCAAGGCTTTGCTCAAGGCCGCCGCAGTCGATCTTCGCCCGCGCAGGTGGGAGAAAACCAGCGATCACACGCCCGTCTGGATCGAGCTTGCCGAGCCGGCGAAACGCAAACGCGCAAAGCGCGTCGCGTGACCCGAGCCGATGCCATCCGCCACGAGAAGGGCTGCCGCGCGGAGCGATGAACGGCGCCCGCCGCGCGCGACATAGGAAAGGCTTCGCTCGCCGCGCGGGCTGGTCGGGCGAGGATGCGAGAGCCTGTGTGAGGCGATTTTTCCCGAGGCCGGGCGTATCCGCCGAACGGGCCGTCGCAGTGCGTTCGATTAGGGGAACTTCCGCCAAGCCGACGCGTCAATTCGTCAGGCTTGGGGGTTGCCGCCCCAGGCAACCTGCCCGCCGTCCAAGATGAGGAGACGCAAGATGGACAGGTTTGACGACCGCACCCCGCTCTGGGATTATAGCGACAATCGAAGCCCCGATGACCGCGAGGCAGCCCCGCGCTGGGACCGTGCCCGTGCCGAGGAAGCTGCTCGCACCTATGTCGCTGACGAGGAAGGCGACGATCGTTCGCGCGACCGGTACAGCCAGCAGCGCCGGGATCGCGCAAATTATCGCCGCGAAAGCGGCCAGCGCGAGCACTATGGCGCCGACTACGCGCGCGAGCCGGGTGGTCGTCGCCGGGACTATTATGGCAGCCGAAGCGACTATGACCGGTATCGGGACGCCGCGGGCGACGCGCGCGGCGGCGCTTGGGATCGTTCGGGTTTCGGCTGGCCCGCCGAACTCGGTTACCCGCCCGCACCCGGCTACTCGCCTTATGCGCGCTCGAACCCGACGCGCGAGCGCGATTATCGCTCCGACGAGCGCGGGTTCCTGGAGCGCGCCGGCGACGAAGTCATGTCTTGGTTCGGCGATCGCGATGCGCAGCGCCGGCGCGAGCTCGACCACCGGGGCCGGGGTCCCAAAAACTACGCACGATCCGACGAGCGTATCCGCGAGGATGTCAATGACCGGCTGACCGAAGATGTGTGGATCGATGCTTCCGAGATCGAGGTGAGCGTCGCCGATGGCGAGGTGACCCTCGCCGGCACGGTAGAAGACCGCCGTGGGAAGCGCCGCGCCGAGGATATTGCCGACGGCGTCTCGGGCGTCAAACATGTGCAGAATAATCTGCGCTACACCTCGGGCGTCGTCAGCCCGAAGATCCGGAGCTGAGCTCGAGCCTCGAATGAGGGAGCGGGTGATGGCCCGCTCCCTTTTTCGGTACGCAAGCGGTTGGGGGCGCGACACATATGGGTAGCTCCCGACCCGCCGCCTCTCACGATCGAAGGCGCGCGCTGGCGTCCCGCTGCCTCGGCCGTATTGCTTCGACGACTCCGATTATCGGAATGGCAGGGTCGACGGCAAAGCCTCTCCTGCCCGGCGGCAACGCGAGCTGCAATCCGATGAGACGGGGCCGCGACCCGCTGCCGCGACCCCGCAACCGTCCCACGCCTGGAGGGAGCCCGAGCGCGAGCCGATCGGATCAGCGCTTCGCGGCAAGCTTGCCAAGTTCGGCGCGGTGCACCTCGACGACCGGCACGATCTCGGAAGCCGCCTTCTTCAGGCTCGGCGTGTCCCCGCTCGCGGCATAAGCCTTATGAAGCGCGAGCGCGGCATCATGCGCGGCCGCCTGGTTCGCGAGATAAAGCGCGTCGATCGAGGCCGCGTCGGTGGCCTTGATGTCATCGAGCATCTTCTGCTGGTCGGCATCGAGCTTTGGCGGGGCGACATCGATCTTCGCCTCGGCCGCCGCGGCCTTCACCTTCGCGGTCGACTTGGCGTGATTGTCGATCATCATCTGCGCGAAGGCCTTCACATCTGCGTTGGTCGACTTGGCAAGCAGCGCCTTCGAGGTTTCGATTTCCCACATGTCGCCGGCGCCGGCCTTGGCGATATAACCCGCCGCGTCGACCGGGGTCGCCGGCGTGCCGGCGGGCGCGGTCATTTCGGCGGGAGCAGCCTGATCGACCGTTGCCGTTTCGGCGGGAGGCGGTGCGGAGTCGTTGTTCGACCCGCAAGCCGCCAAAAACACGGCGAGGCTGAGAACAGAGGCGTTTTTCATCGGGATTCTCCAAGACAAGTCGCCCGCCCCGCGGTGATCCAGCAACGTGGCGCACGCGGGGAGGTTCCCCCGCCGGAGCGGTCGTCCGCGAACGGTTCGGCCATGCGCGCGCACGGTGCGGCGCGTCCGGCGCTTGGCGGGCCTTCAATCGCTCCGCCGGTCGCCTATATGGGGCCGATGACCGACCAGCCCTTTCGACCGGGCCGGCGAACCCTGATGATGTCGGGCGCAGCGGTAGCGGCCAGCCTCCTGACCCGCTCGACCGCGGGACCGCTTTCGAGCGTCTTGCCGGAGCGACCCGTTGCCGTGGCTCCGTCGCCGCGTCCGCAAACGCAGAGCATCGGGGACGCCGCACTCGATCCGCAGCTGCTGCGCAAGGCGCTTGCAGCGCTCGACAGCCACGCCGGCGCGATCCGGCACCGTGACCGCATCGCCATCGTCGATTTTGCGGCGCCCTCGTCCGACGCGCGTTTCCACTTCCTCGACGTGGCGAGCGGCCAGGCGTCGCGGCTGCTCGTGGCGCACGGAAGCGGATCCGATCCGCGGCATACGGGCTGGGCCGAGCGCTTCTCCAACGCGTCGGGATCGAACGCGTCGAGCGAGGGTGCGTTTGTGACCGGCGACTATTATGTCGGCAAGCATGGCCGCTCGCAGCGGCTCGCCGGGCTCGACCCGACCAACGATCATGCGATGGAGCGCGCGATCGTCATTCACGGCGCCTGGTACGCCGATGAGACCATGATTGCGGCGCATGGCAAATTGGGACGCAGCCAAGGCTGCTTCGCGGTGGGCGATGCGTGCCTCGACGCGGTGTTCGACCATCTCGGGACGGGCCGGCTGCTGTACGCGGCCCGCGCCTAGGCAAATCGCCGACAATATATCACCCGGTTCGCGACCGCGCCGGAACGCCGCCTCCGTTCCCGGGTTATCTCTTCGGGCCGCCGAGGAGATTTGCGTGCATTATGGTGTGATTGCGTGTTCGTTGCTTGCCCTGTCCCTTACCCTTTCCGGATGCAATTCCTCATCTAGCTCCTCGCCATCGGGCCTGACCGCCGAAAATGCCCGCTGGACCGACGCCACCGCGAAGCAATTGCGCGCCGCGATCGATGGCCGCGCCGCGCATGGCCTCGACCGGATCCGCTTCGAGATGCCCGAAGACACAAGCGACCAGGCCGCGCTCACGCAAAGCGCGCTCCGATATGCGAGCGCCTTGGCGCGCGGTGCGTCGGATCCGGCGAAGCTTAGCGACATCTACTCGGTTCCGCGGCCGAACCCGAATTTGAAGAACGGCCTTGCCGAGGCGCTTGCCAGGGGAAGGGTCGACGACTGGCTCGGAAGCCTCGTACCGCAGGGTGATAATTATCAGGCGCTTTCGAAGGCCTATCGCGTGCTGCGCAGGGCGAACGAGGCCCCGGCGACCGCGATTCCCGACGCGGGAAAGCCGCTCGACCCAGGCGCGCGCGACGCCCGCGTTCCTGCCATCGCACGCCAGCTTGTCGCTTCCGGCTATCTCGACGCGGGCGCGCAGGGAGAGACCTACAGCCCCGATATGGTGAAGGCGGTCCAGCGGATGCAGGCCGATTATGGCATCAAGGCCGACGGCGTAATCGGCAGCGACGCGCTTGAAATTCTCAATCTTTCGGACGGCGACCGCGCCCGCACGCTCGCGGTAGCGATGGAGCGACTGCGCTGGCTCGACCGCGATCCCCCCGCGACCCGCATCGACGTCAACCTCGCCTCCGCGCGGCTCGCCTATTGGCGCGACGGCAAGCTCGCCGACACGCGCAAGGTTGTGGTCGGCAAGCCCGAGACCGAGACGCCGCAGCTCGGATCGCCCATCTACCGGCTTGTTGCGAACCCGACCTGGACCGTCCCGCGCTCGATCCAGAACAGGGAGATCGCAGGAAAAGGCTCCGCCTACCTCCGCCGCAACAACATGATGTGGAAAGACGGCTGGATCGTCCAGAAGCCCGGACCGAAGAACTCGCTCGGCCTCGTCAAGTTCGACATGCAGAACGAGCATCAAATCTATCTTCACGACACGCCCGCGAAGCAATTGTTCAGCGAGGTGCAGCGCCAGCGCAGCCATGGCTGCGTCCGCGTCGAGGATGCGCTGGGCTTCGCCGCGATGCTCGCGAAGGATGAGGGCATTTCGGCCGAGTGGGAGAAGGCGCGCGCCACGGGCAAGGAAAGCTTCGTTCCCCTGCCCCGCCCGATCCCGGTTCGCCTCACCTACCAGACAGTCCTGTTCGACGATGCGGGCGAGCCCGTCATCCGCGCCGATCCTTATGGCTGGAACGACCGTGTGGCGGCCGCGCTCGGTTTCCCGGCGAGCGAAGGCCATCGCCTCCGCCCGTCGAGCTCCGATGTCGGACCGTGAACCGATGAGGCGCCCTGACGCGCAGAGCGGTGGGCAACGGCATCGAACAAGGATTTTGCGCAACCGCATACCGTGCGATCGAAGGATGCAGAGCGGTTTTTCCTGATAAAAAGACACCCGCCCGTTGTCCCGGGCGGTTGTCAGAAGAAGATATCTGTCCTCAAAAGAGGAAGGGCTCTTCAGGATCGCGCGCCGCATTTACTGCGCACCGGATCGTCGTGATTGTACCGGGGCGCCAAAAGAGACACCTCTCGCTCGACAATGCGTCCCCACACCGGGCTGCGAAGCCGCTATCGCCTACGGGAACGCTTTTCGAACCGGTCTGTTTGAGCTTCGATGAGTTGCAACGAACCGGAGGGGCATGTGCACAGAGAAATCGACGCGCCGTTTCGCTGGATGGGCGACGCCGTCCAGGCGCACCGACATGGTCGCCTTGGCATCTTCGTTCGCAAGCTGATCAGTCACAGCCGCCTTTCCGCCGACGACCAGGCGGCCATCGCATCGCTACCCTTCAGCATCAAGACCCTCGAACCGAATGATCATATCCTCCGCGAAGGCGAGCGCGCGGAAATCTGCCCGGTGCTGCTGTCGGGCTTCGCATACCGGCAAAAAATTTCCGCCGATGGCGGTCGGCAGATCGTCGCGCTCAAGATTCCGGGCGATCCGCTCGATTTCCAGTCACTCTATCTCGACCGCGCCGACCACAATCTCCAGGCGCTAACCAAGGTCGAGCTTGCGATCTTCGCGCTGAAGGATCTCGAAAACCTCGTAGCGCCGCGCCCTGGTCTTGCACGCGCGGTGCTCGTCGACATTTTGATCGAAGCCTCGATCGGGCGCGAATGGCTTCTCAACATCGGTCGCCGCAATGCGCTGACCCGCCTCGCGCACCTGCTTTGCGAATTGCTATACCGGGTCGAGCAGATCGCCGGCGAGACGATCGGCAATTTCGAGCTGCCGCTGACGCAGGAACAACTCGCCGACCTGCTCGGCCTGACCCCGGTTCACATCAACCGGACATTGCGGGAACTCGAGAAGGAGGGCGCGATCCGGCGCGTTTCGCGGCGTGTCTCGATCGCCGATATCGCCACGCTGCACAGAATTGCCCAATTTTCCGATATTTACCTGCATCGAAACCAGAGTTCGGCGGTTGTCTGAGCAAGGGCGGGCCATATTTGGAGACGCCTGCCCATGCCCCGCTTTTTTTTCCATCTTTTCGACGGCGCCGAGGAGATCGACGCGCAAGGCAGCGAGCTCGACGACGATGCGTCGGCCCTGCGCGAAGCGATCCGATTCGGCGGCGGCCTGCTGAGGGACGACCCCGACATGCTCGTCCGCGACCAGGGGCTGCGGATCAACGTCACCGATGAAAGCGGCGAGTTGAACTGCGCGCTGATCGTGCAGATTGTCGACGCCAAATGGCGACCGCCGCCGGGCGGGTAGGACGCCTGCGGCCTTCAACCCAGGACGAGCCTGAGCCTGTCGAGCAGCGCATCGCGCTCGAAGGGCTTTCGCACGACGGGCACCGCGGCCATGTCGTCGGGGATCGCACCGTCGTCGCCATAACCCGTGGCGAAGAGAAAGGGAGTGCCGCGCTCTGTGAGGAGGCGCGCGATCGGCTCGGACGTCCCCTGCCCGAGGTTGATGTCGAGGATCGCAAAATCGGGAAGACTGCCCGCAAGAAAGTCGAGCGCGTCGCGCGACGAGGTCAGCGTGTTGAGCACGGTTACACCGACATCGTCCAATATCTGCTCGAGATCGATCGCAATGAGAAGCTAGTCCTCGACGATCAGCGCTGTCTTGCCCTTGAGGTCGAGATTGTCGTGACGGTCGACCATCGGCAGCTCCTCGTTCGTGAAGGCCGCCTCGGCCTGGCGCAGCGCGACGAAGCGCGACGGCAGGATGAAGTCGGCCTCGAGCCCATCGGGACGATATTCGATCGCCGCGTCACCGCCAAGATCGAAGGGTATGCTGCGCTCGATGAGGACCGAGCCGAAACCGCGACGCGCGGGCGCGGCGACGCGCGGACCGCCCGCCTCGCGCCAGGCGATCCGGCATCCGCCGACGGGCGTCAGCGACCAGGTCACCGAAAGGCGGCCGGTGGGAAGCGACAAGGCGCCATATTTGGCGGCATTGGTCGAAAGCTCGTGCAGGACGAGTGCCATGATCGAATAGGCGCGCGCGTCCATCCAGATCGCCGGGCCATCGAGCGTAACACGCTCGCCATCTCCCCAATAGGGCATGAGTTCGGCATGCAAAAGATCGCGCAGCGCGCCGCCGCCATCGTTGCGCACGACCTGGTCGTGCGCGAGCGACAAGGCCTGGATGCGGCCGCGCAACGATGCAGCGTAATTTTCGAGCGTCTCGCCGTCGGCGGTTGGATGCACGACGAGCGAGCGGATCACGGCGAGGATGTTCTTCACCCGGTGATTGAGCTCCTCGTTGAGCATGCGCTGGCGAAGCTCGGCCTTGGTACGTTCGTCGGCGAGCCGCTCGCTGTGCTGGAGGATGACCTCGACGAGCGCGATGCGCGTTGCCTCGCCAAAGCGTCGCTCCTGCTCGGTCCAGTGCGCGCTCTCGCTGCGCACGGTTTCCTTCCATATCGCGAAGCTCTTGCGCGGCGTCAGCCGATCGCCAAGCGGCCCCGTCTCATAGGTCTTGTCGGGATTTCCCGCCCAGTCGAGCGTGTGGACGAGTTCCTTGCGGAAAAAGAAGAGGAAGTCCCGAGGCCGCTGCGAAAGCGGCACGACGAGCATGCCGGCCGCCATCGGCGCATAATCTTCGGCTCCCGGCACGACATTGGCGAGTTTGTGGGTTGCCCATATCTGGCCATCGGCGACGGTTTCTGCAAAACGCGCGAGCGCGAGAATGGCCGCCTCGGGCGGCACCGACCCCACGACCGACATCTGTCCGTCGAGCCACATCGCTACGCCGTCGCAAGGAATGAGCCCGGCGAACTGCGACAGCTTGTCGCGGAGCAACCCGTTGATGTCGTGCGAGCCGACCGTATCGCGCAGGAAGCTGTCGAGCGCCTCGCGCGCGCGGTGCGCAGCGTCCAGTGTTTGCTTGTGTCGCAGCGCATTAAGATGGAGCGAGAAGAATTCGCCGAACATCTCGGCCGCAACGCGCTCGGCCATCGACAAGGTGCGGGGGCTGTAATGGTGGCACGCGATCAGCCCCCATAGCTCGCCGTCGACGATGATCGAGATCGACATCGAGGCGCCGACGCCCATGTTGCGCAGATATTCGCAGTGGATCGGCGAGACGCTGCGCAGGTGCGCGAAGGAGAGGTCGAGCGGTTCGCCCGACGCGTCGAGCACCGGCTCGACCGGTATGCGTTCGAAATCGGCGTCCGAGATGATCCGGATCGTGTTCTTGAGATAGAGCGCCCGTGCCTGCTGCGGGATGTCGGTCGCCGGAAAATATTGGCCCAGGAAGCTTTCGAGATCGGCGCGCTTCGCTTCGCTCACCACCTTGCCGGCACCGTCGGGCCCGAACTGGTAGATCATCACCCGGTCGTAACCGAGGGCGGCGCGCACCAGCCGCGTACTGTCCTTCGCCAGCCGTTCGACGCTGTCGATTGCCGCGATGCGTCCGATCATCGCGCGCGCCATTTCGAGCGGCGCGGCGAGATTGGCCTCTGCGGATTCGAACTCGATGATCGCGCTGCCCTTGAAGCGGTGCACCGCGACATCGAAGCGACGGCCGTTTTCGAGCGCGCAATCGAACATCAGCGCCGAGCGTCCGCTGAGCTGGGCGCGCCCGAGCGCGTTCCGAATATCGTGCGCGGTCTTTGCACCGAGGACCGACGCAAGGTCACGCCCGTTAAGATTGCCCGCCGCACCGAGCATGTTGCCGCAGTTGAGCGAATGCCGCAGGATCGTCACCGCCCCGGCATCACAGGCGACAAGACAGCCGTGCGGCTGGATGCTCCCCGGGATGTGGATGGGCTCGCGGTCGCAGTTGGTGAGGTCGACGCCCGTCGTCATACCGTCTCCACAGTATAGATGCCGAGCGCGAAGTCGAAGGCCGCGACGGCGCCGGCGACCACCGCATCGGTTTGACTGTCCGGGATCGTCTCGAGCAGCGCCAGAAAGCGCCTCCAGCGCGCCATGTCCTCCACCTGCCTCGCGAGGTGCCGCGCGCCGTAGCGCGCGCCATAACCGAGTGCGGCCGCGCGGCGGACGAGCAGCCGGGCGCCGAGTGCCGAGCCCTCGAGGACATAGGCGATACCGACCTCGCCGGCCCCCCCAGGCGCCTTCGCGAACACGCCTTCGGGGCGCGGCGCCACGTCAAGGTCGGCCAGATCCTCGCGCATCAGGTCCGCCAGCGGCAGAAGCGGCCACCGGGTGCCGCGCGCAAGCAGCGTCTCGACCGGAGCGCGGAACGCGAGACTGTTCGCGACGAAGCGTCCATAGGCCTCGACCGTCGCAAACGACCCGACGGCATCGTCGAGCAATCGATGTTGTGAAGCCGTTTGCGCTCTGAGCGCGCGGCGTAGCGTTTCGTTGGGCAAGGGTTCGTCCGGTTGCGGGCGAGCACAGCACCCTCAAACATTCTGCCATTACGGCAAAGAAACGACTTATCTTATGTTATTACCGGGCAAATCTTCAATCTCTTCGTCGTGCCGGAACTACGGCCTGCCGTCCTCGTTATCGGTCTGGTTCCGGATTGTGCACCGTGCAATATCGCGCAGCGCGGGGCAGAGAGAAAGGGCGTTGCGTGAACGAAGGCGGTAGCGGCGTGGGGCCGATCCTCGCGCATATGTTCGAGCAGGCGCCCAATTTCATGGCGCTCCTTCGCGGGAGCGATCACCGGTTCGAACTCGCCAACCCGGCCTATATCGAACTGGTCGGCGGCCGAGACATCGTCGGCCGCACCGTTGCGGAGGCGTTGCCCGACGCCGCAGCGCAAGGATTTGTCGCCATCCTCGACGAGATCTACCGAACCGGCGAGGCCTATTCCGCGCGCGGCGCCCTCTTCCGGCGCCAGGGTCGGCCCGGCGAGCCGGCAAGCGACCATTATCTCGACTTCGTCTACCAGCCGCTGCTCGGGGCAGACGGCAAGGTCGACGGCGTGTTCGTCCAGGGCGCCGATGTCACCGAGCGCTTCCGTGTCCAGCAAGCGCAGCGCGAGAGCGAAGAACTCTACAAGGGTCTCTTCGATGCGATCGACGAGGGCTTCTGCATCATCGAATTCTTCGATGGCCCGCATGGGCCCGACAGCGACTATATCCACCTCGAGGCCAACGCGGCCTACGCACGGCACGCGGGCATCGAGAATGTCGTCGGCCAGAAACTGCGCGAGATGGTCGGCGACGAAGCCGATGCCTGGATCGAGCGTTACGGCAAGGTCCTGCGCACCGGCGAGCCTATCCGCTTCCAGCAGGAGCTGGTCGCGACGGGCCGCTTCCTCGAACTGGCGGCGGTGCGCATCGAACCACCGAACCGCAAGCAGGTCGCGGTGCTCTTCCAGGATATCACGGCACGCCGCCGCGCCGAGCTCGCGCTGGCCGAGCTCAACACGACGCTCGAACGGCAGGTCGAGGAGCGCACCGCTGAACTGATGGCCGCCGAGGAGACACTTCGTCACAGCCAGAAGATGGAAGCCGTCGGCCAACTGACGGGCGGCCTCGCGCACGATTTCAATAATATTCTTGCGGGGATCAGCGGCAGTCTCGAGGTGATGGCGGCGCGGATCGCGCAGGGCCGTGTCGCGGAACTCGACCGTTATATCACGGCTGCAAGCGGCGCGACCCGCCGCGCCGCCAGTCTGACGCAGCGGTTGCTGGCCTTCTCGCGGCGGCAGACACTCGAGCCGAAGCCGGTCGCCGCGAACAAGCTCGTCGAGGGCATGCAGGAACTGATCGAACGGAGCGTGGGACCGGCCATCGCGGTCGAGACCGCGGGCGCTGCGGGTCTGTGGACGTGCTTCGTCGATGCCGACCAGCTCGAGAATGCCCTGCTCAACCTCTGCATCAACGCGCGCGACGCGATGCCCGACGGCGGCAAGATTACGATCGAGACGTCGAACCGCTGGATGGATGAGAGCAGCGCGCAGCAGCGCGGGCTCACTCCGGGCCAATATGTGTCGATTTGTGTATCGGACACCGGGACGGGCATGACCCCCGAGGTTGCCGCGCGCGCCTTCGACCCCTTCTATACGACAAAGCCCATGGGGCACGGCACGGGGCTCGGCCTTTCGATGGTCTATGGTTTCGCGGGCCAGTCGGGCGGCGCCGCCCGCATCTATTCCGAGCCCGGCCAGGGCAGCATGGTATGCATCTATCTTCCGCGCTACGGAGCCGCCGATGCCGCCGAGCAGGCGCGCGAAATCGAGAAGGGCGAAGCGCCGCGATCCTCGGCGGGCGAGGCCATCCTGCTCGTCGACGACGAGCCGCTGATCCGAATGCTTGCGAGCGAGCAGCTCGAGGCGCTCGGCTATCACGTCGTCGAGGCCGAGGATGGCGCATCGGCGCTCAGGCTGTTCGAGAGCCAGGGCCCGTTCGATCTGCTGATTACCGATGTCGGCTTGCCCGGCGGTATGAACGGCCGTCAGCTTGCCGAATCCATCCGTGCGCTCGCGCCCGATCTCGAGGTGCTCTTCGTCACCGGCTATGCGGAGAATGCCGTGCTCAACCACGGCCATCTCGATTCGGGCATGCACGTCATGACCAAGCCGTTTCAGCTCGACCATTTTGCCCGCCGCGTGAAGGCGCTGATCGCGCGCACGGACGACTGACGGGCGTGCCAGGCCCGGTCACCCCGTTGCGGGAACCGCCGAACAATGCGCTTGCGCAACGCGCCATCCGTTCGGCCCGCGCGTCCACACGCGCGAATAGACGAAGCGTCCGGAGAAAGCGGCACCGTCGAAGGTTCCTCTGATTTCTGCTGTGACGCAGGTCGCCGCCGCCTCGCCGTAGCAGCGAACAAGCATGTCCGGGGCATAATCGAGCGACGCGATTTCGAGACGCCCCGAGCGGTGCATCGCAAGATCGGCGGCTTTGGAAATTTGCGCACCATTCTGGTCGATAAACAGGGCATCGTCGCAGAGCAGCGCGTCGAGCGCGGCGATATCGCGCGCCAGCATGGCGCTGCGGAGCCGTTCCTCGCTGGCGATGATTTCGGCGCGCTGCGTCATGTTCCGTTGCTTCGAACCCGCTCGCATCGCCGGCCCGGCAAAAGCCCCGGAGAATGGCCGAAGGGCGCCATCGAACAGCTCAGAGCCCGAGGCGCGCCCAGAACTCTCTTGCGGTCAGCCGCGCGGGCTTTTCTTTCGCCTCCGGCGGTCCGTGGCGCCACGAAGGGTGCGGCAGCGGCGGCGCAACACGATCATATTTTCCGTCGGGCTTTCTGTCACGGCTCATCGTCAACTCCTCGCGGTCCAGAAAACCTGCCGACGACACGCAAGTTCCCCGACTAAAGAATTTTGCAAAGCGGCGGGGAGCGCGGGTGACGAATTGTCGCAGCGGATACGAACCTTCTTTAGGATCCCGCAGCACGCGGCCAGGAAGCATCGCCCGCGATGCTCGCTGCGTCGGGAAACAGCTTGTCGAGAAAGGCAAGTGTTTCGATGAGACGCCCCCGCAGCGCGGACACCTCGAGAGCGATCAGGGCATGCGCCGACCGGACGCGATGAGAAGCCTTCTCAGCACCTCATCGGAATGACGGATCAATCCTAAGAGATGAATTGCGCGAGGCGCATGCGTTCCGGCTAGCCAGTGCTTGACGCTTCTTTCGCTGGCACCCGTCCAGCGCATGGCGATTTTCACAGCCTGGTGGGTGGGCCCGAGGCCTTCTGTCAGCGCCTCCGCCATGATCGCGGCGAATGCCAATTCGTCCTTATCCTGGTGCAGGTTCTTGCCCGTTTTCGGCAACATGTTGCTGCTCCTTCAAGTCTATACTCGCTAAAAGCGCCTTGCGGAGTTCGTTCGCTTTCTGGCGAGCCTACACGAGCGGCAGCAATCTGGCGCTACCCAAGCCTATGTCCTGCCGCTTGCCATCGCGTTGCAGGCGCAGGAGCCAATAAGCCCCGCCCCGTTTATCCACCTTCAGGAAGAGCCCATCGCCGTCCTGATAGGTACCAGGATTCGCCAATGCTGCCTTGATCGCCAAAGCCGTGAGCTTTTTCATAGGGTTAACCTGATTTTTTTACCGCCACACTCGGAAGCCCGATTCTTAGGGGTCGAAAAATTTACCCCCACATTCTCCCCACACTTTTCACTGCGCTGCAGTGATAAGGCATGGGATGCAGAGGAACGACCGAGGGGTAATACCCTAGGTTTTCTGCGGCTTCCAGCGATTTTAGGAGATGCCCTCGGACCAGAGGGTGGTGGCAGGGCTTGTACCGAACCACCTCATTAAGTACTGTATTTTATAGATAAATAATGGATTTTCAGATGTATTCTCCCACATTTCCTCCCACATAATGGGTTCCTTGCGACGTACAGTCGTTCGCCTTAGGCGTTTTATCTGACCTCAGAAGGTGCACAATCCATGTGACCGATCGGCTCAACCCGAGCGACAATCGCTGGTTCAACCCCTGAAAGAGCGGTACGCGCTAGAGCCAGATCGTGGGACTTTTCGGCCATCAGATTTCAATGTCCTCAATGCCAGCTCTCAAGGCGATTGTGTTGAAAAACCCGCCCCTGAGGCTGGCGCGGGCGCGAGCCTGATCGTGTCGCTGAGGCTTGGCCCCCGCTTATGCGGGGGCTGGAGTGGCTGGCATGGGGATCAGCTTGGCCATCTTGCGGAGGTTTTGGGCGGTGGCGGCGAGGAGGAACTCGTCTCTTGCGCCATTTGGACCTCGCAAGCGCAGGCGATCCATCCTGAGGATGCGCTTGAGGTGCGCGAACAGCATCTCGACCTTCTTGCGCTGGCGGCGCGAGACCAGATAGGCATCGGTCGTGGCGATATCGCGGGCCAGATCGCGGGCGCCCTCGTGGACGGAACGCAGGATCTTACGCGCTGGCTGGGTCGGGCAACAGCGCGGCTTGAGAGCGCAGGCGTCACAGTCGAGCTTGCTGGCGCGGTAGCGCAGCATGCCGTTCTCATCGACGAACGGCCGATCCTCGCGATAGACCTTCTGCCTCTGGCGCAGTCGCTTGCCGGCAGGACAGATATAGCTGTCGTCGTCGTGGTCGTAGCTGAAGGCCGAACGCTCGAAGGTATCGTCGCGGCGGGCGGACTTGTCGAACACGGGGATGTGCGGCTCGATCCCGCGCTCCTCGACCAGCCAGGACAGGTTCCTGGCATCGCCATACCCGGCATCGCCCACGAGCCGCTCGGGCCACAGACCAAAGCGCTCCTGCGTTCTGTCGATCATGCGGCGCTGGGCGGTCACCTCGGCCTGACGGATGGCGGTGGTCGCCTCGACATCGACGATCACCGCGTTCTGGAGATCAATAAGGTAATTGGTGGCATAGGCGAAGAAGGCGCGCTCGCGGCTTGCTGCCGTCCAGCGTGCGGCCGGATCGGCCACCGCCAGCTGCTTGGGCGGCACCGGGGTTGCGCCCCCGAAGGCCGCATCGTCGAGCACAGCCAGATACTCGCGAACGGCATGGCTGGTGGCCGGGTCCGGCAGGCCATCTGCCTGATCCACGGCATGCTGGCGGTTCACGTCGGCGCGCACGAGGCTGCCATCGACCGCGAAGCCTTCACCGCCAACCAACCCCTCGGCAATGCAGCGCGCCACGGTCGTCTCGAACAGCTGGCGCAGCAGATCACTGTCGCGGAAGCGTCCGTGCCGGTTCTTTGAGAAGGTCGAGTGGTCGGGCACATCGCCTTCCAGCCCGAGGCGGCAGAACCAGCGATAGGCGAGGTTGACATGGACCTCCTCACACAGCCGCCGCTCGGACCGGATACCCAGGCAGTAGCCGATGATCAGCATCCGGATCATCAGCTCGGGATCGACCGAGGGCCGACCGGTCGCGCTGTAAAAGGGGCGCAGATGTTCACGAATGCCCGACAGGTCAACGAACCGGTCGATCGAGCGCAGCAGGTGATCCGCCGGCACATGCCGCTCCAGGTTGAAGCTGTAGAACAGCGCCTCCTGCGCCACCGTCCGCTCGCCCATCATCATGACATCTCCGTCTGCCTACGGAGACATAGAATCAATACTTTAGTGCCATTGCAAGACCGAGTTTTTCAACAGAATCAAGGCAAAACCGGACATTACGGCTCACTCAGGCATTGACCCTATCGATTCTGTGACTGAGCTGATTGCAAAATGCCGGCGTTGATCACGCATTCCGGAGAGGCCGCTGTCCTCCAATCTGTCTTCAGAGTTAGCCAGCACCCCGTCTCGCCGATTATGGCGTCGCAAAATCAAGGCGGCATCGCAGCCGCGTGACAGCTGAATAGAGCGGCGGCGATGACCTGCCATGCGTGTTCATTAATCGGAAACAAGGCTCCTCTCCCGGCACGAGCTCACCAGTCGCCAAGGCCTAAAATTGGCTCAGATGCGTTGCCTATAGAGGGTCTCGGTGCTCGAGACTTGCCTGCACCATAGACCCCTGCGAGCGACGCACGGGGAAAGACATATTGCTTCGAGCATAGTTTGGCCCTAGCCTTTTCCAGATGTTTGCCCGGCTTGGCCTGCTCCTTGTCCTCTGCGCGATGCTCCTTTCGGGCAGAGCTTGGGATGCGCATTTGGCTGTGCACGAGCAGTTGTCCTCTGCCACGGCCGTTCATACGCACCATTCGGACCATGTTCACGCTGTGGACCCGGGGGCAAGCTTCGAGAAGGCGGCGCTTGGGGACGCACCGGCCGATCAGCGGGATCCGGAGAGAGGCCTGACGCATAGTCATGGCTCCATGGCCGGGCATGGCTTCGCCCTGCTGTCCGCCGATCATACCGAATTTGGAGGCCTGCCATCGGCGAAGGAGCTCCATTTTCCGCCGCCTGCATCGCTTGCGGCTATCTCCCGCCCCAACTCGCTTCTGAGACCTCCGCGAACCGCCTGACATCGTTGCACGGTGCTGCCGGCTGAGTCCGGCCGCGCCTTGAGCAGACGTGTCAGGAGCAGGTGAAATGAAGACGATACTGCGTGCCGCACTGCTTGCGGTCACGTTCCTGTCAGCGGGAGCGGCCAATGCCGATACGCTGACCCTCGAAGAGGCGATCCGCCAGTCTGTGGCCAACTCGCCGCTGGGTGCCGCAGCAACAGCCCGGGTGGAAGTGCTGGGGGCCGCGCGCGCGGCTGCTGATACAAAGCCCGCTGCGACCATCGACGGCGCCGTCGAGAACATCGGGACGAATGGTTTCAACCAGTTCCAGATCGATGCCACCTATAATCAGCGCATCGAGCGGGGCGGCAAGCGTGCGGCCCGGGTGGCACTGGCCGAAGGCGACATCGGGGTCGCGCAGGCGCAGGGGCTGATCGCGCGGCTCGATCTCGCCCAGAAGGTCCAGCAACTCTACGTCGAGGTGCAGGCCGCGACGCTCGATCTCGAACTCGCGCGCAGCCGGGTCGAGATCGCCGAAGCGCTCCAGAAAGACGTGCAGCGCCGGGTGGACGATGCCCGCGATCCGCTCTTTGCAGGAACGCGCGCGCGCACGCAGCTGGCGGAAGCCAAGGTCGATTTGGAATTGGCCGAACATGCGGTGGAAGCGGCCAAGGCCCGACTTGCTTTGCTCACCGGACAGGCCGACAAAGAGTTCGCGGTTGTGACCGACGCCTTTCTCGACTTTGCGCCAGCAGGCACAGTGCCGGACGATCTCGCCTCGATCGATCTGGCCTTGTATGAGGCGCGCAGCCGCCGCGCCGATGCCAATATCCGATTGCAGGCCGCGAACGCGCGCACCGATCCGACCGTGTTCGCCGGCCCGCGTTTCCTTGGCACGGGCGATGTCGCTCTTGTTGGCGGCTTCTCGCTGCCGCTATCGAACCGCGCACTCAACCAGGCCAATCGCGACCGCGCCGAAGCCGAGAAGCGCCAGATCGAAGCCGACCTTGCCGTCGAGCGGTTCGAGCGGCGCCGCGCCATTGGCTTTGCCGTGGAGCGGGTCGAGGAAGCGGGCCACGAGGCGGAGGCGATCCGCACCAAGGTCGTGCCCGGCGCCGAGCAGACGCTGCGCGAAGTGCTGGCGGGCTACAAGCGCGGCGGCTTCACCTTTCTCGACGTCTCGACCGCGCAAAACGCGCTGCATGACGCACGCGTGCGGATGGTCGATGCCATGACCGAATATCACCGTGCCAAGGCTGAACTTGATCGCCTGACCGGCCGGTTTGCCGAACTCGTTGGGGGTAACTGACCATGCGCCGTATCTATCTCATCGCAGCCGCTCTTCTCGCGGCACCTCTCATCGCCTGCGGTCAAGCGGGTGAGAATGCCGGGACCGCAGAAAGCGCCGAAGCCGAAGCTGCTGCGGCCGCCGATTACGAGCGCGGGCCGCACAACGGGCGGATGCTGCGCGACGGCGATTTTGCCATCGAGGTCACCGTGTTCGAGGATGGCGTGCCGCCCGAATACCGGCTCTACGCCTACCGTGACGACAAGCCGCTTGATCCCAAAGAGGTCAAGGCGCGCGTCATGATCGCGCGGCTCGACGGGGAGAAGACCACCTTCGACTTCGCCCCGCAGGACGATTTCCTGCGCGGCAATGCGGTGCTGGTCGAGCCGCACAGCTTCGATGTCGTGGTCGAGGCGAGCATGGGCGGCAAGGCTCACAAGTGGAGCTTTGCATCCTACGAGGGCCGCGCGACCATCACCGATGCGGCCGCGCGTGCTGCCGGCATCGAGACGGAGACCGTCGGCTCGCAAGCGATCGGCGATACGGTCGAGATCATTGGCCGGGTCGAACTCGATCCGGCCGGCAGCGCCGAGGTGGGCGCCAAGTATCCCGGCCCGGTGGTGGCGGTGTTCAGGAACGTCGGCGACCGGGTGGCCAAGGGAACGCTGCTCGCGAAGGTGGAGAGCAGCTATTCGCTCCAGACCTATGCGATCTACGCACCGATGGCGGGCGTGATCAGTGCGCGCAATGCCAATGTGGGGTCGATTGCCGATAGCGAGCCGCTGTTCGTGATTTCCGACCCGGCGCGCACCGTGGCGACCTTCCCGATCTTCCCGCGCGACATCGAGCGGGTGCGCCCCGGCCAGCAGGTCCAGATCCGCGGATTGGAAGGCGAGCGCACGCAGAGCGCGGTGATCCGCGATTTCCTCCCGCTTGCCGATGTCACCAGCCAGGCCGTGACCGCGCGGGCTGCGCTTCCCAACCGCGACGGCTTCTGGCGTCCCGGCATGGCAGTGCGCGGGCTGGTGACCGTGGAACAGCGCCAGGTGCCGCTGGCGGTCAGGACCGACGCGATCCAGCAGTTCCGCGACTTCCGCGTGGTCTTTGCCAAGATCGGCCAGACCTATGAAGTGCGAATGCTCGAACTCGGCAAGGAGGGGCCGGAATGGACCGAGGTGATCAGCGGCATCAAGCCGGGCACGGTCTACGCCGCCGAGAACAGCTACGTCATTAAGGCCGACATCGAAAAGTCCGGCGCAAGCCACGATCACTGAGGGGCCCCCGGAAATGCTTGAGAAAATTATCGAGCTGTCGATCCGGCAGCGTGTCGCGGTGCTGGTCGCGGCCCTGCTGCTGGCCGCCATCGGGGCCTACAGCTTCGGGCGGCTGAAGATCGATGCCGTGCCCGACATCACCAATGTCCAGGTGCAGATCAATACCGCCGCGCCCGGCTTCTCGCCGCTGGAGGCCGAGCAGCGCATCACCTTCCCGATCGAAACGGCGATCGCCGGCCTGCCGGGGCTCGAATACACGCGCTCGGTCTCGCGCTACGGCCTGAGCCAGGTGACGGTGGTGTTCGCCGACGGCACCGACATCTATTTCGCCCGCCAGCTCGTCAACGAGCGCCTGCAAGGCGTGCGTTCGACCCTGCCCGCCGGTATCGAGCCCGAACTGGGCCCGATCGCGACCGGGCTGGGCGAAATCTTCATGTATACGATCGAGGCCAAGCCGGGGGCGGTCAAAAGCGATGGCTCGCGCTACACCGCGCAGGATCTGCGCACGCTGCATGACTGGGTCGTTCGCCCCCAGCTGCGCAACGTGCCGGGGGTCACCGAAGTCAATTCGGTGGGTGGCTACCGCAAGGAATATGTGGTCGCCCCCGATCCATCGCGGCTCGCAGGCTTCGGCCTTACGGTCGAGGATGTCATCGCCGCGCTCGAAGCCAACAACGGCAATGTCGGCGCGGGTTACATCGAGCGTTCGGGCGCGCAATACCTGATCCGCGTGCCGGGGCAGGCGCAGGGCGAGCGTGACCTGGCCGGCATCATCGTCGCGACGCGCGGCGGCGTGCCAGTGCGGATCGCGGATGTCGCCGATGTCGAGATCGGCTCGGAAATCCGCAACGGCGCGGCGACCAAGGACGGGCAGGAGGTGGTGCTCGGCACCATCTACATGCTGGTCGGCGAGAACGCGCGCGAAGTCAGCGTTGCAGTGGCCGAACGCCTTGAGGAGGTGAACCGTTCGCTTCCCGGCGGGGTTGTCGCCAAGACGGTCTATGACCGCTCCAAGCTGGTCGAGGCCACCGTCTCCACCGTCGAGCGCAACCTTGCCGAAGGCGCGCTGCTGGTGATCGTGGTGCTGTTCGTGCTACTCGGCAATATCCGCGCGGCGCTGATCACGGCGGCGGTGATCCCGCTGTCGTTCCTGATGACCATAACCGGCATGGTGCAGACCAACGTGTCGGGCAATCTGATGAGCCTTGGCGCGCTCGACTTTGGCCTCATCGTCGATGGTGCGGTGATCATCGTCGAAAACTGCCTCAGGCGGTTCGGCGAGGCACAGCACAGGCTTGGCCGGGTGCTTGACCGCGAGGAGCGGTTCAAGCTCGCCGCCGGTGCCTCGGCGGAGGTTATCCGCCCAAGCCTGTTCGGCATCCTGATCATCACCATTGTCTACATCCCGATCTTCGCGCTGGAGGGCGTGGAAGGGAAGACCTTCCACCCGATGGCGCTGGTGGTGGTGATGGCGCTGACGGCCGCCTTGCTGCTGTCGCTCACCTTCGTGCCCGCAGCCGTGGCGACTTTCGTCACCGGCCGGGTCGAGGAGAAAGAGAACCGCGTCATGCGCGCGGCCAAATCCCGCTATGTCCCGATGCTCGATTTCGCGATCCGTCAGCGCCGGATCGTCGTTGGCGCAGCGGCCGTGCTGGTGGCGCTGAGCGGGCTCGCCGCGACGCGTCTGGGGTCGGAGTTCATTCCCAATCTCGATGAAGGCGACATAGCGCTGCACGCGCTACGCATTCCCGGGACGAGCCTGACCCAAGCGGTGCAGATGCAGAGCGCCCTCGAAGACCGGATCAAGAAGTTCCCGGAGGTCGACATGTTGTTCGCCAAGATCGGCACCGCCGATGTTGCCACAGATCCGGTGCCGCCTTCGGTCGCCGATACCTTCGTCATCATGAAGCCGCGCGATCAATGGCCCGATCCGCGCAAGCCAAAGGCCCAACTGGTCGCGGAGATGAACAAGGCCGTGCAGGAAGTGCCGGGCTCGCGCTACGAGTTCATCCAGCCGATCCAGATGCGTTTCAACGAACTGATCGCGGGCGTGCGTTCGGATGTCGCGATCAAGGTCTATGGTGACGATCTCGATCAGCTGGCGGCAACCGCAGCCGAAATCGAGAACGTGGTCGGCAGCATTGCCGGATCGCAGGACGCCCAGACCGAACAGGTTACCGGCCTGCCGTTCATCCAGGTTGTGCCCGACCGGCTCAAGCTCACCCAGCTCGGCCTCAATGTCGATGATGTCCAGACCGTGGTCGCCACCGCCATCGGTGGTGCCGAGGCGGGGCAGATCTTCGAGGGTGACCGGCGTTTCGACATCGTCGTGCGTCTGCCCGAGCAGCTGCGGCAGGACCCGCAGGTGATCGAGCGCCTGCCCATCCCGCTTCCTAGCGGCGGCGCTGTGCCGCTGTCCGAGGTCGCCAGCATCGAGCGCATTCAGGGGCCGAACCAGATCAGCCGCGAGGACGGCAAGCGCCGCGCGGTGGTGACCACCAATGTCCGTGGCCGCGATCTGGGATCGTTCATCGCCGAGGCGAAGGAGCGGATCGGTGCCGAGGTCGAGCTGCCCGAAGGCTACTGGATCGATTACGGCGGGACCTTCGAGCAATTGCAATCGGCGGCGACGCGCTTGCAGATCGTCGTCCCGCTCGCGCTGCTGCTGATCTTCGGCCTGCTCGTCACCCTGTTCCGATCATGGAAGGATGCCCTGGTGGTGTTCTCCGGCGTGCCGCTTGCGCTGACCGGCGGGATCGCGGCGCTGCTGCTGCGCGGTATCCCGTTCTCGATCTCGGCCGGGGTCGGGTTCATCGCCCTGTCCGGGGTTGCGGTGCTCAACGGGGTGGTGATGCTGACCTTTATCAAGCAGTTGATGGAGGAAGGCAGCGGGCTGGAGGACGCGATCCGCGACGGTGCACAGGCGCGCCTGCGCCCGGTGCTGATGACCGCGCTGGTCGCAAGCCTCGGCTTCGTGCCGATGGCGCTCAACGTCGGGCTCGGCTCCGAAGTCCAGCGTCCGCTGGCGACCGTGGTGATCGGCGGGATCATTTCCTCGACCATCCTGACCCTCATCGTCCTGCCCGCGCTCTACCGCATGGTGCGCGGGAGGGACGTGGAGGCGCAACAAGGTTCGGCCATGCCGGCGAACGTGGCATGATACATCTGGGCGGCAAGGGATAGGAGAACCCGATCATGCTATCCGTGCTTGCACACCGCACCTACCGGCATCTGTTTCTGGCGCAGGTCATCGCGCTGGTGGGGACGGGGCTTGCCACGGTTGCCCTCGGTCTGCTGGCTTACGAGATCGCCGGCGCGGATGCGGGTGCGGTGCTGGGCACGGCGCTGGCGATCAAGATGGTGGCTTATATCGGCGTCGCGCCGGTGGTCGGGGCCTATGCCGACAGGCTGCCGCGCAAGGGACTGTTGGTGGCGATGGACCTGCTGCGCGCCGGTGCTGCACTGACGCTACCGTTCGTCGATGCGGTCTGGCAGGTCTATCTGCTGATCTTCCTGCTGCAATCGGCCTCGGCGACCTTCACGCCGACGTTTCAGGCGACCATCCCCGATATTCTCCCGGACGAGGAGGAATACACCCGCGCACTCTCGCTTTCGCGCCTCGCCTATGATCTGGAAAGCCTGCTGAGCCCGATTCTGGCCGCTGCGCTCCTGACGGTGATCAGCTTCCACTGGCTGTTCGCGGGCACAGCGATCGGCTTTGCGATCTCGGCGCTGCTGGTCGTCACGGCCGCGCTGCCGCATCGCAAGGCTGCCGCGGCGATTGTCGAGAGTGTCTGGCGCAAGACCACGCGCGGCGCGCGCATCTATTTGAAGACACCCCGCCTGCTCGGCCTGCTGGCCGTGACCCTCACTGCTGCGGCGGGCAGCGCAATGGTGATCGTCAACACGGTCGTCATTGTGAAGGGCATGGGCCGCAGTCAGGGTGATGTGGCTCTGGCGCTTGCGGCCTATGGCGGCGGCTCGATGCTGGCCGCACTCGCGCTGCCGCGGGTGTTGCAGCACATCGCCGACCGGACGGTCATGCTCACGGGGGCTCTAATCCTCACCGTGACGTTTGGCGGACTGGCAGGTCTGGCGCTCGATTGGCCCCATCTTCTTGCCGGGTGGCTGGTGATGGGTATCGGCTATTCGCTCTGCGTTACGCCGGGTGGCAGGCTGCTGCGGCGGTCATCCAGCGAGGCTGATCGCCCCGCGCTCTTCGCCGCGCAGTTCGCGCTCAGCCATGTCTGCTGGCTGATGGCCTATCCGATCGCGGGGCAGGCGGGCGCCCGCTTCGGCATGACAACCGCCTTGGTCGCACTGGCGGGGCTCGGCGCTGCGGGACTGTTGCTGGCGCTATGGCGCTGGCCGACGAACGACCCCGCCGCATTGGCCCACGACCACCCCGATCTGCCCGCAGACCATCCACATCTGGCCGGGCATGGCGGTGGGCAACACGCCCATCCCTATGTCATCGACGACTTGCACGGACACTGGCCGGGCCGCTCCTGATCAGGCAATCGCCGCGCGATACCGCGCGTCGACCACCTCCCAGTCGAGATTGGCCATGAAAGCATCGACATAGCGCGCGGCGGCGGTGCCATAGTCCATGTGATAGGCATGTTCATACATGTCGAGCGCGATCAGCGGGGTGCCGGTCACCGCGCCGTGCATGTGATCCCAAGCCCAGTAATTGTGGAGCGACCGGGTGTGCGCGTTCCACGTGAGCACGCACCAGCCCGATCCGCCGGCAAGGCTCATCGCGGTGCGCCGGAACTCGGCCGCCCAGGCATCGTATCCGCCGAACCAGCTTGTCAGCGCTTCGGTGATCGATCCGCCGGGAGTGCCATTCCCGCCGAGCGCGCCGAAATAGAGCTCGTGCAGCACCACCGATCCGGTGCGGTGCAGTTCCTCGCGCTTGAGCCCGGAGTAGGCGACCGGCGGAAATTCGGGATCGGCCATCGCCGCGGCGAGCCGGGTCTCGATGGTATTGAGCCCGCGCACCGAGCCCTGGTAATTGTTCTCCCAGTGCGAGGTGATGAGCTTCTCCGACAGCCCGGTTAGTTTAGCGGGGTTAAAGCGCAGCGGCTTGGGGGTGTGCTTTCCGGCGAAGGCGGCGGCAGCAGAGGCCGGCGCCTGCCCGGCAACGCTGCCATGGGTTGCTACCAGCGCCGCGCCGGCTGCGGAAAGGGCGGCGGTGCCGATTGCCTGCCTTCGGGTAATATCGCTCATATCGTCCTCCTCACGTCGCCAGAACCAGAACCAGTCCGCCCACCCCGCAGGCCGCCAGCACGCGCAGCACCGACCACTTCAAGCCGAAGGCGAGCGTGAAGGCCAGTAGTGCCAGCAAGCCCGCGCGCCAGTCGAAGCTGGCAAGCTCGGGCCAGTAGAGCCGAACCGGGCCGACATGGCGCTGGCCCACCGCGGTAAACAGCACGTGCAGCGCGAACCACGCGGTCAGGTTGCCGATCACCCCCACCACCGCCGCCGTCACCGCTGCCAGCCCGCCTTTCAGCGCCACCGCACGGCCGAGCCGGTCAATCCACGGGGCAAAGGCGAAGATCCACATGAAGCACGGCGCAAAGGTGACCCAGGTCGTCAGCATCGCCCCGAGGAACCCTGCCATCAGCGGCGAGAACGGCTCGGGCGCGCGGAAGGCGGCGAGATAACCGACGAATTGGGTGACAAGGATCAGTGGCCCCGGTGTGGTCTCGGCCAGGCCGAGCCCGTCGGCCATTTCACCGGGCTGGAGCCAGCCGAAACCCTGCACTGCCTCCTGCGCCATATAGGCGAGCACAGCATAGGCCCCGCCAAAGGTCACCACGGCAAGCTGCGAGAAGAAGGCCCCGATATCCCACAACACATGCTCGCGCCCCAGCGTCGCCGCAATCAGCACCATCGGCGCCGCCCACACTGCGCCCCACAGCGCAATCGAGAAGAAGGTGGTGCGCCATGGCCGCTCCGGCACAGTGTCAGCCCCTGTGGCTGGCTTGAGCGCCAGCAGATCGGGTCGCCTCTTCCCCGCGATCATGCCGATGACCCCTGACCCCAGCACGATCAGCGGGAATGGGAGATCGAAGAAGAACAGGCCGACAAAGGCCGCCGCCGCGAGCCCGCGCTTCAGGCCCGTATCGAGTGCGCGCCCGGCAATCCGCAGGAGAGCTTGCACGACGATGGCCAGCACCGCCGCCTTCACGCCCAGAAACAGCGCTTCGACCCATGCGAGATTGGCGGCGATCGCATAAAGCACCGACAGCGCGAGGATGATCAGCGCACCGGGAATTACGAACAGCAAGCCCGCAGCCAGCCCGCCGCGCCAGCCATGCAGTCGCCAGCCAATCCACGTCGCCAGCTGCTGCGCTTCGGGGCCGGGAAGCAGGTGGCAAAAATTGAGCGCGTGGAGAAAGTCCTCCTCGCTTATCCATTTGTGCTCATCCACCAGCTCGCGGTGCATGAGGGCGATCTGTCCGGCGGGGCCTCCGAAACTAAGGAAGCCGATACGGGTAAACACCCGCAGCAGTTCGGCAAATGTGATGGACGGGGAAGTAGCCAGTGAAGCCAAGATAACCTCGCGCAATTCGCCCCACCGGAAATGGCAAGGCAACGAGGCAACGCTTGGGCCTGTCTTGACCTCGGCGGGAGGTTGCTTAGCCCCGCTGGGGTGCTGTTTAGCGTCCAAATAAAGGGAGATCAAGCAGACACCCGCGCGCCAATCATCCAGCCGCGCCGCTTGTTAGCATCCCTTGCATCCCACTTTTTCAGCAGAATATTATCCGGGTGACGCAGACTGTCAGTATGACCACTGTAAGTGCCTGCAGTCAGGTCGGCCGCCGACATACCGTGCCAAATTGGCCCGGAAACGCCTTTAGCTCGACACAATATCTCGCATCCAGTCGTTGATTTCCGCTTCGACCCATACGACACATTTCGGCCCCAGCGATCGCGATCTCGGGAACCGGCCCTCGCTCATACGCTGATAGATAGCGGAGCGGCGCAGTCCGACCCGGGCGATCACTTCCGGCAGGCGCAAAAGCCTCGCCGGCGGTGCTGCTTCGGGCGGTTGAGGCGTGTGCATTTCATCTGGTGTTGCATGCGGCATTGTTGATCTCACTTGCTTGGGTTCGGTCCCCTCCGAACTTTGGGATTTACCGCGACAGCGACATCGCGATGTCGCGCCCCACAAAATCATCGATGTGCTTGGCAAGCATTCGCGCCACCAGCTGCGAGGTGCCGTTGGCCCAGCGGGGCCGCAGATCCTCAATCCGTCGCCCGAGGGTCCGCTGCAGATGGACTGGAAGGCTCGTGAAAAATTCTTCGAGAAATTCGCCCATCTCGCCATGCATCCACTCACAGGCGAGCTCTTCCTGCCCGGCAAGAGCAAGGATCATGGTCGCGCGGGGGTGCGCTCCACAGGCGGCGAGCACAAGTGTCGCTTCGTCGAGCCGGATAGGCCGCTCGCCACGCGCTACGCGAAGCAGGGTTTCGCGGTGCATCCCGCATTCACTGGCAATCCGGTGGCGAGGTTTGTCAGCGGCTTCGATCGCATGGGCAAGGACGCGGGCCAGGCTTTCATTGGCCGGTCTGGCGGCAGCGGTTGGATGGTACATGGTTGTCTCCTAGGTTCTGGACTGGTGCGACTCGCAGACATAACGCGAAGCATCCCATGTAGGAAAATGAAAAGAACATACGTGGAACATCTCGTTTAGAGGCGAATCAGTTCCTCTATCCGAGTCGTCGCCAAATCCCGGCTACCGTGACGGCAGTTACCGACGTAAAAAGACTGATTTTACGTCGTTATCGTCGATTTCAAGCGCTGGACTGGATAAGATGCGTCCGCATCCTTCCACGTCCAGGCGGTATTGTCGCTGAACACTTTCCTACGAACATTTCCTAGATGCATGTGGAACACACAGCGAACGCAAGAACGCTGTGACCACCCCTCCAAGCGGAGCTTCACATGCAGTCTCTCACCCTCCCCCGGCGCGCCAGCGTCAATGGTCTCGGCAAGACCCTCAACATTGCCATCCCGGTCGCAATCGCGGCGCTTGCGGCGAGCGCCGCCTATGCCGGCGCTGACACGACCTTCACCCCAGCCCTCACGAAGTTCACGGACTTTCTGGAAGGCTCGGGCGGCAAGATCATCACGGTTCTCAGCCTCGCTGGCGGCCTGATCGGTCTGGCATCCGGGCGTTTTTCGCTCGGCCAGGTCGCCGTTCCGGTGGGTGTCGGCATCGGTGTCGGCACGGGTGTTCCGATCGTCACCTCGGTCGTGACCGCGGTCATCTGAGCGCGGCAAGGGAAGGCGGCGTCGCCATGACAGACCCCTACATCATTCCTCGGCGGCTCGATGACCCGGAGCTTATCGGCTTCTGGACCATCGACGAGTTCGCGGGAATGCTGGCCCCCTTCACTTGGGGGATCCTCACCCAGCATATCTTTATCGGCATCATAGTCGCCTTCGGCGCCTGGTTCGCATTGCGAAAGGCAAAAGCAGGACGCGCCAGCTCCTGGGTAGCCCACGCCGCATACTGGTATCTGCCTGCAGGATTTCTGGGCCTAAAGGCAACACCGCCTTCCCACTGCCGACTACTCGCCGGTTGAGGGGCACTTCCATGTATTCCGACATATCCCACGAACGGCAGCAATCGCTGCTGCGCCAGCGGAACCTCTATGCGCTCACCAGCGCCGGCCTTGGCCTTGCACTGGTCGTCGCCGGGAGCCTTGCCGCCACCCGCGACCGCGAACTGGTGCTGGTTCCGACTGTTCCCAAAGCGCTCACCGTGAGCAGTGCCGGGGTCGAGGCCGATTATCTGGAGCTCGTCACCCGCGATGCGGCCCTTGTTCTTCTCAATCGCAGTCCGGAAGGCCTCGATTACTGGATGAACGAAATCCTGAAGCTGGCAGATCCCGCAAGTTATGGCCGCCTCAAGGCCGAGCTCGTCCGGATCGTCGAAGAGCAGCGGGGCTCGGATGTCACCCAGGCATTCGTGATCCGGTCGATGACTGTCGACCCGAAAGACCTCACCTCGGATGTGACGGGCACGCTCAAGACCTTCGTCGGCGCGCAGGTGATTGCCAGCGACGAGCGCCGTTTCCGCTTCAGCTGGACTTACCGCGGCCTGCGCCTGGCGCTCGCCGGGTTTGCCCAGCTCCCCCCGCAGGACAAATCGAAGGAGGCCCAGTGATGGCTTACCGAAAAGGGACCCATATACGGGGTCTATTTCTGAGCGCGGCCGCTCTGCTCACCGCAGCATCCCCCGCTCATGCCGCCGACCAGTTCAAGCAAACGGCTGACGGCGCCGGAATCGAGTGCAGCGTTTCAGCGCGCGAGCTGACCCGCTTCGCATTGGTCGACGACCAGTTCGCCAGCGTCTCCAAGATCTCGACCGGCACGCCCTACAACGACTTTGCAGTGACCAACGAGCCGGTGCGCGGCGACATCTATGTCTCGGTGCCGGAAACTTACGCGGCGCGGTCGATCAGCTTCTTCACCACCACCAAGAAGGGCTTCGTCTACAAGGTGGCGTGCCGGGTTGAGCAAATTCCGGCGACCCAGGTCTTCATCACCAACCCCGTCATCGCGAAGAACCGGGCGGCGGATTGGGAAAGCCAGACCCCGATCGAGACCAGCGCCGTCAGGCTCATCCAGGCGATGGCCAATGACCGGACGGTCGACGGTTTCGAGGTCCGCCAATCGACTGCCATACCCGCACGGGTCGGCGATCTCGAAGTCCAGCTCATCGCTGATTATCGCGGCGCCAGCCTCACTGGGAAGGTCGTCCGCATCCACAATCGCGGAACGAAACCCGTGACGCTCGCCGAACGCGATCTCGCACCGCGCGACACGCTCGCCGTCTCGATCGCCGATCCGAAGCTCGAACCCGGGGCCAGCACAACCGCCTTTGTTGTCGGCGCAAGCGGGGAGACCGGCAATGACTGATGCAACCCATACGCCAAGCACTGCCCCTTTGCAGGCCGAGAGCGCGGCATCGTCCGAACTTTCCGGGCTCAACGCCCGCACCGCGCGCCGTCAGAAGCTGCTGCTGGGGTCGCTGGGAGCACTCGCCCTCATCGGCGGAAGCTGGTTCATCCTTGGCGGCGACGACAAGGCCAAGACCGGCGATCCCAATGCGGCGCAGACGATCGACACGGCAGGCCTGGTCAACCGCGACCTGTCCCAGCGCGAGTTCGTCGCGACCTACGGCAACAGGCTCGATGCGGTCACCCGCGAGCAGAAGGCGCTGAAGGATGGGAG
Organism: Sphingopyxis macrogoltabida; assembly: GCF_001307295.1. Classification (NCBI taxonomy): domain Bacteria; kingdom Pseudomonadati; phylum Pseudomonadota; class Alphaproteobacteria; order Sphingomonadales; family Sphingopyxidaceae; genus Sphingopyxis; species Sphingopyxis macrogoltabida. Next base: position 1,133,451 of record NZ_CP012700.1, on the reverse strand, counting down.
CGTCCCGCGGACGGAGATCGAGGCGCAGCTGGCGGCTCTCAAAGCCGAGAACCAGGCCATGCGGGTCGATGGACAAGCTGCGATCGATGCTATCTCGGCAGAGAACGCCGAGCTCAAGACCCGGCTTGCCGCGCAGCCTGCATCACCGGCACCGGCTGTACCGCCACCGGCTTATGGGCCGCAGGCAGGCGGCTATGACGCAAGGGCCCGGTCACCTCAGACCAGTACCGGCGCCGCAGCAGGCGATCCGCAGGGCGGCATGATCTCGTCGCCTGGCGAGGTGAAGCTGATGAGCTTCAGCTCCGACAAGGCAACGACCAATGGCCTCCGTGTGGGCCGGCCCGATGCGCCACCGGTCGTCGTCGAGGATTCGCCCGATTACCTGCCGCCCAACTCCTACGCGCCGGCACGCGTAATCGTCGGCGTCGATGCCTCGGCAGGCGTCGCAAGCCAGACCGATCCGCTGCCTGTGGTGCTTCGGATCACCGGCCCTGCTCGTTCGGTCATGCAGAACGGAAAGGTTCTGACCACCCGGATCCAGGGCTGCGTTGTCAACGGCGCGGCACGCGGGGATCTCAGCAGTGAGAAGGTCTACGTGAAGCTCGCCCGCATGACCTGCGATCAGCCTGGCGGCAGGGTCGCAGTGAGCGAGGTCAAAGGCTTCATCAGCTTCGCTGGCAAGTCCGGGGTCCGCGGCCGCGTCGTCAGCCGCGAAGGCAGCCTTGTCAGCCAGGCCCTGCTGGCCGGGATCGTCGGCGGCTTCGGGCGCGGCTTCTCGGCCAATGCCAACAGCGTCTTTTCCGGCGTCACGACCAACCCCGACGGCAGTCGCTCCAAGCTCTCGGCCGGCGACATTCTCGGTGGCGGGCTTGGCCAGGGTGCCGCCGACGCTGCCGACACGGTCAGCAAATACCTGATCGAGCGCGCCGAACAGTACCAACCCGTCGTCGAGATGCCGACCGGCATCGATGTCGAGATCGTGTTCCTCGACGGCGTCTACGTGAGGAACTCCCAATGATCGAAAATACTCTCCTCGAGCAGGACAATCGTCGGCGCCGCTGGTTGCGTACCAGCGCCGGACTGGCGGCGATCATCGCCGTGTCGGCCGCGACGGGATGGGGTGTGGCAAGCCTTGCTGCCCCTGCTGCCGCTCCGGACACGGCGAAAGTTCGAGAGGCGCTCAAGCTGCGCCTGCCCAAGACGCCGATCGACGCGATCAACTGCAAGGGCCTTGGCGGCCTGTGCGAGGTCGCGTCCAAATCAACACTCTTCTACGTCGACCGGGCTGCGAAGTATCTGGTGATCGGCCGGGTCTACGACATGGAAGCCCGTCAGGATCTCACGGCTGCCCGGTTGCTTGCCCTTAATCCGGACTTGTTGGCAGCGGGGGCAGCGCGGCGCAGCAATTCCGAGACGCAAGCGGAAGGCGGTCCAAGCGCAGCCGCAGCGTCAGCCCGGACCACCCCGCCGCGCCATGTCCCGCTCGGCAATCTTCCCGCCAAAGGCGCGATCACCTGGGGTCCTGCCAACGGTCCGCGTGTCGTCGTCTTTTCAGACTTCCACTGCGGCTATTGCAAGAAGCTCGAGGCCGAATTGAAGGCAATCGGAGCGCGGGTTGAAGAGCGGCCGATCTCGATCTTCGGGGCGGAAAGCCGGCGCGATGCCGAACGGGTGCTGTGCTCGCCGCGGCCTGAGCTGGCGCTGCATATGGCCTATTCGGGTCTCGCGCTCGCCAATCCCAAACCCTGCGACACGAGCGGTCTCGATGCCAACGAGGCCTTCGCGCGAGCCCACGGCTTTGGCGGCACCCCTGTGATCGTGCGCCCCGCCGATGGCGCCGTTCTCGAAGGCTACCGGCCTGCCGCTGTACTCCGGGACTTCCTGCGCGCTGGCCCCTCCCTGGCCCCCACCCCTGCTCCCAAAGGATAGACCCATGCTTTTTCCGACACGTCTCCTTGCCTGCGCCTGTCTGGCCGGCCTTGCCAGTGGCTGCGCCACGTTCGGCACCAACGTCGAGGGCGATTTCACCTGCCGCGCACCGAAGGGCGACTGCGCACCGGCTCACGTTATCGATGCCAAGGCGACGGACAATCTGTCGAACGGCACGCTGCTCCATGCTGACGCGCGGCAGAAGTCAGGCGTCGTGGATGCCGACACCAGCCGCACAGCGGAACGCACCTTGCGCGTCGTCTTCCCCGCTCATGTCGATGAAGCTGGAACGCTGCATGACGAAGCGGTCGCCTGGACCGTCGTCGAAAATCCGCGCTGGGCCACCGAGCTGCGCCGCAAGGCGGGCGAGGGCCAGGGCGGATCCCTGATGCGCCAGGTCCATCGGCAGCTGAAAGCCGCCCAGAGAGCCCCAGCACCGGACGGTGCGGAAGGAGACCCGAACGTAGCTGACGAGGCGTCGCCCTTCTCGTCTGCACGCGACGACGCGGGTCAGGCTGGGGGCATCTGGGGCGCCGATGCCCCCAGTCCCTTCAACGAAACTTCAGATGCCTCGCCGCTGGTCCTCCCCTCCACGGCGCGCGAGGCCGTTGCCGGTGCCAAGGCACCGGCGGTCGAGGGGTTCGACACGTCGCCTCCCCCGCGTGATCGAGCCCCTCGGCCTGGGGCGGGGCAGAGCGCTCCGGTGTTCCCGAGCGAAGCGGCGATTGAAGCCGCGAAAGCTGCAATCCGCCCGGCAGTCAGAAACGGCGAACAGCCGATCGTCAGCACCTCGCAGCCCAAGGAGCCCAAGTGATGGCCGAACAACTCAAGACCGTCGTCGATCGGCTGCTCAGCGGATTGCTGGGTGATGCCGAGCACGCCGACAAAGCCCGCCCGCAGCTCATGGTCGACATGCTCTCCGACTGGCTCCCCTACCGGGTCTACGATCCGGCAACCCGCCTTTACTTCAACGCACGCTCGAAGGGCTTTGTCCTTTCGGTTACGCCGCTGATCGGAGCCGACGAGCGCACCGGCGAAATCCTAGGACAGTTCTTCTCGGAAGGCCTGCCAGCAGGCGCCTGCCTGCAGGTGCTCCACCTCGCCAGCCCGCGCATCAGCAGGATCATCGCCCCGTGGTTCGCCCCTCGATACATCCAGGGCGGCGTGTACGAGGCGATTGCCCGGCACCGGGCGCGGCGGCTCTATTCGCTCGTCTGGGAGTCCGGCTCGCCGGATGCGCCCTTCCATGCGCGGCATCACCAGGTGATCGTCTCGGTCGGGGTGCCGAGCTCCAAGTCGGTCAGCAATGAGGATCTCAAGCAGACCCGCGATGGCCTGGTGGCGATGCTCAAGTCGCTCAATCTCGGCGTGGTCGAAGTCGGGCCGGAAGCGCTCATCGCTGTCATTGATGATCTGACTTCGCCCACCACCGCCCCGCAGGACGATGCGGTGCCCTACAACCCGAATGATCCAATTGCATCCCAGGCGATCCGCCACGACATCGAACTGGTGGTGGCTGAAGATCGCATGCGGCTCGTGACCGAGCGTTTCCGCCCCACTGGCAAGGTCAATGACGGCGTGCCCGAGATCGGGACCGTCTATCCCGATGTCTTCGATGTCCGGCATTTTGCCGTACGCAACATGCCATCGCGCTGGGCTCCGTGGGAATGCGCGCGGCTGATCGGCGACCTGTTCACCGACAAGCTGCGCTTTCCCTGCCCGGCCGCGACCATGCTCTGTCTCGTCTATCCGGACCAGGAGGCGGCTTCGGCGAAGGCCGGGTTCAAGTTCATGCGGACCACCAGCCTCGCCGGGACCCGCAGCGCCCGGTTCCTGCCTCGGATTGGCGAACAGGCCGCCGAGTGGCAGCATGTTCAGGCCGAGCTCCAGGAAGGCCGCCGTCTCGTGCGGGTTTTCTACGGTGTGACGACCTATTCACCGCTGGGCCAGGGCGACCGCCACGAACGCGCGATCAAATCGATCTACAAGGCGGCGGGCTGGGACCTTACGGACGAGCGCTACCTCCAGATCCAGGGATTGCTCGCCGCGATGCCGCTCACCCTGGCTGACGGGCTCGGCGCCGACATGGAGCGGCTGAAGCGGTTCAAGACCGTGTTGTCGACGACCGCCGCCAATATCGCGCCCATGCAGGGCGAGTATCTCGGCAGCGCCCACCCCCACCTGCTGTTCGTCGGGCGGCGCGGCCAGCCCTTCTTCTGGTCCCCGTTCGAGAACGAGGCCGGCAACCACAATGTCGCGATCTGCGGCAAGTCGGGATCGGGGAAGTCGGTGCTGCTCCAGGAGATGTGCGCCGCGCTGCGCGGTGCCGGCGCACAGGTTGTCGTGATCGACGATGGCCGCAGTTTCGAGCACTCGGTCAAGCTGCAGGGCGGCCGCTTTGTCGAGTTCACGATTGCTGCGGGCTTCTGCCTCAACCCGTTCTCGATGATCGATGCCACCCGCGCCGCGGAAGACGAGGACTACCGCCTCGACTGCTTCGGGATGATCAAGGCCATCGTCGGGCAAATGGCTCGCCACAGCGCGAAGCTGACGGATACCGAACGCGGATTGATCGACCGGGCGGTCAACCTCGTCTGGGCGCAGCACGGCGCGGCTGCCACGGTCACGACCGTCGGCGAGATGCTGGCCAGTATCGGCCATGACACTGCGGCAGATATCGCAACCGCGCTTGCACCCTACATGGCGGGCGGAACCTACGGCGCCTTCTTTGAAGGCCAGGCGAGCCTCGACCTCGATGCGGACTTCACGGTCTTCGAGATGTCCGACCTTGCGAGCCGTGAGGATCTGCGCAGCGTCGTGCTCTCAGCCATCATGTTCATGACCAGCCAGGCCATGACGCGAAGCCCAAGGTCGCTGCGCAAGCTTCTGCTGATCGATGAAGCCTGGTCGATGCTCAAGGGCGGCTCGATGGGTGAATTCGTCGAAACCTACGCCCGGACCTGCCGCAAATATGGCGGCGCGCTGGCGACCGCTACCCAGTCGCTCAACGACTACTACAAGTCCGACGGGGCAACGGCGGCGCTCGAGAACAGCGACTGGATGCTGATCCTTCAGCAGAAGCCGGAGACGATCGCCGATTTCAAGGCGAGCAAGCGCCTCGATATGGACGATCGCACCGAGACGCTGATCCGCAGTCTCAAGCGCTCCGGGAGCGACTATTCCGAGGTGTTCATCAAGGGGCCGGAGACCGAGGCGATCGGGCGGCTCGTGCTCGATGACTATTCGGCAACGCTCTTCTCGAGTTCGCCCCAAACCTTCGCCGCCATCGATGCCGAGATCGCGCGCGGGCACCAGCTCGCCGATGCGATCGAGCGCATCGCTCATCCCAACCGCTGACACCCCATCACCAAAGGATCCCTAATTCCATGCCTCTCCACCTCGTCACCCCCTTCGACCGGAACGACCCGTCCGAAGACGAACAGCCCGTCAGCCAGCCAGTCCAGACCTTGCGCTCGCGCATGGCCGATGGCTGCTACATTCTGCTTCGCGGCTGCCTGTTTCTCGGCTCATCCTACCTGATGGCGCTGGGCCTGCCGCTGTTGTTCTTCCTGCTGTTGTCGGGCGGCAATCCCGATGCCTTCTTCGCCCATGTCGCCAATCTCGGTGACCGCTTCCTCGCGGCCGACCTCGCACGGCGCGTGACATTCCTCGGCCAGTGCAAGTTCGTTCTGATCGGTCTCGCGACGCTCGTCGTCGTGTGGCGCATGCCGCGCTTCATCCGCGATCTCGACCGCGAACTTTCGGGAGAAAAGCTGTGAAGAACATTCTGGCAACATCGAGCCTGCAGGGGCGGCTTTCAGCGATCAATCTCACCGCTGTCGTGGTCGGCGCTGGCATGGTCGGTCAGGTTCTGTGGGGTGTCTGGGCGACGGACAAGCTGCTCACCCTGGAAAAACGCGAGGTCGTCACGGTCCAGCTGAGCCGGATCATGGGCGACTTCATCGAAGCCGAAGCGCGTGCCGGTCGGCCGCCTGAAGAAACCAGACTGCGCGTCCAGGCCTACCTCAAGGCCGTGGAAGCCTCGGTACAGAAGCTCGGACGCGAAGGCCGGACAGTTCTGGTTGCCGAAGCAGTGGTCGCCGGGAGCACACCGGACCTGACCGGGTCTGTGCGTGCCGACGTCGTGCGCCGCATGGGAGCCCTTCCCGATGCTGCCCGCTGATCTCTTGATCCGCTCAGCATCGGCGCGCCGGCTCGTGCTTTGGGGCGGGCTCGGCGCCGGGGCACTGGCGCTCTCCTCGCTTGCCGCCTTCGCGCAGGGCCATGCGCTCATGATCAATGTGAGCCCCAGCCTGCCCTACTGGGCCATCTGGGTCACGCGAGGGGCACCCGTGCATCGCGGGGACATCATCCTGTTCGAACCGCCCACCTCGCCTTTGTTGGTCAAGCATTTCGGGGCGAAGCCCAAGCCGTTCGGCAAGCGGGTGAGCGGTGTTCCGGGCGACATCATCACCGAGCAAAACCGCATCTACTTCGTCAACGGTGAGGCCGTGGCCAAGGCCAAGCTTGAGAGCCGCCTCGGCGAACCGCTGGCGCTTGGACCTACGGGGCGCGTGCCGAAAGGCTGCTACTTCGTCACCAGCGAACACAAGGATGGCTTCGACAGTCGTTATGCCGCGATCGGTTGGATCTGTGGACCGCGCATACTCGGGGTCGGGAGGCCAATCCTGTGAGGCTCCTCACTCTGCCGGTTTGCACCACTGCGCTGGCGCTGGCCATCGCACCACAGGCAATGGCTCGCGATTACGGCCAGCACGGCGCGGTATGGCCGGTCATCGAACCGGACCTGCTTCAGCAGATCCATGCCAGGCTCACCCAGCTTGAGAAGACCGGCGAAACGGCCCGTCTCAACGAAGAGCTGAAGCGGCGGACAATCGCTCGGGTGGACCGGCCAGAGCCGGTCGCGGGCGTTACGCTCGCCTCGGCACTGCGCAGCTGGCGCTTCGATCCGACGATCACCGCCCCGCGCGATATTGCCGACGACAAAGGCCGGGTCATCATTGCTGCAGGCACGCGGGTCAATCCGCTCGATACCGTGCCGCTGCGCGCACCTCTCGTCTTTCTCGATGGGGACGACCCGGCACAACTCGCCTGGGCCACTCGTCGCTATGCCAGCACAAAGGCCAAGCTCATCCTCGTAGCCGGTGCGCCGCTCGAACTCATGAAGGCCCGTCAGCGGCGCTTCTACTTCGATCAGGGCGGCACGCTGGTGAAACACTTCGGCATTCGCGCGGTGCCCGCAACCGTCGAGCAGCAGGGCCGCGCGCTCATCATCACCGAACACCCCGTGGCTCTCAAGGAGCGTGCGCCGTCATGAGCAAGAAAATACGCCTTCTGTCATGGCTTTGCGGAGCACTTCTGCTCACCAGCCTGAGCGTCGTGTCCAGTGCTCCTGCCCAGGCTGCGGCCGGCCCCGGGCGCTGCACTGGCAAGTTCGTCAATCCGATCACGGACATTTGCTGGTCATGCCTGTTTCCGATCTCGATCGGTGGCCTGAAGATCTGGCCGTCGAGCCGTCCCGATCCGAGCAACCCGGCTCTCCCCGTTTGCCTCTGCGGTTTGCGGCCCGGCATCGCCATGGGGTTCTGGGAGCCGGTCCGGCTTGCCGACGTCAGCATGAAGCCATGGTGCTTTGTCAATCTCGGCGGGATGAAGCTCGATCCGGGGTTCGACATCGGCTTCAAGTCGATGGCGGGGCCATCGGCGGTTGGCGGCGCCACGCAGTACAGCTCGCAGTGGCATGTCCACTGGTATGCCTATCCGCTGATATACTGGATGGAGATCGTCGCCGATTTCCTTTGTCTCGAGTCCGGCTCGATCGACATCCTCTACATCACCGAGATTGATCCGCTGTGGCAGGACAGCGAGCTAACCGCGATTATCAATCCCGAGGCGGTCCTCTTCGCCAATCCCTTGGCGCTTGCCGCATGTGCAGCGGACTGCGTGGCGGCAACGGCCAAGCTGCCGACCGATGAGCTGTTCTGGTGCGCAGGCTGCCAGGGCACGATGTATCCGCTCAACGGCAATGTCTCGGCAACGATCGGCCATGTGCAGGCATCGCGGCTCGCGCTCGCCCGCTTCTCCTACAAGCTCCACCGCGAACTCGTCGCTTGGGGGACGATGGGCAGCAAAGGGCTTTGCGGCAAGTACCTCATGCCGGTGATGCGCAAGCAGCAATACCGCTTCCAGGCCACCAATCCCAATCCGCAGACCAAGGGCCGCTACGCCTGCGCGCCCATTGGTGCCTCTACCACCTTCATGTCGGCAGGCCAGGTCTATCCCGCCATTGGCGAGGACATGGGCTACCTGGTCTGGCGCAAGCGGAATTGCTGTGCGCTATGAACAAACTTCCTCATCTTCTTGTCGTCGCATCGCTTTCCAGCCTTGCTGCTTTGGCTGGCGCCTCGGCGCAGACGGCCGAACCGGACCTCGATCTGGCCGCTATCCGGGCGCGGGCCAGTGCTGGTGCCCCCGATGCCGACGCGCTGTCCGCCAATGCCCGCGCCAGAGCCGAAGCCCTCGCGCGGGAGGCGAGGACCAGCTCCGACGAGGCCGAGGCGCACGCTCGCCGCTACACACGTGAGGCCGCCGCAAACACGAAGCCTGGTGAGGCCAGCACATTCGATTTTGACCGAATGGTGGCCGATGCAGGCGCCATGACCAGCGAAGGCATGGGCGAGGCGCCGAGGTTCATCGCCTTTGCTTCGCTATCGATGCCGCCTGCAGCGCTGCGTGCGATGATCGACGACGTGACCAAGGCTGGCGGTGTTGTTGCCTTGCGCGGGCTGCCCGGCAACAGCGTCAAGGCTCTCACCACGGCATTGGCCAAAGTTGCCAAGCCCGGCGAGCAGCTGGACGGCGTCGGCATCGACCCGCGACTGTTCCGCGCCTTCGGGATCGAGTCGGTTCCCACCTACGTCGTCACCAGCAGCGACTTCGATCTGTGCGACGGGTTCGACTGCCGGACGCAAGTTCCGCCGCACGACCGGATGAGCGGCAATGTCAGCGCAGCTTACGCGCTCGAGACCTTCGCGCGCGGCGGCGGCCCCGGCGCTTTGCTCGCCGCCCAGCACCTCGCCCGTCTTGAAAGGCAGGTTCCATGAAACGATCGGTCCTCTCTCTGGCTGGCGTGGGCGGGCTTCTTCTCGCCCTCGCCGGCCCGCTCTACGCCCAGACTACAACCGATGCTGCCAAGGCCGATGGCAAGGCTTTCGGACAGGACAAGGCAGCCGCGGCGCAAAGCGCGGCAACGACGAACCCGGATGCAAGCCGCATCCCCAATTTCGGCGGCACGCCGAGCCAGTCGGGTTACTTCGACGATCCTGACCGGATGAGCCGCGAAGCGGCGAGCCAGGCGACGACCAACACAGGCTACAAGGCCATGCGGGATTCGATGGACCGGCGCGCCCGGTTTGCGCCGCAGGATCTCGATGCAACGATCGCGCGCAGCAATGTGATCAGCGATGACCCGCTCGCCTATACGAGCGGAATGGCCATCGGCGGCTCACAGGGACGCTGCGTGCCCTTGCCGCCGGCCAGCGGAACCGCGGCGCGCTACATGGCGACCTGCAATGTCGGCTATACGGCGACACAGGAAACGCGGACCTGCCCCGTGACGTTGACCGCGCGTGTCGAGCAGCGGCAGGTCTACGGCTACTATTGCGTAGGCGGCAGCGGTGTGGACCCGGCTTCGATCTACAATTGCAACCGCTACCCCGCTCCGCAATGCACGGTCACGCAGTCCTATCCGATCAACCTGTGCGATCCCTATTTCGGGATCTACTGGGGCTGTAACTCGGGCGATCTGAGGGTCGATCTCGTGAGTTGCACGGCGCCGGTCGATGGCGCGACGCCCTACACGGTGACAGGCGAGAACGTCGTCACGACCACGCGCGATGAAAGCCAGTGTGCTGGTCTTGCGGCTGATACCTCGTGCCAGCAGGACACCGAGACGTGCACGGACAGCGACCCGGTGACCCGCATCGTCGATGGCATCGCCGTGACGCAGCCGTGCTGGGCGTGGAGCCGCAGTTATAGCTGCGCGCAGTTCATCGAGGCACAGGACTGCCAGACACTTGAAGCCACTCCGGGCTGCAAGCTGGTGCGCGAAGACTGCCTCGCGGGGGAGCCCTGCCGCACCTGGGAGCGGGTCTATGATTGTCCGGTTCCAGACCAGCCTGCGAACACCAACCAGTTCATCTGCGACGGCGATGTCTACTGCATCGATGGCTCGTGCGAGACCATCCAGCGCGAGGCCAACGACGAGTTCAAGGACGCGGCCGTCGCCTTGAACGCGATGAACCAGGCGCGCCGCGAATTCGATCCGGACAACCTCACTCTGTTCAAGGGGACCCGGGAAAGCTGCTCGTCCAAGGTCTTCGGCGTGCTCAACTGCTGCAAGGGCAAGGGTTTCCCGCTCATCCCGGGCATCCAGCTGCTCGTAGCGCTGGGCTGCAGCCGCGAGGAGATGCTGCTGCATCAGAAGGATGCGCAGGGTCTGTGCGCCTACGTCGGCACTTATTGCTCGTCCTCCTTCCTTGGCGTGTGCCTGACCAAGCGCAAGGTCTACTGCTGCTTTGAATCCAAGCTCTCGCGGATCCTGCAGGAGCAAGGCCGCCAGCAGCTGAACAAGCCCTGGGGCAAGCCGAAGACCGAGCAATGCCAGGGCTTCACCATCGACGAGTTCGCCCGGCTCGACCTCTCGAAAATGGACTTCAGCGAGGTCTACGCCGAGTTCACCGACGCCGCCCGCCTGCCCGACGAGCTTCAGGCCACCCAGGACATCCAACAGAAGATCGAGGACTACTATGCACGCGCCCGCCAGTAAGGTCGCGTGGCGGCTGCTTGCCGCCTGCGCAATTGCCAATTCCGTTTTCCAGTTTTCTGCGGCGACCGCCCAGCCGGTCGCAAGCCGGACCGATGCGCCGCCCAGCGCACAATCGGCCGAGCGCCAGGATAGCTTCTATTGCGAAGAGCGGCGGCTCGGATACTGGTTCTACTGCGAGCGGCCCAAGCCGCCGGAGCAGAATTCGCCCTCGCCAGCACCTACGTCCAGCGCGACCAGCCAACTTGACGCGATCACTGCGACGTTGCGCGAACTGAAGGCCAAGGCGATCCTCGAGCCGACGCCAGCAAATGTGACGGCCTATATTCGGTTCCAGCGCGCCCAGCTCGACCGGGCATCGCTCTTCAGCGACGTCTGGCAGCGGGCGATGTGGCAGGATCCCGAGCTCGACTACACGCTGCAGCGCCCGGTCTCGACGCTTGGCAAGCGCCAGTGGCAGGATTCGCGAAGCGCGGAACGGAACGCCGCGATGGCCCAGCTTTCCGAGCGTTACGGGCTCTTCTACTTCTTCGCCCAGAGCTGCGGCGCTTGCGAAGTCATGTCGCCGATCGTGCAGAGCGTTGCCTCGACGTGGCATATCGCGGTGCGCGCGATTTCGACCGATGGCGGCCCGTCGCGGCATTTCCCGAACTACACGGTCGAGACCAACCAGCGCAGCCGCATGGGGCTCGAGCCCAAGATCACGCCAGCGGTCGTGCTCTGGGACGCGCGGACCGGCCGCCCCATTCCGATCGGCTACGGCGTCATGAGCGCCGACGAGCTTCAGGACCGGATTTACCTCCTCACATCGAAGGAAGCTGGACGTGACTACTAGGATGAAAAGAGCCATCGCTGCGCTTCTGGCAGCCGCCCTCCCCTTCGCCCTCCCGCTGTCTGGCGCATCGGCCGATGTCGGCAGTTCGATGGACTCGTTTCTGAACGACGTCGGGGGGGCTGCCAACGTCAACGGACCGACCGCGTTCCAGGGGCAGTCTGCTGGCTATTACAGCCTCGGCAATGTCTGGACACGCTTCCCGCAGAAGACCACCAACATCGCCAATCTGCAGTTGCCGCGCGCTCGCGCCGGTTGCGGCGGCATCGACATCTTTGCGGGGTCCTTCAGCTTCATCAACGCGAGCGAGATCGTCGCGATGCTGAAGGCAGTCGCGAACAATGCGGTCGGCTTTGCCTTCAGCCTAGCGATCGACACGGTCTGCCCGGAATGCTCGAAGATCATGCAGGAGTTCAGCCAGAAGGCTCAGCTCATGAACAACCTCAACATCAACTCCTGCGAAATGGCCCAGGGTCTGGTGGGCGGGATCTGGCCCAAGGGCGACCTTGCCGACAAGGCGATCTGCGAAGCGATCGGCAACTCCGAAGGGATTTTCACCGACTATGCCGCGGCCAAGCATGGGTGCGGCACCAGGGGGCAGCGCTCGAGCACGACCGCGCAAGGCTCGGGCAAGTATGACGACGTCAATCCCGGTGTGCCGCGAAACTACACCTGGACGATCCTCAAGAAGTCGGCGTTCTTCTCGCCAGGCGGCCGGTTCGACGAAGAGCTCGCCGAATATGCGATGACGCTGCTGGGCACGATCATCTACGTGCCCCCAAAGGACGATGAGCCGGGCAAGTTCGTGCCAATCGTCGGCGAAGCCTCGTCCACCCTCGTGACTTCGCTGCTGGATGGCACGGCGAATGGCAATGTCCTCATCTTCGACTGCGACGAAACGGAGAAGTGCCTCAACCCGGGCTTCAAGTCGCTGAGCCTGCCGGCATCGAAAGCGCTGCGGCCGCGCGTGGCTGCGCTCATCGGCGGTATGGTTCAGGCCATCCGGGACGACACCGCGATCAGCGAAGAGCAGAAGGAACTGCTGCAAGTCGCGTCTATCCCGCTCTACAAGATCCTGACCGTCCAGGCGGCCTATGGCCGGGGCATGCCGACCGACGACCGGGAGACCCTGGCCGAGATCGCCAGTGTCGACCTGTTGTTTGCCGTGCTCGACCGGATCGTGAGCGAGGCGGGCCGCTCGATGTCGAGCTTCATCGGGGCCGACGAAGCCAAGATCGCCATGTGGCAGAATCAGGTCAATGTCGTGCGTCAGGCTCTCGCTGACCGGCAGGCCAACACGCACCTCAAGGTCAATGCGGTGCTGCAGATCATCGAGAAGACGGCGTTCATCGAGAACGTGCTGGCCGCCTCGATGTCGCCCGGAATGGCCGCATCGCTGGACTGGTCGCGCGGCGTCCAGAACCGCGCCCTCACCCACTGATCGGACCAACCACATCCAGGCGGGACAACAGACATGGTCGAGATTTTCACGGTCGGCGGCGGGGACTATCTGGTCAACGTCTTCCAGGCAGTCGCCGCCTGGACCGGTAACGGGGGCTACAAGAGCCTGCTCCAGGTGGTGATGGTAATGGGGCTTGGCCTGTCTGCCATCACCCTCGCGTTCAATCAGGACTGGCGCGCCTGGATAAACTGGTTCCTCGGCGCAACGCTCATCTACTCCTGCCTCATGGTGCCGCGGCTCGATGTCCATGTGACCGACCGGCTCAATCCGAGCCTCGCCCCGGCCAATGTCAGCAACGTGCCGCTGGGTCTTGCCTTGATGGCGAGCTTTACCAGCCAGGTCGGCGACTATCTGACGGGCTCGGCAGAAGTGGTGTTCGGCCTGCCCGGTGATCTCAACTATTCAAAAAACGGGATGATCTACGGCGCTCGGCTCTACGATGCGACCCGGTCCTTGCGGATTTCCGATCCGGAGTTTGCTGCCAATCTCGACGAGCACTTCCGGCAATGCGTGTTCTACGACGTTCTGCTCGGCCGCTACTCGATGAAGGAGTTGGCAGAAACCGGCAACATCTGGGCGACAATCGCGCCGGGCAGTCAGGCGCGCGCGCAGCGGTTCCTGACGCGGGATACCGCTTCAGGCCAGGTGAGCTCGAACATCGTGACCTGCCGCGAGGCCTACGACACGCTCAATGCGCAGTGGGCCGGACTGGTCGATGCGATGGGATCGGTGTTTGGCCGTCAGCTTTACCCCAACCAGACGGCCGCGCTCGCCAAGGCGAAGCTCTTTGCCGACCTGCCGGTGGCCTATCAGTATCTCACCGGCGTCTCGGCCAACGCGACCGAAATCTTCAAGCAGACGCTGACCATCAACGCGATGAGCCAGGCCATGCATTCGATGTCCGGCACCAGCGGCGCGGGCAATGTCGACGTCTACGCGCAGACCCGCGCCGACATTCAGACCGAGCGGACCTATGGCTCGATTGCGAGCAACGCCATGAAGTGGGTCCCACTCCTGAACGTCGTGCTGACCGTGCTGTTCTATGCGCTATTTCCGGTGCTCTTCCCGCTCTTCCTGCTCCCCAAGACGGGACCTGTCGCACTCAAGGGCTATGTGACAGGCTTCTTCTATCTCGCGGCCTGGGGACCGCTGTTCGTGATCCTCCACATGATGCTGATGTACAAGGGCGCCGCCGACATAAGCGCGGTCACGGGCAGCAACGGCCTCAGCTTGGCGAGCTTTACCGGAATGGCCGACGTCAACAGCGATATCGGTCTGCTGGCCGGCTATCTCATCGCATCGGTGCCGTTCCTGGCAGGCGGTGTGGCCAAGGGCGCCATGGCGATTTCACACCACGCCACGAGCTACCTCAACCCGAGCCAGAACGCGGCCGAGGAAGCGGCCCGCGAGGCGAGTACCGGCAACGTCTCGCTCGGCAACACGAGCTTCGAAAACTCGAGTGTCCTCACCCGCCAGTTCGCACAAGGCACGATCGCGCCGAGCTTCACCTATGGCGCGCCGCAGACGCGGACCTTCAGCGACACCGGGGCAATGACCACGAGCTTTCCTGACGGCAGCTACGATCAGATCCCGACATCCAGCTATCCTTTCACGCCGACGCTGGGCCAGGAATTCACGGCACGCCTTTCGACGATGGCATCGCAGGCCCGCGCCAACAGCGAGACCTATGCGAATGTCGCAACGGAATCGACGACCAGCGCGGTCACGAAGTTCCGCGAGCTCAGGGACCAGTTCAGCCGCGGCACATCCTTCGAGAGCGCGACCGGCACCTCGAACTCCGACAGCATCCAGACCGCGTTCAGCGAGGTCGATCAGGCATCGACCAGTCTGCAGCGGCAATTCGGGCTGTCGCGCAGAGCGGCCGATGACATCTCTACTGCTTGGTTTCTCGGCGGTGAGGCCGGGGCAAAGGCCGGAATTTCAAATGGCGTGCTGTCTGGAAGCATCGGAGCAAAGGGCGGTGGGACACGCACGTGGACCGACAGCGATATCGGGATCGCTTCGGAAGACCGTTCGCGGATCTTCGGGAGCCTGTCCCAGATGTCTGACAGCCGCAATTGGTCGAGCACCCGCGATGGGTTCGTTCGCTCAGTCAGTACCTCATCAAGCTCGTCGATCTCGAGCACCGCGAGCGGCATGAACGCATCTCTGACAGAAGCCCAGAGCTTCACCATCGAGGCTCGCCGGGCCGAGGAGCTTGCCAATCGTCTCGAGAGCCAGGCGTCATTCTTCGAAGGAAACAGCGCTGCAGGCAGTCTCAATCTGTCCCAAGCCTACCGCGAATGGGGTCTCGCCGAGATCGAGAGCAACCGCGATTTCTATGGCAATGCGCGGTTCGACGATGTCACTTTCCAGCTTAGCCCGGAAGGTCAGGCATTGCAGGCAAAGTTCATCGAAAGCTATGCCGAGCAGCTTCGCGACGGGATCGACGATCGCCTCGTACTCGTCCCTGGACAGCCCGTATCCCGTCCGACCGTCTCCGGCGAGGCGTCAGTGCGCGGCCGATCACAAACCGGCGGCGGGGATTCCGGTTCAGTACCACGGATGGGGGTCGGCGATGTCCGTGAAGATGTGCAAAGGGCTCAGGCGGCCGGTCGCCAGAAGATTACCGACTCTAGGGGACGTCTGGACGCAATCACCAAGGGAGCCCAAGGTGCCAGTGCAGAAGCAGCGGATGATGTAAAGGAGTGGTGACCTGCAACGGTCACCACAGGCCGAAGGATGCTCCAGCCAGAAACGCGAAAACTGCGCCAATGACGATAAGGCCGATTATCGTCAGCTTGCGTCCCCAAGGATCAGCCCACGACTTCTTGAGCCTGTACTCCATTAGGCGATTGTCGCGAATTGCCTGATCAAGCTCAGAGAGGCCTTCCCACTTGCGGGATCCGTGCGCCTCGGAGGTATCAACGTCGAAATTCGTCATAATGGCGCTCATCTCGGTCCTCCCTAGAACATAGGGGAAACACTCGCGCAGGGCTAGGAGAAG
This sequence comes from Sphingopyxis macrogoltabida, assembly GCF_001307295.1. Classification (NCBI taxonomy): domain Bacteria; kingdom Pseudomonadati; phylum Pseudomonadota; class Alphaproteobacteria; order Sphingomonadales; family Sphingopyxidaceae; genus Sphingopyxis; species Sphingopyxis macrogoltabida. The sequence continues at coordinate 1,117,376 of NZ_CP012700.1, read as the reverse complement.
TTAGCGTCCGCGCTCGTGGTGTAATTTCCGGTGTAGGCGATGGTGTATTCCGGGGTGGGGCATGCCCCACCCCGGAATGCGGCGTCGCTGGTGGCCACCGGGTTCATCGTTATGGTGGAGTTTGCACACTTCAACCGTGACGAAGAGGAGTTCCCGATGACCGAGGACAGATTACTGATCGAAGAGCTTGCTGCGAAGGGCGGCCAACCGGATTTTTTGCGCACCATCGCCGAGAACGTGCTGCAGCTGATCATGGAGGCCGACGTTGATGGCCTGATCGGCGCGGGTCGCCACGAACGCAGCAGCGAGCGCGCGACCTGGCGCAACGGCTATCGCGACCGTTCGCTGGATACCCGGGTAGGCACGCTGAACCTGAAAATCCCCAAGCTGCGTGCTGGGTCCTACTTTCCGGGCTTCCTTGAGCCCCGCAAGATGGTCGAGAAAGCGCTGGTTGCGGTGATCCAGGAAGCGTGGATCGGCGGGGTCAGCACCCGGCGGGTCGATGAACTCGTCCAGGCCATGGGCATGACCGGCATCTCCAAGTCCACCGTCTCCAAGCTTTGCAAGGACATTGACGAGCGCGTCCATGCCTTTCTGAAACGCCCGCTCACCGGCGAATGGCCGTATCTCTGGCTCGATGCCACCTATCTCAAGGTACGCGAAGGCGGGCGGATCATCAGCGTTGCCGCAATAATCGCCATGGCCGTCAACACCGAGGGCCGGCGCGAGATCGTCGGCCTGCATATCGGCCCCTCGGAAGCGGAGGTCTTCTGGTCCGACTTCCTGAAGGACCTTGTTCGGCGCGGTCTTACCGGCGTGAAGCTGGTCATCTCCGATGCTCACGAGGGCCTCAAGGGCGCGATCACCCGCGTCATGGGCGCCACCTGGCAGCGCTGCCGGGTGCACTTCATGCGCAATGCCCTGTCCTATGTGCCCAAGGGCCAGAACACTGTCGTCGCCGCCGCGATCCGCCAGGTCTTCCTGCAGCCCGATCAGAAAAGCGCAACGCAGGTCTGGCGACAGGTCGCCGACCAGTTGCGCACCCGTTGGCCCAAGCTCGGCGCCTGCATGGACGAGGCCGAAACCGACGTGCTCGCCTACACCGGCTTTCCCACCCAGCACCGCACGAAGTTACACTCAACCAATCCGCTCGAGCGGCTCAACAAGGAGGTCAAGCGCCGCGCCGACGTCGTCGGAATCTTCCCGAACGAAGACAGCATCATCCGCCTCGTCGGGGCTGTGCTGATGGAGCAGAACGACGAGTGGCAGCTCCAGCACCGATACATGCAGATCGAAGGCATGGCCGAACTCAACCAACCCATGATCGAGGAGGAAAATCAGCCCCTACACATCACCGCCAAAGCCGCCTGACGATGGCCCACGGCCACAGCCGAAATTACACCACCTTGACGGACGCGACCTAAAGGCATAGCCTTCGCGAACCTCTATTGGGGAGAAACGGCATGAAAAAGCTTGTTTTGATCGCCGCGCTCGCCGCGCTGTCGGCCTGCTCGCAAAAGACTGAAGAGTCGAAGGAAACGACCCCGACGCCGACCGAGACCGCCGCACCGGCAACGCCCGCGCCCGCTGCCGACTCGGGAACGCCGGCAGGCACCTATGACGTTAAAATGGCGGACGGCACGATGGGCACGACGGTGATCAACGCCGACGGCACCTATGTCTACACCGATGCCAAGGGCAAGGAGGTCAAGGGCAAATTCGCGCGCAAGGACGGCAAGGACTGTTACGACCCTGACGGCGACGAGACCGAGGCATGCTGGACCGTCACTGCCCCCGGCGCGGACGGCAGCTTCACGGCGACGGCACCCAACGGAACCGTGGTGACGGTAACGCCGAAGAAAAGCTGATCGATACAGGCCGACGCTGTCGCCGGACGCTCAATCGCCCCAGATATGGTCGGTCTGGCTCCAGCCTTTGCGGCCCTTGACGTCGAACAGGCACCAGCCGTCGGCGCATTCGGTGATCTTGCCCACCACGCCGGGCTCGGCGCGAAAGGCGACCGCCGCCGACGCGCTCGGTTCCTTGCGCATCGCACGGACCTGGCCGGTGACAATGGCGGTGCGCGTCCGGCTGAGCAGCCGCGCCGCCATCCATCCCTGCGTGCCGTCGGGGTCCTCGATCTTGCGCCAGGTTTCGAACCGCGCGATCACTTTGACGGGCAGGTCCTTGCGCCGATATTCCCAGATCACCGGCACGTCGGGAGACGGCCCCTTGCGCATACGCGCCTCGTCGACGCTGATCGACGCCCAATAGGGCAGCGCGACGTCGGACTGTGCGGCCACCGGTCCCACGGCGGCCATCAACGCTGCCGCCTGACGATGGCCCACGGCCACAGCCGAAATTACACCACCTTGACGGACGCGACCCTAGGAGAATTTGACAGACGCCCGTGGGTTCCCGGAAAAGCTGAGCGCCCTCTCCTTTTGGGTAGGGATGGTCGCGTGCGGTCGGACGTACCTTATGTTACCGCATTTCCATATGCTTCGATCCTTAGGTCATGCGGCCACTACACAAGTATATCGTTGCACTAAACTATCACTGTTCATGCGCTTTGATACCATCACTTGGCGCACAATCACGCTTCTCATGATCCAAAGCACATGATGCGGGCAATATCGTCAGGGCTCCCAGCAAGTTCCAGCAGTATGTTTGCACGGCTTGTAGCGACATAAATGGTCTCGGGGTCGGTGAGTCCCTCGAGTCCTATCACGAAAACGCACGGTCGCGACAGGCCCTTGAAACGGCGTACCGTATCCACGATGACGCAGTTTTTAGCGATTTTGTCGGCCCTACATGCGCGCGCACCGCCGATATTGTCACCAAAGTTTATGGAGCCCGACGCATCTAAAACTGCAATGTCGCCAGGTTGCAGCTGGCCTGATGTTACCAACGTGCGAATACGGTCGGCGACTACCTTCACCGCTTGTTCCCGTGATCTGCACTCGTGAATAGCAACCTGCTCACCTTCCGGGCCAGCGGGCGTCGATCGCTTTCCCTCGTACCACTTCGACATCACAGCATGAATACGACGTGTGTTGCGGAGATTTCTCGACAACGGAATGACCGACTGCGGCAAGGCCGACACAAAACTCCCCTCGTGGGAAAAGAGGCGCTGATTGTCGTCATAGAAAACGTAGAAACGCCCCGTGTCGAGGTCGCCAAGGGCCAACTTGAGTGCGTCGAGCCATGAGTCTTTGAAGTCCTGACCCTCATCAACGATTACCGTATCGAAACGGAGATCGGGCATCCGGTCCACCGCTTCCACCAAGGCATTGGGGAGCACGTTTTGATAAAAGTCGTCGTCATGCTTTTGCGAGATTGTCAGACCAGCCTTTTCAGAAAACATTCCGCACAGCGAGTGAAAGCCTGCGACGACAAGGTTGGGGTGTGACGGACATAGCTCGCGAAGATGGTTCGCGAGCGGCACGTTGAAGCACGTGAGGAGCGTTCTGCAGCCACCTTCTGCCGACCGCACAGCCGCCTCAATCGCGAGAACCGTCTTACCCGAACCCGCTCCTCCGGTAATGGCGAGCTGCTGATTATGATCTAGCGAGTCGAGAATCCACGCTTGTTCGCTGGTAAGGCGCTCGATCTCCTTGGCGTCGTCGGAGAGGCTGCAGCCGATGTGAGCCTGCAGTTCAAAATGCCCTGCAAGGATTTCTTCGAGCGCCCGCTCCCCGTCCATGCCCAACGGCATTTCTCGATCATCGCTGACGCCGGCCATCCGGTTAACAATCCACTGATCCAGCTTGGCCATGTCGTTGCCGAATGCGACAATTTCGTGCGGTGCATCAGCTGCCAGAGCGCGGACAGGTCGTGTGCTTCCGGGCAAGATCACTCCGTGCCGGGCGCGGATATAGCGGCTACCCAGTCGCTCCTTCAGCCGCTTCAGAAAATGGTGTTTGCTTTTCATGGCCTGCGACACAGGACTCGTGATTTTGAACGTGAAATCGTCCCGGTCAGTGGTGAGCCACTGGTTGTCTGACTCTCTACAGCTGACCCGGCCACCCTTCACTTCGAGGAAAAGTAAACCGTTTTCACGATGTGCCACTATGAAATCGGCTTCACCGTCAAACTCACCGCCATCTCCGTCTGCCTGGTGCCACGATCTGGAGTAGTAGCATCGATAGTCGGCTGAAAGTCTGTCGCGGATTGTGTTGTAGACTCTGATTTCTGACGACAATTTCGGATTCTTGAGGACGTGCTCTGGCAACGTTCCGGGGTACATTCGCGCCATATCAGCCCTCGTTCTTCAGCAATGCGTGGAAGTACCCAATTTCAGGAGCTTCCGGAGTTCCGATCAACATCGCCCTGTCGAGATGGCGGTTGAAATGCTCACACGATGTTTCCGGAAGAAAGCAGCAGGAGTGGCACGCTGCCGAGCCCGATCCTTCGGACAGTGTCAGAATGCCGCTCCCGCAAAGCGGGTCAGCCGAGCACCATTCCGAACCGCGCAATGCTCCCAGGAGAATGGGGACAAGTTCACGGGACCGGCCTTTGCGGGAAAGTCCACCCAGCGTCCCGTCAGAGTCTGGTGCTGACGTGTAGAGCAGAAAACCGCACATGCCGCCCGGCCCGGAGGAGACATACAGCCGTTCGCGTATCGAGGCAGTCGAGTATCCGCTATCCAGCGAGAGCTGCTCAACAAGGGCATGAGCCGTTGTATGCACGAGCAGGAACCGTGGGGAGATCGTCATCGGGAACTCGCGGTCGTCGTCGTTATGCTCGCGCCAGCTTCGTTCCGCCGCCTCATGGGCAACCCGAGCTCGCGCAACCACGGACGGGATTTGCTCCCATTGTGTGACACGGCCTTCATCGAAATTAAGGAAGATGCCTTCGCCCCGAACCTCGATTGCCGGAAGCCAGTTCATGGGGGCCTCCGATAGAGGCGCTATGTGGAGGCTGCTGACACTCTCGGCAGGGCTGAGGCGAGTGAAACCTCTGAGTGCCCGCACTTCGCGGAGGCGTTCTACTGACACTACCTGATCAAACGTGCCCAAGAGTTCCGCCGGCAGATTTTGAGGGACGATTTTAAACTCGGGAAAATGTTCGTCGGCACTGCCACCTGAGCAAAGCATCAGGTGCTCGTTGACACGTAAATCGCTGCTTTCGTCGTCGAGAATATGAAGCAGCGTCAGGATCTTCGCGTTCAACTGCTCGAGCGTGACCGTCGGATCAGGCCAATATGGGTGGATCCTTTTCCTGACAAAATCGGGAACCTGCGCCCGGTCGGCAAGGGTCGTCAGGTCGGCCCAGAACTCGTCCAGCCAATCACGAAACGTGCCACCAAAGGGCGGGACGTCAAGCGCAGACGCGACCACCGGGAAATACGCATTGGAAGCACCACGCTGAATGGCAACGGGTTCGTTTGAGCAAGCCGCCGGTGCCGACTGCAGCCACGGCGAACGTCCCTCACAGGGAATTTTGCCCAAGGCTCCCGGCGACAAGGCGCCGTCCAGATCCCTCTCCTCGAGGCATTCGGTACAGTGCACCCTGAGGCCTTTCAGCCCCGCGCCTTTCCCGATCAGCTTCAGAGGACGCTTGCGGGAACAAGCTGAATTGTGCCGCGGCCAGGATGCCCAGGGAAAGTCCTGAAGATGCCCAGACGCGCAAGTAACAACGAAGCGGACCGGCACAACGAATGACTTTCTGGCGCGTTTGCCTCGGCCTGTTGTACACTCGCTGCAAAACAGTTCCGGGCGATCGAGTTCGGAACTCCAGAATCGGCTGCGTTGAAGTCGGTCGCATTTCGGGCACACATGCCAGTCCGGGAACCGGTAGGCTGGGAGTAACCTGTCCCTTGTCGAAGTTCCCACCTTTTCCTTACCGACAGGCGGCAGTCGGAAGCCTTTGACGTTCAACCTTGCCTGCAAGGGTTCATGACTGATGCGTTGCTCATTAAGCAAGCCTGGTTTGGCCGACATCTTGTCCCAGGCTTCCAAACCCGCAGCGACGACCGACAAAGGAGCTCCGCTGTCTCCCCGGAAATCGATAATGGCGCCTGGGCCGTTTGAAAGGACCTGACTGCGGCGTATTTTCCCGATCGATTTCATCGTCCGTTGCCCTCCGGGGGGGCGCCTTCAAGCAATACAAACATGGTGGATGCCTCGACGGAACGAAGTGAATTTGGCGTTGGCCGCTGATTGGCGAAGCGAGCTCTGTTACCCCGCTCAGCTGCCGCTTCCGCCGATGTCAGCAGGGCATCGCCGTAGTCTTGCCAATAATCCTTGAGATTGTCGCGATCGAACCATTCATCGAGAAACTTGTCCAATTGATCGCGGGCAGGTCCGGCCTCTGGCTGGTCAATGCGCTGAACTCGATCGACAATCCGTTGTAGCAGACTTTCCGCTTCGGCCTGATGATGCTCAATCTGTGAGGGGTTCTCCATTCCGGGAATCAGATGACGGACGAGTGCGACGTAGGGTGCATGAAGCGCCCTGTCACGGGCACGTGGTGCAAACGGAGTCACGCTCGTCGCCTCGACATCGCGGTAAAGGCTGCGATGCCAAGTCGAAAACGTCTCGTACCGGCTTCGGTCCCTCGACTTGGCCGCATTGAACAGCGTCACGACAAGGCCGGGAATGCTGCGGCTGCGGCCTACCCGGCTCGTCGCCTGGATGTACTCTGCAATAGTTTTGGGCTGGCCGTTGACGACCATCAGTCCAAGGCGCGACACATCCATTCCGACTGAGATCATGTTGCTGGCGAGGACGATGTCGATGTGTTCGGGGTCCTGCCAGTGACGTTCAAGATCTTTCAGGTATTTGGGAATGTCGCTGGAGCTCACCCGACTGGTAAGCTCGATCTGCGTTCCAGCCTCCCTTTGAATCTCGCCTGGTCTGCGCGAGGTGTAATCGCTGATGCTGCGCTCAACGTCGTCTCGCATGAGCGAGAGTGCCCCACCAAGCTCGCGCAATGAATTGAAGTAATTGACCAATGTCCAGTAGCCATCCCGGACCGTATCAGGGATATTGCTGTCTCCGGCTGACTGGAGCAGTGACGCGGCGACTGCCTGTTGAACAAACTTGGCGGATCGGCCCACGGTCGTAACGCCGATGTAGCGCCTGCCGGGAGCCTCACGATCCTCAACAGCAAAGCCTGAGTTGGTGTGGGATAGCCCCGGCGGAGGGAACTGGAACGATTGCCGATCAAAAAGTGCCAGAATTTGATCCTCGGCTCGCCTGATTGTTGCCGTTGAACCGAGAATCTTTGCCCGGTGGCCCGACGAATTACGGCAGAGCTCATCGACGGCGGCTTCGTAAAGTCCAGCCAGACTGCCGAGGGGGCCGGAGATCAGGTGAAGCTCGTCCTGGATCACCAGAGCCGGGGTATCGGCTTCGGTACCGATTCCAAACAGGCGCCCACTCACCTGTTTACGCACAAGTTGGGCAAACTTATCGACTGTTCCGATGAGTAGCGTCGGCTGTGCACGATAGACATCATCATCCACAGTCCACACAGGCAGATGGGCCATGCTTTTCGCGACGAGGCAGGCCGCCGACACGCACCGCACTTCGATCTGCGTTTTGTCAGCGGATATGGCCCAGCTGAGATCCTTACTACAGCAAGGGCATGCCTTCAGTTGCGCCGGGGAATTGTCGCTGTTTAATTCTAGCGCCTCTTCTGCATCACTGACCGAGTTGGGTGTCGCGCCTTCGCCGACCCAAAGCCCCAAGGATATCGGGACATCGCTTTTGAAATGAGCCGGGAGTAAAGCTGCGCCTGCGGGTGCGTGGCCCATCCGGACTAATTCGCAGGCACAAATGAGGGCGGCGGCACGCTCGAACTGCTGAATAGTCAGTAGACGCAGAGTATAACGCATGAAAACCGTAACGCCCGCGCCGGACGGATTTCCCTTGGCGCGTATCCGTCTCAGGAAAGTGGTGAACGCGGTGAGAAGCAGATAGGCTTCGGTCTTGCCGCCGCCCGTAGGAAACCAAAGCAAATCCATCGTCTCACGGTCTGGCGAACCGTCGTCGGCAATCGATTCCAGACATAGGAGCGCGAATCCCAACTGGAAGGGGCGCCAGGAAAGCTCGGGTGGTTCCGGATTCTGCCTCCACGAATACTGGAGCGCCATCGCCGCGTTGGCCATTCGGAACGCATCGAGCACCTCAGCGTCGTCAAACAGGAGCGCGACGCCGCGGCGCATCCGCTGCTCGGCTTCGCGGCAGCGCCTTATATGAGTTTTACCTTGCTCGGCGCTTTCCGCAGGCACGGTGCCGAGCTCTGACTCCGTCTTCTTGATCCACTGTGAATAAGCGTCGACAAATGCATTCAGCCCGGCTGATAGCTTTTCATCATCTTCGGTTGCTAACCAGGTCGCGCCGAGGGGGGCTCGGGCGGCAGCGTCCTTGAATTCGACGTCACCGGCTGCGCTGACGACATGAACGGTTGTCTCTGGCAACCAGCTCGATGACACTTCCTTGATTGAAGCGCCTTCCAGCTCATCCCAGACCGCCGAGCATGTGTGCCCCACAGCCCACTGCCGTACGTCACGGTACAGCAAGGCTGATGCTTTAGCGTCGTCGTCCACATCGCTATTTCCGGATCGATCAGGTTTGGGGACGAAATGGCAGTCCTCGAGACAGCTTACGGCAAGCTCGACTTGGAAGAGTGCGGCCTCCTCGCTGGCCTGCCGGCTTCGGGCCTTCGCTGGCCGGGCATCGTTGGTGAGCGCCACAGTGACCAGCAGGACTCCCGCCCAGCGCGCAATACGAATATGAAGGCTGGCATCCGCTATGCCGCTTTCGGCCAGGCTGACAGGCTTAACACCAGCAGCCTCCCAATCCGACAACACCAGCTCGACATCAGCGTTCAGCGGAAAACGCTGCCAAAGTTTGGAACGGCTTTTCTGTGTCGCTGCCTCTTCATCCGGTTCAGTGCCCGCTATCCTATAACGAGCGGCTCGGACGGAGATCTTTAATGACGCCCGCGAGGACATCGGCCGGATAGCAAAGGAGAGGCCGGCTGAGCTCGGGCGGAAAGTGGATGCAGTTTTGATGCTATCCAATGACGTGCCGGCGAACTCTGGGTTATCTGCTTCGGCAGACTCGTCATCTTCGTCGGGCGAAACTTCAGTCCGAGGCGGAAAGAGTATTCCTGTCAGATAGCGGTCGGTAGGCCTGTCCGATATCGTTTCGTTATCTTCGCCCGGACCAATCAGGTCCGTTTTCATCCGCGCGAGCAGAATGTCGCGTGCCTCCACCTTTAGTCCCCTCAAAGCATACTGGTCTCAGCGATCGACCCGGCAAAATCCGCTCAGCAAGGGCATAAGCCCGATTGGAGGTGAATTTCCGGTTACGCCAGAAGAGAATACTGTCGTTGCTCCGGACATAGCTATTGCGTCCACCGCGTCGGGCCCGGGGCTTTCGGGATCAGCTTGCGTAATTCCATGCAGAATCTCGAGAAACGTTGCGGACAGGCAGCCCAGCGGTGTGGAGTTCTCATCAAGGAGGGACAGGATGTACTGCCCTGCATTGTTCCGCACCGCCCTTAACGATGATTGGGCGCGAGCAGCCGCCCAGATTGCAGAAACGGTTTCGCGCGGCTTTGGAACGAGACCGTTTTTAAGAAGATCGCTCCAGCTCAACAGATCACCGTCTAGTCCAATCTCAAGCATTCGATAGCCTGCGCGCGGAGCCCAGTATCGTTCAGGTCTCCCTGTTCGGAAGTATCTGTTCGGGGTAACCCATCCCGTCCGCAATTCCGCAGATGCACGGGTCGCTCCAACATAAAGCGTCCTCGCTTCTTCGTCCCAGTCAACATCTTCTCCAGTTGGAGCTTTCGTCAACAGCAACATCACGCGGTCGCTCTCTCGACCCTTGATTGCGTGAATGGTAGACAGCAGTGGGCCCGTGTTCCCCTCATGATCGCGGACGATCTCGAGGACTGGATCTTCAAGCGCCTCGGCAATGTTGGAAACGATGACATGGGGTCCAGTTGCACCTTCAAGTTCCTGCAGGATTTCCCAGCATTCGGCAATATCCCGGTCACAGGCAGGTGCCAGTTCGTCGAACAGGGCGGAAAAGCCATCTCTCGATATACGCTCATTTCCGGGCAAGCCGCCCAAGGTCGCCCCGATCCACGCTTCGATGTGCAATGGGCGATCTGGAACACGGATCCGAAATTCCCGGCCTCGATACCTCAACGCTTCTGCGGCGGTGATAAGCGCGCCGCGCCCCCGCGTGAGGATCAGACCACGCGTCGTGGAAGCGTGACCGGCGAACCCAGAAATGCCGCTCTCTGATGCAGCAGCTTGGATACGATCGCGCACCTTGAAGTAGCGTGCCCGCTGATCTGAGGCAGGGGACAGCAGCTCATCGCGGCATTCGGCGAACATATCACCCAGTGCCGGAGTTTTCGTCCGGTGATCCTGTTCAAGACGGATGGTCGAAAATTCGGCACGATTGCAGACGGTTTCGACGAACGCGTCTCTCTCAGCTTCCGTGACCTGATAGCCGTAGATAGCCTGCGCAGGATCACCCAGAACAGTGACTCCGCAACCGTCGTGCAGCGCCTCAACGAGTGCGTCACAGAAGGCTTTCCGATCCCCCACAAGGTCCTGCGCCTCATCGATGACGACGTGCTCGAATCCCGAAACAATATCAAGAACAAGCGGATCTTTGCGCACGAGCAGCCGTGTCGCCGCTCGGATCGAAGCATCGTGCCCCCCCTTGACCGGCTGGCCTGCGGCCCCAAGCAAGCGCGCAGCAAATGCATCGAATGTTCGCGTGTGGATCGCAGAGGTTGCCGAAGAAGGGCTCAATGCGGCGACGCGATCACGAAGTTCGGCCACTGCCACGCGCGTGAAACTCAAAACGAGAATTCGTGACGGGACGACCTCTCCAAGGTCCACGAGTGAAGCTATCCGTGCGCATGCCACGAAAGTCTTGCCTGAACCGGGCCCTGCCTCCACCAACAATCGCGCATTCGCAGGCGCTTCAATTACGCGTTGCTGCTCCGGGTCAGGCCCGGCGGCGTCTGCCAGGCTTTGCCATTGCTCATGAAGCCCGAGCCAGTCGTTGATGAAACTGGCGTTCTGATCGCTGATGAACCACGACTTTGTAGCTGGATCAAAACTGCCGCATAGTGCGAGTGCGCGTGACAGCGCCTTTGGAATTTCGGCTACCTCCGCCCACGTGCCTGAGGGAGTCACGAATCGCTCCAGATGCGGCGGCGGTGCGTCATCGATTTCCTGCAAATACTCCAACAAGCTGCAACACGGAGGCAAGGCGGCGTCGGGAAAGAGACCGATACCTTCTTCAGACATAGGCATTCCGTGATCACCCACGCGAATCACCCGACCGTCCGGCAGTTCCACTCGCCGCTCCGGCAGAGCGATCAGAACCTGCTCCTCGCGTACGCTTCCAAATCCAAAATCTCCGGCCTCGCAAAGGAGCGAAATCAGCGGCCGTATCCGGGCATCCTCGCTTGCGCCAAGCGGATCGAGGAATCGGCTCGCCCACTCACAGACCTCCGCGACACTCGCCGATCTCCGAGCATGCACAAAGCTGCGGATGAAGTCGGCTATGCGTCGTAGCTCCTGGAACTCCTGCGAAATGCGCATATCCCTGACGTTAGAACGCATCTTCACCAAGATTTCTCGCCGCTTCAATAAATCCGAGTTGACCGGAGAAAGGTCTGTAGGCCAGTGTGTTGCGCATAGGGGAATGAGGGGCAATCAATTTTTTTGGATCCGCCCCGACCACGCCTCTTGTGCATGAAAGTAACAATGTCGGCGCTAGATCTCCTAAAAGAAAAACACCAAGAGATCGGCAGTCGCATTTCAAGGATGTCCGAAGACCGCCGCTCTTTTCCTGTTTTCATGATAGAGCACGGCCTGCGTGCTGACGATCTAATCGGGGTAAGGGATTTACTTTGGCGCGCGCTCGAGCGTGACCCCAGCCTTTCAAGCCCTCAGTGGAACTGGTCGTACCTCCCGCTTTTGGCTGTAACGGCTGAGGTGGGATATCGATATCGAGGGACCGGAACCGACTTCTGGCCCGTAGTCGAGCAAGACCTTCACCACATCGCTGGTGGTGGATTTCGGTCAGCACTAGTCCGATTTTTCGAACTCGGGCATCGCGAGTTCGCCATAGCGAAACCAGGAAACAGTGCTTGGGAGCGCCATTTCCCACTAATCGCCTGGCCAATTGCAAACGCTCTGGTTCCGCTGGAGCTGCAACCGCAGCTCGCTCGCGCATTGCGGCAAGCGCTCCGGGCTGGAATCTCGGGAAATGATCCCGAAGCGCTTCATCAATACCTAGTGCAAATCGCCGTCGGTCAGGCAAGTCGTCGTTTCGAAAACTGGCTTCAGCAGACGGATACAGCGTCGGAAGTAATGAGGCGCTTGCTGCACCCAGCATCCGATGGCTGGCTGTCGGGCGCTATACTGGAGCGGATCGACCGCGATCTGCGAAAAGACGCGGGCGCGTCGCGCGCGATCCACGAAGCACGACGCATAACGGAGCGGAAGTTCAGGAACGTCGTCAGTGTTCCGCCGGCTCGCTACGTGTTGGCGCTTAAGGAGCAATCGCCGACTCATCTGCTCGTCAGAGGCCCCGTTCTCCCGACTGAAGTGCGGCAGGAGGTGGCAGGATTGTTGCGCTCTCCGGGCGATCGGATCAGAGCTGTTGGCGCGGATAGGGCGGTTCCCCTGCGGACATTTCTGTTCGGTGGAGCGATTGCAATCGGGCTTCCGGCAGAGCTTCCCGCTGCTCCGCTCTGCCTAGACGGTGAACTGGAACAACTCGACGAATCCGGTGAGAAGATCCTTGCTGCTCTCCAGCCGAGTAGCACATCCTTCTTCCTTGTCGGTGCCGGGTTTGTAGAGGCACAGGCTGTTTTCCCGGGTGAGCAATTACCTGCTCGTTCGCATGTAATTCGATGGATTGCGACCGGCGAACCGTCCGCGCCGGAATTCAGTTGGCTTTCGACGGCTGACAAAGCAGATGCGGAAGTCTTGCGCCGATCAGGCTTTGTCATTGGCAAGACCGGACTGCAAGTTATGGGCTTGCCGTTACCTGGTGCAGCCTCAAAGTTCGCTGCAGCATTTCCCGTTTTTGTCTCGGCCAGCAGCGTGGGCATCTCACCGAAACTGGATGGCAGCATTGATCCCGGCCGTGTCATGCGGGTTGGCGATCAAAGTTGGTCGGTCTTCAAACCTGCATGCGGCGAGCATTGGATCGAGTGTAGCGAGGCGGGCGACAGCAAAATCCTGTTTGAAATGGTTGAGCTTCCGGAGGCAGAGTCCGCCGAGATTGCACTGGACCCTCCACGGCCGACATTGGCGGATCTGGAAAGTGGAAATCTTTCGGTTCGTGTATCCGCACCTGTTGCTCTTGAGGGTGTTCGAGTGCGTTTGCGGCTAACTGCAGGAGGAATGCCAACGATCACCTCTGAAGGAGTTCTCGAGAGAGTTCCGGCGCTCGTTCGCGGCACCTCCAAGATTTTTCAGGAACTCCGGGCGCAGCTTTTTAAGACTCCGATCACGTCAGGCGCTGCAAAGTTGCGAGTCTCGGTTGACGGATTTCGAACGGAGGTTGTGGAGCTGCTACCGCCGATCAACCGTCTGACGTATGATCGTGACACCGGCCTGTGGTCGGCGGAAGACGGACTTTCCAGGGAAATCCCAACACTCATTGCAACGGCCGATGCCCCGATACTCAAGAGCGGCCGAGCTGATCCAAGAGGCTTGCAACTTTTGGTAGCGGACGCCCGCGACCACGAAGCGCTCTCTGCGGCATTAGTGCTGGATCATGGGCAACCCGCATTCGCACCGCAAAATTGCATCGTGCCGCCTGTTGTTCGCGAGGCAGTGAGCCTCTCGGACCGCTTCGGCATTGTTGATCTGGCACGCTCGGCGGTGGCGTGGAGACTGGCGCAATGCCGAAACGCGATCAGTGATTGGCAGCGATCATCGATCGCAGGCGAGCTCGAAGCAGCGGTGACTCGCATGCTATGCGGCGATGCCTGGCTGGAGCTGGAAGAAGGCCTCGATCTTACTATTTTGTCGTCACATGGTGCCGTCGTCCACTGCGCCTGGCGGAAGTGGCTGACCAGAGGTAATGATCTCCCCGTGATCTCGAGCCGATCTGACCGCGCGCGACTGAACGGATATTTAATTCAACGACTTCGCGATGAGATTCCCGATGTCTCTTTGGCACTCTCTGAATGGGACGACGACACCGCAGGCAACCTCGATTTGGCCGTCATAGACGCATACGACGATCTGCGGAGGTATCATGAAGACCTCGGTCACGAAACTTTCGAAGAGCCTGATATGAGCCGCCCAGCTCACGTCTGGAAAGCTGCACTTCAAGAGGCTGCTGTCCTTGCCACGTTACCCATGTTCAGGCCATTGATCCTACCCGCACGCCGCTGGAACGCGCTAGTCAACGCATGGTATGGAGAGCTCACACAAGACGACTTGGTAGATCTCCTCGACAGCTGCCACGTCGACAGTTTCAGGAGGCCCGGATTTCGATGGATGGGGAGGTCTGAAATCCGGACGCTTCTCCAGTTCTGGCTTTGCCCGGCTCAGGTGATTGCGGGCGAAAACTGGGGTGAAACCCTCGCTCACGCACTCTCTGACACGCAAACGGCTCGCGCCGTCCGATATGTCTGCTTGCGGTGGCGCCTTGCGGCGCGAGACCTGCCGGAGATTGCCACAGCGTGACGGATCCGTTTCTCAGGTTCGTAAACTGCGTCGGCGCGTACCGGATGCGTGCGTTTGCTCTTAACGAAGGGCTGGGCGGCGCGCTCGGGGTGGCTGCTGAACCACTTCCGCATCAGCTGGCGACTGTCCGCCGGGTGCTTTCTGAAGCCGAAATACGTCATTTGATTAGCGATGAAGTGGGTCTCGGCAAAACAGTTCAGGCGCTGATGATCGTGAATGCGCTCAGGTTTCAGGACCCGACGCATCGAACGCTCGTTGTTGCCCCTGACAACCTTCTTTCGCAATGGCAGGACGAATGCTGGACCAAGGGTCACGTCATGCCTGCTCTGGTTGGCGCTTCGGACTTTGACCCTGCAAATCTGCCATCCGTGACCTTGGTGCGCCCGCGCGACCTTACGGTCAGAGACGATGAAGGAGGCCGCATTTTCCAAGCCGACAACAAGGTGTTCGATCTACTCATTGTCGATGAGCCGCAGACGATGCCCCGAGATGCGGTTCAAACGATTTCTCAACTTGCTGACGGCTTCAGACAAGTCTTGGTGCTTTCGGCGACACCTCGCCTTGGAGATGGTGCCTGGCGCAACATGCTGATGCGAATTCTGGAACCTGAAATTGCTCAGCTCGCGCAACTTCAGAATAAGACGATTGATGAGCTGCTCGCGGAACGGGAAGCGGGCGCAGCGACTGAACTTCTGAAAGGTGCCGACGCATTTCCACTGGTTCACGCCCGGTTCGCGGCTGGGCGGCGAATCGTGAGAAATAGCCGAAGTGACTGGAACGATCGGCTCCCGCGCAGGCGCAACCACTCCATACGTGTGCAGCCGTTGCACCATGAACGGCTCAGGATTGAAATTGCTCGCGCTCTCGTTCGCAACGCAGATTCGCGCCTCGGTTTTGAAGGCCCCCAATGGACCTCGGCAAAGTCTCTGCAGCGCAGTGCGCGCGCGGCGCGCGTTGTCCTCGCAGAGATAGCTAGCCGTGGCGGGGAACTAAGCGAACTGGCCCGCACTGCGCGTCAGCTCACGCTCGACGATCCCGGCGACGCCCGGCTTGGCGCGCTCCTCGATATTCTCGCAAGCCAGTGGACGAAGGACCCGGACCAGACATTTATTATCGTATGCGGCGATAATCCGACGATCGATCTGCTGCAGGCGGCGTTGCCGAGGTACTTTCCAGAGCTTGAGGCAGCAATCTCCGTGCTGCGGAGGCCGTCTTCGGGGGAGGTCGACCGGGTTACCAATCTGCGGGAAATGCAGGCGACGCTTGCCCCACTCAACTCAGGAGTTAGCCGTCTACTTCTGGTGGGCGATTGGGTTCAGGCCGGGCTAAATCTCCATCAGATCTCCAGCGGTATGATTTTCTACTCACTCCCTTGGGAGATCGACAGCATTGACCAGCTAATCGGGCGCATCGACCGGTTGGGCGGCGGCCGCGCTGACCGTCATGGGCAACGGTGGATAGATATTTGGCGAATACTCGTCGAAGGAGCGCAGGAAACTGCGGTAGCTGACTGTATGGCTGCGATGGGCGTCTTCGACGCCCCCCTTCCGCCACTTTCCCCGGAGCAGCTTACTGATGTTCAGCAGATCTTGGCACAAACAGCCGTCGTGGGATCAAGCCCGGATCCCGTCTCAAAGCTCGCCGCGGCAGATCAAGGGCTTCCGAGCAGTATCAAACTTGACCCGTCAGTGAACACCGTTGCGGCACGGGAGCTTTACGCTACGTGGCAACAGCCGGACCAGGAGCGCCAGTCTATGGGAGCGAACTTCGCCGGACATACGCCAGTAGCGAGAAAAGAGAGCGCCATGTCCATCTGGCTCAAGACGATGGATCGAGCGGGGGATTTCGATGTCGGGCGCAGGGCTGACAAGGTCGACAGCTATTGCTTTCGAACACTGTGGTATCCACGTCAGGCAGCATCCGGCAGAGCAGGTCAAAGCCCATTCTTGCTACCGGGGGTTAATCATGAGCGCTGGATGTCGGACCATCTTCCCTTCATCCTGCGCCGTTCCGACGTCTCGTCTCCCCCGCGCAGGACAGTCCTGACGGACGAAGGCGAAGACACGCCGCGCCCGCTCCACTTCCTCGATAACGGTAGCGTCATCTTCGACACCCTCGTGGGCGGGTACTGCGCTGCGGCGGCTTCCACGTTTAGTCGGGCCAAGCGCCTCACGCAGACCGTTGTCATGATGCCAGAAGGCCACCCGGCGCTCGCAATCGGCTCCACGGTTCTGTTGGTCGCCGCGCAACTGGACCCATTTCCCGACGAGTTTTTGCCAAGTCTGTGGTCCACCGAGGCGGAGGAACTGCTTGCCACCGCCCCGACCGACGCGCAACGCATCGCCCTTCTTGCAGATCGCAAGGCGCTCATGAGCCGGTGGCGGGCGGTCCAGCGCGCGGTTCGGCTTGCCGCACCTCCGCGACTGCTCCTCATCGGATCGGCTCACGGGAAGGAGGGCTGGTGCATGTTGTCACGAGAGCAAATCGAAACATGCCTGCAGCCGTTTGCACCACCAGACTGGAAGGCGGTTGCAAGGGGCAGACCTGCTTCTCAGCCGCTAATAAAACAGGAGTCGGTTGAGCGTTTGGAAGCGGTGCACCGGGATCTGGTGACAGAAGCTGCAAAGCATTTTCATGAAGATGCAGTCGCACGGTCAAAAAGCGCCCTCGAGATCGTAGCGGCTCAGATGTCGGCAACTTTCGAAGCCGAACTCCGAAACCGGAACCTTACTGCGGAACGTCGGAGAACCGCTCGACCGGAGGGCGTGCCGGAAGAGCTTTGGCTGGGGCAAGTGGCCGCTCTCGAACGACTGTCGACATCAAGCGCCATCAACTTAAGTGAGGCTCTGGCTCTGATCCATCGGTATCAAGCCGGAGAGCTTCGAGCGGGTGAACCCCAAACAATCTCAATTTTGATGGGCCTCAGGTGTATCGATTAGTCCAGCCCTATGTGCGGCTGCGAAGCAGGCGCGAGCAACTCTTGGTTCCGTGGCGAGGGCAATGAATCGTCGAAGTCCAAGGAAGTGGAGCTACGGTGCGGTCAGATTTGCTGCCTTGATCTCACTAGCGGCACGAAGTCACCGAGCCGCATAAGCCACGCTCGTTGCGCCGGACGATATGTGGCGTGAAGCCGTTGCGGCACTACCAACTGTAGCTTCTTGGCCTGCATTTCGTCGGTCTGGTTCTCTGAAATGCCCGGCTCCAGCGTGAGCAGATGCTTTTCCTCAATGCGAACAGCCTCGGATAGAACCTGACGCCAGCGGTCCTTGAGAGTCGATTTTGCGCCCAGCATCGTGAGGCGCTCTGCCGGGAATGCTGGGTCCCGATATTCAGCCTGTCCCGGGAAGAGGAAGTCAGGCTTGTTGCGGTTCTCGGTCTCGGCACCGCGTAGATAGCGGATACCTTGAGCCTGAAATACAGCCTCGAGATGGTTCTCTAAAGCCTGACCAGCACGAGCCTTGCGCCGATTCTGGACGCTCAGGGAGAAGGACAGAAATCCGTCGACGTCGGCGCCGTCGGCTGCCCGGAACCCGTCGCCAATTCGCGCTGCCACGATCCTGCGCTCGAGGCGTCGGAACAGCTGTTCCTCGCGGTCCATCCAGTCAATCAGCGCCTGATCCGGGTCATCTGCCGCTGAAACCTCAGGCAGCGATGCACGGGCGAGGTCCGAAAACACCCGGGTGGTGGGGAATTGCAGCCCAAATTGCTCTATAAGGCCATCGAGCCGATCAGCCTCGGGCTCCTCGGGCTCAATGCCGAGCTCGTCGAGAATGTACCGGGCTGCGAAGTCCAGCTCGGCACCTCGGTCAGCCGTGATTTCCTGGTAGGTAAAGCCAAGCTCACGCTGCTCCTCCAGCCCGAACAGCCACATCAGCTGGTTCTGGATGGTGCCGGCGGGAGTGATGACGACCAGTACGGAGCCATCCCGTTGCAGCGCGAGAAACAGCATATCGCCCGCCTGCATCATTTCGGTGACCGAGTTGCCCGAATAATAGAGGTGGTATTCCGGCGCGCGAGGTTTGCCCTTGCGGACGTTGGACCAGCTCATGAAGCCGTCCTCCGCCAGCGCTTCCTGCTCGCCGGAGATCCAGATGAAGCGTGTCGGGATGCCGCGCCGGTCCTCGTCGCCCAGTAGGCGCCGCAGCGGCTTCGTCCCCTGAAACTCGTGCTGGTTCGACCGCTCCGTAATAGTCTCGACAAGCGTCAGCTGCTTGGCGACCACACCAAGGAAAAGGTCCGACAACATCCCCCGACGCATTTATGCTCCCCTGATTTCCATCCGCTGCAGGTCGGACCTGATCCAGTTCTCACAGCTGTCGATTACGTTGTCCAATAGCAATCGGGTCCGCCCCTTGAGCGCGCATTCCCAGACGACCGCCTGCCGCCATCCGGCAGTGGCGAGCGCGATGTCGGTACGGGCATCAACCTCCCGATTACGGGCGATTTTCGCCTGCCAAAAATCAGGGCGCGTCGAGGGCCACTTGAACAGGTGACAATTGTGCCCATGCCAGAAGCAACCATGGGCGAGGATCACGGCCCGATGGCGCGGGAACACGATGTCAGGCTTACCCGGCAACGCGGGATCGTGGAGCCGAAAACGCAGACCGCGCGCATGAAGTCCCTTGCGCAGCAGCAATTCGGGTTTGGTGTTCGTCGCCCTAATCCCTGCCATCATCCGGCTGCGGACATCAGCCGGTACAATGTCAGCCATGTGCGAGTGCTGGTTCCCGATCGGGACGGGTCACGGTGACCGGTCCATCGGCAGGCCGTTCGTTTTCGTTCGCCAGCGCCGCCTCGATATGGGGCTTCATTGCCTCAGCAATGAACTCTACGACCGGCACCACGACGGCGTTGCCGAACTGGCGGTATGCCTGCGTATCCGAAACCGGGATCTTCCATCGCCGGTCGCCATGATCGAAGCCCATTAGCCGGGCGCATTCCAGCGGCGTCAGGCGCCGCGGACGTTTGCCCGGTTGGGCGACGAGTACTTCCGAGCCATCCTTGTAATAGCGGGCCGACAGAGTGCGCGTGACATCGTCCGGTCCAAACAGGCTGTAGCCGAAGCCATTACCCTTGGCGTTGTGCTTCTCCTTATAAGCCTGAAGGTATTCCCACAGCCGTTCGGTCAGCGTGTACCGCGGATCGACATCTTCATGCCGCTCTAGAATGCTGCCAAGTTTTGGACCACCTGCCGGCAGCTTTAGCCCCTTGAGATCGAAATTCGTTGGCTCACGAAATCCGACGATGAAGATGCGTTCGCGCTTCTGCGGCACCCAGTGTTCGGAACTGATTACCCGCGTCTGTACATGGTAGCCGAGCTCGTTCGTCAGCACGTTCATGATCGTCGCAAAAGTGCGGCCTTTGTCATGGCTTTCGAGATTCTTGACGTTTTCCAGTACGAACGCAGCAGGACGATGGTGCGCGATGATCTGGGCCGTATCGAAGAATAGCGTGCCTTGGGTATCGCAAAGGAAGCCATGCGGCCGCCCCATTGCATTCTTCTTCGATACGCCGGCGATCGAGAACGGCTGACAGGGGAAACCCGCAAGAAGCACGTCATGCTCGGGGATCTTCGCCGGGTTCTCGGCATATTCCCGAATGTCACCAGCCAGCGGATGATTGTCCCGAAAGTTTTGCGCATAGGTCTTCTGCGCGTTGGCATCCCACTCGGACGTGAACACGCAATGGCCGCCAATGCCCTGAAAACCGATCCTCAGCCCGCCGATACCGGCGAACAGATCAATAAAACGAAACGATACCTGGCGCGGTGGCTGCACCGCCCTCCGGGCCGCCTCTTCAAGAACGCGTCGCCCCAGTGCTGACGGATGTCCGGTGCCGTTTGCATAGCGAGCAATGGTCCGCTCGGACACCGAAAGCAGGGCAGCAGCTTCGGCATGAGACAGGCCCGCGCGGTCGCACAGCTGATTGAAGTCGTTTTGCCGTACCACTGATCTGCGCATCGCCGCCTCGCTGTGTAGATTTACGTTACAGTGGCAGATTGATTCCCAGAGGGCAAGTTTGTTCTTCCAATGTTCACTTAGTGGTGGGTAACTCGGCAGCAGTTTCATCTTCGGCGGCAAGCCGTCGGGTTGCGAGCTTGTTGGTCAGTTCGGAAGATTTCACCACCTGCTGCGACATCTTTCAGGTAGTCGCGCAAGCGTTCCTCGGTCCGCTGCCGCAGGCGGCGACCCGACCGAAGGTCTCCAACGAGTCTCGGATCGCCGGCGGCCAATCTGCCAAACGTGCTAGGCGTGACACTACTACACGCCAAGTATGCCTCGATCTGCTCCAGTAGCTCCATCGCACTCGACTCGCTTTCGGCTTGTGTTCTTTGTTTGTTCTTACTAGGAAGGCTTCCTAGAGTCTAGGATCAATTTCCTAGGTGCCCGCGATAGGACTGGCAGTCATGGACGACGCACGAAGAGCCCTGGACGAGTTGATCCAGCAACGAGGAGTGAACTATTCCTCGGTTTCGCGCCTGCTGGGGCGCAATGCCGCTTACATCCAGCAGTACATTCGGCGCGGTAGCCCGCGACAGCTGGACGAGCAGGATCGCTCGGTTCTGGCGCGATTTTTCGGGGTCGATGAGAAGGTTCTTGGAGCCCCTGCCCGCCGCTCAGGCCCGGTCGTCGAACTGGTCCATGTGCCTTTGCTCAATGTCGAGGCATCGGCCGGCCATGGCGCTCTGGCCGAAATGGAAGCCAAATCCGCGCAGTTCGGCTTCGACGAGAAGTGGCTTCGCCGACTGACCGCGAGCAAGGCATCGAGCCTCTCGATTATCGCGGTCCATGGGGACTCCATGGAGCCCACCCTCCACGATGGCGACGAGGTTATGGTCGATCTCGGGGATGGCCAGTCGCGGCTGAGAGACGGGATCTATGTCCTGCGGATGGACGACATGTTGAGCGTAAAGCGCATTGCTCTCGAACCACAGGGCAAGCGCGCGTCGGTTCTGAGCGACAACCCGGCCTATCCAAGCTGGCGCGGCCTCGAGAAACGCACGCTCAATATCGTCGGACGGGTTCTCTGGTTTGGTCGGGCGCTCTAAGGTGGCCTTCTGATGCTTGCCCTCCTTGCCGCTTCGATCGTCGCTTCCGGACAGACCTTTACCTGCACACCCACACATGTCTGGGATGGTGACGGTCCGGTCTGGTGTGCGGAAGGCCCTCACCTGCGGATCGCGGGCATCGCGGCCCGCGAGATGGACGGCACCTGCCGCACCAATCAGCCCTGCCCCGATGCCACGGCGATTGAAGCGCGTGATGCGCTCGTACAGCTGATGGGCGGTGCCAAGGGAACAATCTCGACCGGTCATGTAGTGGTCAGAGGTCCGCGGCTGACATGCCGCTCTGAGGGGTCCGCAGGCGGAAACAGGACCGCTGCCTGGTGCCGTCTGCCGTCAGGTGCCGATCTGTCATGCGCCATGATCAAGACCGGCAAGGTCCTGCGCTGGGATCGCTACTGGAAAGGCCCGGCTTGCCGGTGAGCAGCACCACGCATCTGACCGGCATCGTCGAATGGGCGGCCAACGGACCAGTGCTGCGAACTGACGGTGGCGGGACTTGGGAACTCGACAACACCCGCCAGGTACGGAAATTCATCGGCGCCCGCGTCGAAGTGGTCGGGGAGCGTTCAGGGTTCAACGGATTTGCCTGCGACCAGATATGGCCTGCCGGAAAGCCTCGACCGACTGCATTCAAACTCCGGCTCGAATTCCTGCTTGCCGCAGCCTTCGTCGCCTACGGTCTCTACGCGACGGTTGGCGGGGTGGTGAGCGCGCTCGGCTGATGCTCAGCGACTGGGAGCTCTGGGCCTGCGCCAACCATGTCCTGCAATCCCATGGGGACAAAGCACCCATGCACGTCGCCGAACAGATCGGGGCGCTCGCACTTCCTGGCGATGAGGCAGGCATTCGGACATGGCAGGCTATCGCTGAGCGAATTGTTCGGCTGAGCTCCAACGCCCAAGACCGACGACTCCAGTAACCCTGCTCGACAAGGCTAACAGTTCATCCGATCGGCGAGAGATCGCCCGGAAACAGGCACGGCTGCGCGCGTCGACCGCCATGGCTGTCGCCTTCGATGGTGAAGCCGCGCATGCGCTCGACAAGATGACGAGCCAGATCGACCCTGGCACTGCGCTGGGCGCGTGGATCATCGGCATTGAGACGGACGAACGTGTGCTCCGGCGCAACAGCCAGCGCGACTTCGAGATGGGTAAGGAGGATATCGTCGGAGATTCGGGGCATGGACCAATGAGAACAAATAAAGAACTTTGAGTCAACCGGCCATGTGCGGACGCATGAGGACAGTAGGACGCTAGATGCCGATCTCGAACGGCTTCGTGATCAACCGGTCAAGCTCTGGCGGCTTGCGTTCCGGCGCAGGAGCCACACGATCTTTGGCCTGCCCTTTGGCTGCCGCATCGCGGAGGAGATCGACCGCTTCAAGCGCCGAGCGCTTCATGCCGGCATTGCGCTCGACCGCCGCCTCGAGCTTGCCAGCATTATCGACATAAAGCGTGAGACCATCGCGCAGCCGTGTAACTGTCACCAGGAACGTCTGCTGGTTGGCTAGATTACGCTCGCGACTGTCCATGACAGCAATGCCGCGATCGGAGGTCAGCCCCTGCGCCATATGGGCATTGAGCGCATAGGCAAGATCAAGACGGCGGAGCATCGGGTCGCCCTGCTCCAGCCTGTGCTCTGCGCCCAACGATGTCTTCA
Source organism: Sphingopyxis macrogoltabida (assembly GCF_001307295.1). Classification (NCBI taxonomy): domain Bacteria; kingdom Pseudomonadati; phylum Pseudomonadota; class Alphaproteobacteria; order Sphingomonadales; family Sphingopyxidaceae; genus Sphingopyxis; species Sphingopyxis macrogoltabida. The sequence goes on along the minus strand of NZ_CP012700.1, from coordinate 1,093,950 downwards.
CCACGACAGCCTCTTTGTCGACTGCGACAATCCGGGCCTGGTCGGCATTGAGCAGGCCCCGCTGGTGATCGGTCTCGGTCCACCGAATCTTGTCACCAGTATAAATGTCGAGGGAACGAATTTCGAACAGGCGTAGCGGATCCTGCTCACCTTGCGGCCGGATCTGACCGGGACGAAACTCGAACTGGCGGCCACGCTCGTTCTCCAGCGTGACCCGCTCGCGTGCCACATCGGTTCCGACCACCCGGTATTCGCCTGCTGCAAGGCCTTGGCTGCGCTGACGCCGCGCGACATCGACCACCATGCCGGTGGCATAGGTGCTCGCATAGCGCAGCTCCTCGCGGGTCACATTGACGCGGGACAGGGTCTCAAGCCGCATGGTTTCAGGACCGAGCTCTCCGCTCGCTTTAAGGCCGGTCTGCACCGCATCGTTCACGGCACTGCGCAAGTTTCGGCCTGAGGCATAGATTGCGGTTGCCTCGCGCTCGGCTGTCGAGAGCGACAGCCAGGCTGCTGCAGCTTCGACAGCAGCATCATTTCCCACCTCGATCACCTGGGGTGCCAAATGGCGCATGGCGTCTTCGATGCGCCCTTCTTGCGCTGCCTCTTGGGCTTCACGCAGGCCTTCGCTGCGCGCGCGAAGATTGGTGCTCATCACCGCAGTCTCGATCCCGGCCTGCTGCATCACATCGAATGGCTTTCCGGCATCGACGGCACCCAACTGCTTGCGGTCGCCAATGCTGGCAAAGCGGCCGAGTTCGAGCAGGTTTGCCAGCCGAACCAGCTTTTCCTTGTCGGCATTGCCAACCATCGATGCCTCGTCGAGCAGCACGACGGTGCCGCGCATGTCGGCCCGCGCCTCGGCGAGACGGTCCGCATCGGCCCCTTCGAGGAGATCGCGGTGCCGGGCGAGGAACCGCGACACCGTCATCGATGGAATTCCCGTATCGCGCTCGAGCATCTGGACCAGCGTGTTCTGCACCGCGAGCCCGAGCACGCCCCTGCCCTCCTCGCGCAGGATATCGGCGACAGGTTTGAGGACCGTGCTCTTGCCTGCGCCCGCGACGCCCTGGATCGCGACGATGCGGTTCTTCGAGCCAAGCAGCAAACGCCCTGCCCCTTCCTGTCCCGCGTTCAAGGTCAGGCCATATTTGATCTGGGACAGGGCCTGCAGACGGGACCCGGCATGGTCGGGAGAAACAATCGCCGGCGCAGCGCCGCGCCCGTCTTCGACCCCGGCAATGATGCGCTGTTCGAGGCTGATAGCATCGCGTGTCGTGAGCAGTTCCCGGTCGGCGCCCTTGCCCTTCTCCAGATGTCCCTGGCGGATTAGCTGGTCGACGCGCTGCTCGATATCAGCGAGCGAGGTCGGGAGCGAAAAGCCCAGCGCTGCACGGTAGATGTCGGCCCGGGTGAAAGCTGCCTCCCGCTCGCCCAGATGCCGCACAGCCGAGGCGACTGCATGAATTGCGGTGACCTGCTCGACACTGCGATTGGCCAGCCTGCTAGGTATTAGCGGATCACCTTCCCGCAGGCCAAGCCGCTCGGCAAAGGAGGTTGCAAGGGCCTGAGCATTGCGGACGAGCGCGCGCATCGTGGACCCAACACCAGTCACATTGCCAAGGTCTTGCGCGGTGCGCGCATTGGCTCGGGCAATGACCATGGTGGGATCAAAGCCCAGCCTTGTGGACGTATCCTGCCACTGCTGCCGCAGCGCATCGCGATCGTCGATCCGCCCCTTGGCGGCCCGGGTCATGAGGTTTGCTGCGTTGCGAGCGGCGAGCCCCCTTCCTTCCATCGTTGCCAGGCGGTCGAGAATCTCCGCCCGCCGCGAACTGAAGGCATCGCGGACCGCCTTGGGCACACCTGCGGCCTCGAAATTGCCGTGCTTGCCGAACTCCCCGACCTCGTAGCCGAGCTTCTCGACGCTCAGCCGAAACCGCGCCATCGTCATGGCATTGAGCAAAGTATTGTGCTGCCAGAGCTTGTCATTGCGCAGCGCCCGCCATTTACCATCGGCCCCTCGCGTCACATTGGCAATGACGGCATGGAAGTGGGCGTTGGGCTCCTGGTTGCGGTTGGTGTCGTGCTGGAAGAGCGCGATCGCAAGGTTGCCGGTCTGGACCGCACGCTCTCTGCCCCGAACCTCCATCCGGGTCTCGGCAAGGTTCTTCTCGGCCCAGCGCAGGGTTTCCCGGACGGCCGACGCGTAGGCATCGAGGATCCGTTTGTCGCCGCCCACCAGAGCGAGGACCGACCAGCTTTTCGGCATCGAAAAGGTGAGATCGGTCCCCGCCCGGTGCGCCCGGTTGTCACTGCCGACGCGGCTGCCATCGGGCAGCAGTCCCTTAAGAACCGCCTCGAACTGCCGTGCGTCGACTGTCCCCTCGAGCCCGAGCGCGGCAGCGCCCTTGCCCAGCCATTCACCCGAGCGATCGGCATCAGCCCGCGTGTAGTAATTGTCGGCAGCGAAGTAGTTGGCCGCGCCGCCAGCGGTGCGGACATTGGCTACCGACAGCATCGATCGGTCCCCAACGCTAAGGCAGTTGGCGACATGGTCACATCTCCATGTCGCCAAGATCCGGACCAGTGATCGGCGGAGGCTCGTGCTCCCGCAAACCATCCTCGATCATCAGCTTGCGCGCGGCGGCATCGCTGGAGCTTTGGCTCTTCGGGTTATCCGGATTGCCCCGTTGCAGCCCCTCGGTTCCGGGCGTGCTGGCATGGGGCGTGCTCTTAGGAGAAGCCGACTGATCCGGGACTGCAGCGGCTTCGCCTGTCGGGAGAAGTGGGCGGGCGGAAGGTCCAGCTTTACGCGCACGCGCATCGGTTCTGGTATTCGACCGCTCCTTCCTGGCCTTGCCCGCCTTATCTTGCCCGGAACGAGTTGCCGGTTCTCGCTCCTTCGACGTCTTGCCGGGTGGGTGTTCCACTGCTCGCCCAATATCCTTGGCTGGCGCGTGAGGCTCCTGTCTCGGCGCGGCTTTCGGTCCCTGATCCAGCGCCAGTTCGCCCTGCTTTGGGACGACCGGCTTGCCCGCTCCGTCATCGTTGGACGAGGGATGCTCGCTGCCTGTTGGCGCTGCCTTCTGCTCGGCCTGCTCCGCCGCTGGATGGGGCACCGTGACCCTTGCCTTCGGGCTTTCCTTGACCCTGGCAATGAAAGTCTCCGCCCGCTTGGGTCGGTCGACGGGCTTCAGCTTGACCGGTGCAGCGGGAAAGCCGTCGGGGAACTTGATGTACCCTGACAGGCGCGGCAGGTTCATCAACTGGTCGGGCAACAGGAGCGGCTCGATGTGCTTGCGCGGGGTGAGGCTGACCGCATCACGGGCATTGTTGTAACCGTAAGTGTAGCCCTCCTCCATGTCCCTGACCTGGCGATGGCCGATGAAGTCGGAGCACCAGGTGGCCGTTTCGCGGTCAGCGGTTCCAAGGATCAGTTTGGTTCGGGCGAGCGATGCCAGCGTCATCGCCATGTTCTCGCCGTAGACCTCCTTGAGCTTGGCATAGGCGTGAAGGCCAAGGACAATGGCGCCGCCGAAATTGCGCGCCGTCTGCAAGCCTTTCTCGAGGGCCGGCAGGCGGTGCAATGCGCCGAGCTCATCGACGAAGAACCAGCACTTGAGATCGCGGGTGCGGGGCATCGTCATCAGTGTGTTCATGGCCGTGTCGAGCCAGAGCGTGAGCAGCTGCGCGCAGACGCTCATGTCGACATAGCGAGCCGAAATGAACAGGATCGAGCCTTCGCTTCGGGCGCTATCGGCCCCATCCTCGATCCACTGGCGAACCGAGAAACGAGGTCCGGCAGTCGGCAGCAGCTTGAGCGCCTTGGCGTTCACGTTGAAAACGGCCCGGATCGATTCTGCCATGCGGGCGGCTTCCGGCGCGGTCAGCGGATCGGCGATCGTTCCGCGCATCATGGCATGCACGCGTGAGAGGTCCGCGGTCATCAGCTCGCGCGCCAGGGCGTCGTTGGTCGCCCTGCCCTCGGCCACAAGTTTGAGGCAGAATTCGACGAACAGGGCGCGGGCAGCGATCACCCAGAACTGGGCTTCGCCACCCCCGTCGTGGGGGACGAGCGCGTCCGCAGCGGCCCAGAACTCACCTTCGGAACGGCATTCATCGAAGATGCTCCACTGGGGGCAGCGCGCATCGAGCGGGTTCAGAATGATGTCGCAATGGGCAGCATGGAAGTGCTGGATAAAGGCCCCGGTCAGATCGAAGACCACGCAGCGCTGCCCCTTGGCTCTGGCTTCCGCGATCATGTCGGAGATCGCTACGGTCTTGCCCATACCGGTCGTGCCAATGAGCATCGCGTGGCTCTGTTCGAGCCGCCAGGGATAGGTCACAGTGGCGATCTGCGATGGCCGATAGGGAAAGACCCGGGCGATCTCTCGCGGCATGCTGAGCCGCCATTTCCAGCCCAGCGCGGAATCGAGCTCGCGGGTGCGCTCGCGCCGGTTGTGGGTGGTCAATTCATCGACGAGCTCGGGGAGCGTAACAAGCATCGCGCCGCGCTCGTGTTTGCGCTCCTTGGAGCGGCCGCCGAACCGCTCGGCGAACCAGTAGAAGACGGCAAACGCGGGAACCAACAGGAACCCGGAACGCCACAACGCACTGGTCATCAGATCCGTCAGCTTCTCCCACGCATGGACCACCGGTGCGTAGTGGTCGAGCTGGGCAATCGGAAACTGGATGGACGCGCCAAAGGCGGTTTCCAGAGTGATACGCTTGGCGGGATCGAACTCCATGAAGCCGTAGATGGCGGCATAGATCCGCATCCAGACCAGGTAGACTTCATGATCGGTGAGGCCTGCCGAAATGGTCCACCATGATGTCCATGAGATCACAAGCGCGGCAACGATCAACGGGCCCTTGAGCCCCGCCGCGAACATGAAGCTGAAGTGTCCGAGCAGCTGGCTGCCGCGCGTGAAATTGACGAGGTTACGCTTCATCGGAACCTCCATCGCCGCTAGCGGTGGAGAGACCCAGCTCCTTGCATTTGCGCGCGTAAGCCTGGTGCGCCCGACCGCGCAAAGCGTGATCGGGGTGCCCTGCCAACAGCGCATCCACACCGACCATCAGGAACACCGAGCGGCGGGAAATACGTTCAATGGAAGCGTCGAGCCGCGAGGCAAGCTCGTCCTCGGTGCAGGCATTGGCGAGCAGGGCGCGAACCCACTCGCTCATGCTGATCCCTTTGGCCTTGGCAGCCTTGCGGATCAGCGAACTGAGCTCGCTGGAGATGTAAACCTGGAGACAGATTGGCCGTGTCATGCACGGACTCCTTGTGGTCAGGAGCCCGGTTCACACTGCGAAAGGCGAAGTAGAAGCTAAGTCAGATTCAAGAACATGTCAAGAACATATAGGACGGCGGAATTCCGCCATTCTCGGCCTCGCTTTGGTCAAATCCACGTAACTCCCCTCGCCCACGTCATTTTTGACGGAGAAGCTGCCATTTCGCCGAATTCGATCCATGAAACTGTAATTACTTGCTTTTCCGTCAATCATTCCAGCGATTTGTCGCGTACGGTGTGCCCAACTGTCCCCAACTGCGAGGAGAGGAACCAGCTATTGATCCTGTAACGGATGATGCGTTTTGCGATCCCCATTCCCAGGGTCCTCGGCAAGTAGCCGATCTGCGGATCGCGATAGGCACAGACGGGATCGACGCCTATGATGCAGCCAGTATTCCGGGCAGAAAGGAAGCGCCGCATGGGCCAGGTCACATTGAGTGCGACACCGAAGGGCAATGGTTTCCAGGCGACAGTCACTTACCCGAACGGGGTGTCGATCAGTTCTTCCGAGGCTTTCCCGACACAGGCAGAAGCCATTGAGGCCGCAGCGATGAAGGTTCTGGGTATGCCGGAACGGCTCGCCGATCTCGACCGTCCCGATACCCCCGACTGACGCTGGTAACCCGCCTCTCCGTACCGGCCTAGGGATGCCGAAACGGTCTGCGAGCAAAAAGAAAGGAGGAAGCCCTGACGGACTTCCTCCCAAACCGGCGAGTCAGAATTCATCGCTGAGACGGCCCGGCACAGTATCGATGACACGGTCCAGCATGGCCTTGGGCAAGGCGCCGTAGTCGCCTTCATCGACCGCGATATAGCCTGCCTCGTCATCGGTCAGGACGTACTGCGTGAAGTAGCTGTGAAGGGACCGGGCATGAGCCTGATCCAGGGCAGCAACGAAGGCTGCCTGATCGGCGGCGGGACTAGCAGCGGCAATGTTCAGTGAAGCGTACATGATCTTTCCTCCTGATGTTCGATGCGTCGCATCAGGAGCTGCGAAGGATGTGGGTGACGGGCTGGGTCAGGGACCGCGATAGCGGCCGCGAAGCGGCGATGGGGGCAACGATTTTTGCCGGGCTTGCCCGGTAAAAATGGTGGGGCCCCGTCGTCCTTGACGCAGCCCCAAAGCCCGCATCACACTTGGTCTTTCTGCGAGAGAGACCTCTCCAACGCCTGCGCAGAAGCGCAACGCCTGCCCCACAAACCATTTTCCTACATGCGCCCGCAGTGCCAAGATCGGCAGCGGAGGGGACCAACGGCCAGCAAGAAGGAAGCACTATGGCCAGGTCCAAACCCACTGCCCGCGATGCGCTGAAGAAGCTGCGTGAACAGCGTGCCCAACTCGAGAACGAGGAGGCGCGTCTTCGCGAAGAAGCAGCGACCGAACTCGGAAAGCTGCTGATCGAGTGCGGTGCAGAGACGATCGAACCGGCACAGTTACGCCAGATCGTTCGCGCATCGATGGCGCTCGGGATCGAGGAAACGCTGAAGCGGATTGCTCCCGCGTAAAGCCCATCCGGCGGCGGCAAGGGGTTCGATGCCCCGCGCCGCCGCATCGCCGGCGTACAAAAGAAAAGGCCCCGATGGCGTCTGCCACCGGGGCCTTGTCGTGAGGCAAGGACATTCAGTCCTCGTCGATATCGGGAGCACCTTCGTTGCTGCCGGACCGGCCCTTGGTGAGGAAGTCGACCTTGTCGGCGATAATCTCGCAGCCGTAGCGCTTGGTGCCGCTCTGATCTTCCCACTGGGTGTAGTGGATGCGCCCTTCGACCGTCACGAGTTGACCCTTGGTGCAATACTTGGCGACGTTCTGACCCAGGCCGTTGAAGCAGGTGATCCGGTGGAATTCGCTGTCCTTGGCGGTGTAGCCGTTCTCGTCCTTGTAGGTCTTGCCTTCCTTGCGGGCGGGACGGTCGGTCACGACCGAGACCGAGGTGATGCTGGTTCCACCCTGGGTGGTGCGGGTCTCGGGGTCGCGAGCGATGCGGCCAACGAGGATAACGAGATTGGTCATGGGCTTTCTCCTGATCGAGCAATCCGGGTCCATCCCGGCTGCAAACCCGAGCAGAAGCGCCCCATGGCGAAGCGCACCGAAGGGGAACCCGGAACTGGGTCGGGTGGAGCGGGCAGCCGGGCACAGCCCGGCAACTCGGCCGGACCTGATCCGGGTTGCGCGTCTCGACGGGGGGTGATTCAGGGACAGGTTTGCATCGAAGCCGGGTGGAGCTGGATGCCTTGAACAGGTTTGCCCTGACTCGCTTCCCTCCGGTCTTGGCAGGATCATCCACCCCGCCCCTTCACCGGAGAACCCCCTCTTAGATCACGGTACCGACCGCTTCAGCAGGTGGTACGCTCCTGGGCGCAACTGCTTCACCGCGGCCAGGCATGTCGATCGTCACCCCTTCAGCGCCGTCCAAAGGGTTGCCGCGAAGCATCCAGGCCTGCGGCGTGATCAAGCGCGCCCAATCGGCAAATGAGGGGATCGAGCCCAAGTCTTCGCGCACGTGCTGTTCGCCGACCAGACGCACCGGAACGACCCGGCCATCGGCATTGACGAGGGTCTCGCCGAACAGGGTTTCGAGCATGAATATCCCCTCGGCATGGTGCCGCAGCGCGCGGTGTCGTGGGTCTGCCAGGATTGCCTTGGACTGGTCGAACCACTGGTGCAGCGGGAGATAATCATCGACCGTGCCGCCCCATTTCCGGACCGACGAGAGAGCGTGGTAGTAGCAGTGGGCCATGCCGGGTCTCCTAGAGCTCGGTCGAATGATCATCGGTGGCGATGAAGCGCAGACTGCAGTCGAGCACGAAAGTCGCCTCAGTCACATCAATCACCAGTTCGCCGCAGGCACCGTCGTTGATCTCCCAGCCAGGATGGTGACGTTCGAGCGCCAGGTAGGTCAGCTGTTCGAGTGCCTGCCCGAGTGATTGCGGCTCTGCGGAACCAGTACGATCAACGCTGTCTGCTTCGCCTTCCATGAGGGAGACTTCCGGGCACGGGATCCCCGCGCCGGCTGCATCGAGGCATACACATTCTTCAACGGCACCGCTGTCGCCGCAGCCGTCAAAGCGGATCTCGACACGGGCGATGCCGGCTTCCTGCAAGCGCGGAAGAATGGCGACCTTGAGCTGCTGAATCTCTTCGACCACCTGGGTCTGCCGCTCGGCCTGGCGAACGGCAAAATCGGCCATCACAGCCTCGATATCGATCATGAACTGCCTCCTGTAGAAAGGAGCCAACGACCTCCGCTGGCTCAAACTGACAGGCGCGCGCCTTTCCTCTGATGGGCGACGCCAGCGCCGATCCGGCGCTGGCGCCAAGACCGACAGGGCCTTAGTCGGTCCTGACCGAAGAGTTCTTCGGATTGGTACCGAGGGGCCCGCGCCGATCGACCACGGTGATCCGCCGGGCCTTGGCTTCGATGACCAGACGTTCGAGCACGCCATTGCCCGGAAAGGCGATGACGTAGCGCGGATCGAGGGAGAGCATCCGCTCGTTGCGCTTGAAGCCGGCACGGGCGCCCAGCCGCATTTCGAGCGAGAACGTGACCTGCGGGATGCCGCGCCGTTCGGCCCAGCTCGATGCCAGGCGGTCGACGCCCTTGGTGTCACCGCCATGGATGAGCACCATGTCGGGCACGCGGTCGCGGACCTTGTCGAGCGTTGCCCAGACGTTGTTGCCGAAGGTCAGTGCATCGTCCTGGGTCGCATGACGGGTGCGCCCGCCAGCGAAGACGACAGGGGTTCCTTCGGGCACCGCCGCACGGCGCTTGGCCTCGGCACGGGCGCGCAGGAAGTCGCGCCCTTCGACGAGCGCAGAAGTCAGCATGACGCTGTGATTGAAGCGAGAACTGGAGACCGGCTTCCAGGAGGAACCGAACTCGTTGAGGTAAAGGGCTGCTGCGACCTCGCGCATCTCTTCAAGCGCCAGCATCGCACTTTCGGCGCACTGCGCCCGCTCGACCTGGGTCTCAAGGTCATGGGTGTGAACCTCGGATCCATCGGCCGTAGCAATCAGCGCGCGGACCTCGTCGGTCGCCCGGTCAAGGGCCGTCGATTTGCGTTCCGCCGAGCGATGAAAGATGTTGACGAAGGCCCAGCCAAGATCCTCGGCATCGGCTTCAAGAGCGGTCCCGGACACCATGGCAAAAAGATCGGACCAGACCGCTTCGAGGGTTTGGACAACCGCCTCCCGGACCGGGAAATCGCTTGTCGATATGGGAGCAGGACCGATGGAGAAGCCGGCGAGATCGAGCCCGGCGAGTTGGTCGGCAAATGACGTGTGCATGGGATTTCCTCCTGACTGGCGTGAGGCCGACGCACCCGTTCATGGCTGCGCCAGCGAGAGCCCGTCAGGGCCAGCTTCAGGCAGGATTGCGCACCCGCCAGGGGAAACCCGTCTTGGCGGGCTGGCGCGGGCAGGCCTTGAGCCCGAAGGGCCAAGGCCAACACGGGCCCGCCCAAGCCGGGTTGCGCAAAGCTGGCGGCTGGCCCAGGGCCTCTCTCGCATGGCGCCAGACCATGAGCGGCCGGCAAAGCTCAGTCAGGGATGGCAACCCAAAGCGCTGCTTCTGGCCAACTCGCAGACCTCAAGCTGCGCGCTTGGTGTAGACCCCCTCGCCGTTCGACATATGCCCGAGGCATTCATAGTCGCCAAACATGGCATCGAAGCGGGATGCGATCTGTGACAGCCAGCACTGTGCCCGCGGTGACCGGGCCGTGCGCCAATCGGCGTCCCAATAGGCCCCGTCATCGCGTTCGACGATCCAGACGGCAACCAGCCCACCATAGACCGACACACCGAAATCCGCATAGGCATTGCGCATGAGGATCCGGTCCTCCCGTCCGCGCCAGCCATCATGCGGGATCAGCGACGGGAAGGCTTTGGCGGCCCGTTCGCACAGATCGTTACGCAGCCATTCATACTCGAATTCCCAGTCGTCCTCGGCTTCGACCTCGAGAACCGTGAATGCGACGATTGCGCCGCTGGGATAGCTGACCGATCGGCCCATGGCATCCTCCCTCAGGCCGCGAGCGCCGCGTCGTCTGACGCGTCGTCAAACTGGCCAGGGGTGACCCTCCCGCCGAGCTTGAGCAGCAGGCTCGCGGCTTCTTCGGCCTTGGCTGCAGCGGTTAGGATGGCGCGGTCATCGTCCTTCAGCAGCTTGAGCCAGTGCTCGATATAGCTGGCGTGATTGTCGAGATGCGTGACCGGCAGACCCAGCTCGGCGCCGAGCATGGCGCTAGATAGTTCGGCGACCAGTTCTTCGGCGGCATAGGCCGCCGTGCCGAAGCGGTTCTTGAGATCACGTCCCAACCGGCTTGCATGGCCGGTCCAGTGCGACAGCTCGTGGGCGAGCGTGGCATAATAGTGGTCGAAGCCGGAAAACAGGCTCGTCGGCGGCATCGTGACACGATCCGCAGTCGGTTCGTAGTAAGCCTCGCAGCCCTGGTGGCGCAGGTTGACGGGGATGGCGGCGAAGAAGGCGTCGAGCTCGGCCTCGCGTCCTTCAGGCTCGACGAGCTCAAGCGTTGCAGCCGGATGGAAGCGCTCGGGCAGACCGTCGACCTGATCGGCGTTGAAGACTGGATAGGCCTTCAGCACCCTGCGGGCTTCATCGGCTTTTTCGCCGGTATCAGGCGTTTCAACCTCCTTGGTGTAGCTCTTGTAGAAGATCGCGATGGTCGACTTCTCGCCCTTGCGGACCTGGGCTCCGAGCGATTTTGCCTGGTTGTAGGTCATCCAGAATGGCGAGGCGTAGCCGCAGATGTCGGCGACCATCCAGAGCCAGAAGACATTCATGCCGCGGTACGGGATCCCGCAGGCCCGCAAGGGCCGGGAGACCGGGACACCGCGCCACGGCTTGATCCACGGCTTCGTGCCCGCTTCCAGACGGGCGATGATTTCCTGGGTGATACGGGTGGCGGGCGACAGGCCGCCGCCCTGCTCCTTGCGATAGGCCATGATGGTTCTCCTGATTGCGGCATCTGGACAATCGGCGACGGGTTCGCCGGTCAGTGCCACAGGGTCCCGAGCCCCCTCTGCTCTTCTTCCAAAAAGGAAGCGGCCCTCCGGCGTGAGCCGAAGGACCGCTTCTCTTGGGTCACGAGTAGCCTTGCCTGTCAGGAGGAGGTCAGGCGGCCAGCTCGCGGGGGGGCTGATGTTCGTTGTCGAAACCTGGCTCGGCGTCAGTGGCGTCAATCTCCGGCTCGCCAGCCTCTGGCGCAGCGGAAGTGAAGCGCATGACCTCAGGCACCCAGGCCAGAGCCTTCTCGCGTACTTCGACTTCGGTGATGTAGGTGCCGGCGAAGACACGCTCGGCGCTCATCGCGAGATCACCCTTCTTGACCGAGGCAAAGCGCGAGGAAAGCTCGAGACCGCCAACATCGGTCAGCGCGTCGAGGATCACCTGCTTCGGCACCCGGTCAAAGTAGTTGGCCGCAGTCGGTCTCCACCATTGCGCCATGTCGATGCCGATCAGGCTGCCAAGGTAATCCTGGAACGGCAACTGACGCTCGCCCGTCATGTTGAGGCTCGCCTCGAGCGACCGGGCGACGACATAGCCAAGCCATGCGGCGCGGCTGTCATCGGACAGCGCGCGAAACAGGTCGAAGCGGGCAGTCGCATCGGTGCCCGCACGCCAGCTTTCGTCGAGACTGGACCTGAGCTCGGCAAGCGCGCTGCTCGCCGGAGCATCCTTGGCTTCGAAGCCGATGATCGGCCCTGCCGGAACAGGCGCGCGCAGCGTGGTGGCAGCCCGCGTCCGCCAGTCGTGCGTGTCGGCATCCGCCAGACTGAAGACCATAATGTCGAGCGCAAGCCCGGGGTCAGAGGCAACATGCAGTGCCAGGACATCACGGCGCTGCATGGCCAGCTCGTCCACCAGGCGCTTGGACAAGGTGGTCCGGCGCTTGTCCGACCCATCTTCCGTCGGAACGACTTCGATCCCGCTATCGGCTTCGGCAGGTTCAGTCTTTCGCTCGCCGTAGAACACGGGTTGGAGAACCGGCGTGCCATCGCGCGAGAGGACCAGGATCATCCCCGCCTCGGCCTTGAGGTCAGCCGCTATGACTGGCGGGCGGGCGCGGATTTCCTGGCATTCGTGTTCGATCGCTTCGATGGCCGCTTCGGCCGCAGCCACAGCCTCCGCGGCGCTGTCCTCGTCTTCGAGGATCGCCGCATGCTCGTCATAGGAAGCATCGAGTTCGTCGAGCCTCGCCAATTCCGCTTCGGTCAGCGGCGCCGGTTCGGCAGGAAGCCGGACCAGCCCTTCGACCAGATCATGGCTGGCATAGGGATCGAGCGTGGGCTTGACCCAGGCGAGACCCTGTTCGGCTGCGAGCACCTTCGCCTGTTCTTCCATCTTCGCCGCCGCGAGGCTCTCGAGCAAGGCGACATCGACCCAGGATTCGCTGTTATCGTCGTCGAACAGTTCGCGCTCGATTCGGCCGCCGGCGGCAATGTAGGAGTCGCGGCCGACAAGGCGGGCACGGGGATCGCTGCCCCGGACGGTCCCGGATAGGACCATTCGCCGAATGCTGTCGGGATTGGGCGCATAGTAGGCCGATGAAACCTGCTCAAATACGCGGGTCTGGATCTCCTGGTCCGAGGTCGCGCCAAAGGCTTTGGCGATGTCGAGAGTGATCTGGCCTGAGGCAAGAGCCTCGAACACGACCGGCGCAAGCGTCGCGAGACGCAGCCGGCCCTCGACGAAGCGGACGGTCAGGCCGAAGCGGTGCGCAACATCCTCAACAGTCGCACCGCCTGCCACGAGCGCGGCAAAGGCCTGGGCCTCATCGGCTGGGTTCATGGCGAGGCGATGAAAGTTTTCTGCGAGGCTGGTCTCGACCGCGACTTCGGCGCTGTCCTCGAGCACGAGGCACGTGACTTCGTGATCGCGGGCGAGGATCTTGTCGTAAGCGAGCGCCAGCATCGCGCGGCGGCGGCGTTCGCCGGCTTCGACCTCGAACTTACCCTTCGCGGCCGGCCAGACGATCAGGTTCTGCAGCAGCCCATGGGCTGCGATGCTGGCCTTGAGCTCGGCATCGGCAGCGGGGTCACTGTGACGGCGGACATTGCGGGGAGACTGGACGAGCTTGTTCAGCGGGATCGACTTGATCATGGGACACACTCCTGACTGTGAGCCAGGTGCATCGACCATCGACGCCCATTTGGCTCAATCAGGGCAAAGCCCCCTCCCCTCTGATGCGTTCGTAGCAGATCTGCTTATATGCGCTGGCCAATGACGGACGACTATGCTTGCGGACTGTCCGGACAGGCAGCTTCTAGCTGCAGAAATGGAACAACTGACGTTGGGACGCGTCGTCGCTGGCTTTCGGGGGCGACCCTTCCTAGGCATTAAGTCGCCGATATTGCAGCCCCAAGCGCAGACCGTCGGCTATCGAGCGGCAGGCCCCCGAATGTCCACTAATTGACCGACAGTTTTCAGGGCGCAACGCCAGCGAAGCTGACTTTGATCGCGCGACTTGCCATCTTACAGACGCGTGGTGAGGTCTATATCTGCGCTGTCCGGGACGCCGCGACGATCTAGCGATCACGCGCAAACGCACTTGATACCGCACGGGCAACCGATCCCAGAAGCCGTCAGCGTGATTAGGTAGGAAGGTCTTGCGGTTCGGGCTTTGACGGGACGGCGGCAACGAGCTTCGCCCGCTCCTTGGCGTCCCGCGCCCTATTGAGATCTTCCGTCGCCTCGACAGATTGAACATAGACCGCGACATAGTCGGCCGGCAGCCCATGCTCGGCGCAACCAGCCAGAACGAAGTCCTTATACCAAGTATAGGGCGCGAGGCTGTCGTCGATCGCGTTCGGGCTGGCGAGGTACGTCAGAACCTTCTGCCGCCGGCCTTGGTCATTGATGACCGTGACCGTCGCATGCTCATAGCCGTTGCCGACACCCTCGGCCTTGTCGAGTGTCGGGCGTTCGGCGGGGTCAAAGGCAAAAAGGACCCCCATCACGCCCTGGTCATCGTCGGTGGCAAAAGCGTTGCACTTCCCCGACTGGTCCTTGCTCCGCTTATGGAAGCGTAGCGCGTGGCCCGGCAGCTTCGCTATGCCAAGCGGCTTGCAACTCGGCATCCGCTCGCGCAGTCGGGCGGTCAACATGTTGGACCCGTATGCGAAATAGACGACGGGTTCCGGCGGCCCAGACTCCGCTTCCGGCAGCGGCTTGATCGGTGGATCACCCGCCTTCATGATCGTTCGCAGCGGCACCGTCATAATGCTGTGCTCGTGCGTGTATCTGCCCTCTCGCATGATGATCGGACGCGCAGCTTCTGAGTCGAGGATCGGGACAGGCCTGCCGGTCCAGTCGCACCCAGTACAGGTCGGCCGCTCCCAGAGGGTGCCGGGCGCGGCACTATTCTCGCCTTGCTCGGGCTCGAGATGAGGCGATCCACATTTCGGACATTCCTCGGGCACTCCTCGCAGCGCTCGCAGAATCTGCGTCATCGCCATGGTCACGGCCTGCTGCGTCAACGCATGCGCCATATCCGCGTCGAGCCATGTCGCCGATTTGGCGTGTGTCAGCCAGTTTGTGAAGGTCCAGGCGGATTCAAGCGTCTGCTTGATCGCGCCCCGACGCTCCTTGTTCGTCTCGCTCGGAAGGAGGTCGTTAATGATGATGTCGACCCAAGCGCGAAAATTTGCGCGTTGCGGCGGTGCCTCGGTCCAGACCGCTGCATCTTGCGCCGCGCCAATTAGTGCAAGCAGGGTCTCGCGGCACCGTACTCCGACGGTCTGGTAATCCGCGAGATTGTGTGCCTGTGTCATCGCGGCGCCGACGTCTTCCATCTTCTCAAGGACGGGCTCGAACTGGAGAATGCGGAGATCATTCACCTGCTGCTTTTCCGTTCGCGGGATTCGCAGCATCAGGCCGATGTGGAATGTGAGCGCTAGATCCATGTTCGGAAACTGCGCCTGCGAGTAAAGGTTCGTGCCGCCCGTAATGATCCACCAGCGATCTTTGTTGGTGTGAACGTCCCAAACGTCATGGCGGGTGTTCAGGACGGCTTCGGAATAGACCTTCTGCAGGAAAGTGACCTGGAGATCGGGTGCCTGCCACTCGAAATATTCCCGTACTTCCTCGGTTTCGGCTTCTGTCGCTTTCAGCATGGTCGCCCCCTACGATGACTTATGGCGCCACTCCGCACAAAATTGCGCATGCGCAGAAATTGCCAAGGATTACTTGGTTACTAGCATTCGCGAAGGAATGCGAAAATGCTATGTCAGTCGCCAATGGAACGGTCGATCCAAGCCATATGGAATCAAGAGAAAATCCCCGTCGTCTTGAGACGATCGGGAAAGGGCGAGCTTCTTCGGGTCCGGCTGCCGTTCGATCCGGACAACCGGCGGTGGTTGCAGAATGAGCGTCGCAACACACCATGCTGGAAAGCATCAAGGAAGTTCTGGGAGATTCCGAAAGCTTGGTTCGACGATCTCGTAAACCGCGCACTAGAAAGATACGGTTGCATTTACGTCAGTTAGCGTCCGCGCTCGTGGTGTAATTTCCGGTGTAGGCGATGGTGTATTCCGGGGTGGGGCATGCCCCACCCCGGAATGCGGCGTCGCTGGTGGCCACCGGGTTCATCGTTATGGTGGAGTTTGCACACTTCAACCGTGACGAAGAGGAGTTCCCGATGACCGAGGACAGATTACTGATCGAAGAGCTTGCTGCGAAGGGCGGCCAACCGGATTTTTTGCGCACCATCGCCGAGAACGTGCTGCAGCTGATCATGGAGGCCGACGTTGATGGCCTGATCGGCGCGGGTCGCCACGAACGCAGCAGCGAGCGCGCGACCTGGCGCAACGGCTATCGCGACCGTTCGCTGGATACCCGGGTAGGCACGCTGAACCTGAAAATCCCCAAGCTGCGTGCTGGGTCCTACTTTCCGGGCTTCCTTGAGCCCCGCAAGATGGTCGAGAAAGCGCTGGTTGCGGTGATCCAGGAAGCGTGGATCGGCGGGGTCAGCACCCGGCGGGTCGATGAACTCGTCCAGGCCATGGGCATGACCGGCATCTCCAAGTCCACCGTCTCCAAGCTTTGCAAGGACATTGACGAGCGCGTCCATGCCTTTCTGAAACGCCCGCTCACCGGCGAATGGCCGTATCTCTGGCTCGATGCCACCTATCTCAAGGTACGCGAAGGCGGGCGGATCATCAGCGTTGCCGCAATAATCGCCATGGCCGTCAACACCGAGGGCCGGCGCGAGATCGTCGGCCTGCATATCGGCCCCTCGGAAGCGGAGGTCTTCTGGTCCGACTTCCTGAAGGACCTTGTTCGGCGCGGTCTTACCGGCGTGAAGCTGGTCATCTCCGATGCTCACGAGGGCCTCAAGGGCGCGATCACCCGCGTCATGGGCGCCACCTGGCAGCGCTGCCGGGTGCACTTCATGCGCAATGCCCTGTCCTATGTGCCCAAGGGCCAGAACACTGTCGTCGCCGCCGCGATCCGCCAGGTCTTCCTGCAGCCCGATCAGAAAAGCGCAACGCAGGTCTGGCGACAGGTCGCCGACCAGTTGCGCACCCGTTGGCCCAAGCTCGGCGCCTGCATGGACGAGGCCGAAACCGACGTGCTCGCCTACACCGGCTTTCCCACCCAGCACCGCACGAAGTTACACTCAACCAATCCGCTCGAGCGGCTCAACAAGGAGGTCAAGCGCCGCGCCGACGTCGTCGGAATCTTCCCGAACGAAGACAGCATCATCCGCCTCGTCGGGGCTGTGCTGATGGAGCAGAACGACGAGTGGCAGCTCCAGCACCGATACATGCAGATCGAAGGCATGGCCGAACTCAACCAACCCATGATCGAGGAGGAAAATCAGCCCCTACACATCACCGCCAAAGCCGCCTGACGATGGCCCACGGCCACAGCCGAAATTACACCACCTTGACGGACGCGACCTTTACGTCATCCAGCCTTTTCGCGAGCAGGAGATATGCTCGCCGTCCTGCCAGAACGCCAAGGGTCATGAGTGCCAATGTTCTTGTATCGGTGTGCATCACGGTGCTGGCAGTGACGGTAGTTGGTTTGAGGTCTCAGACGCATTCTCGACGCGGTGGGGAGAGCGAGAGCTCGCCTGCCGCCTGATGGTCGCCAAGAAGAAAGGATGATCGATCCGCCCTTTCCATTCTTCGCCGCACTGGACCCGTTAGCCGACTAAGCCCAAGAGCCCGACTCGAAAGACGGCCATGATGGTGTTCGGTTTCAGACGAGCGAGAATGGCGGGAAACGAACGGCAATGGCGCATGGCCGCCGTCAACCGCTCAGCGGCGCCGATTTCGTTAAGCGGGGTGACTGTTTGTATTGTCCAAGTCGCTTCAAATTTCTTTTAATCTGCAAGGCGAGTGCCCCCATGCCTAGGTTACTGATCGTTTCCAGTTCACCCAAGCAATCGTAAGCCTGCCACGGCATCAAAGGGTTTTCGCCATCTCGTGCGAAAGGTGCATCCGTTTCCGTCAACAGCCGATCCAGCGGCATGGCTGCCGCCAACTCGCGGCCCTTCCGGGAGCGGAGCATCGCAGGTCCTATGGAGAACCAGCAACCGAGTTGAACTGCCCGTTCCAACTCTCTCATTGTGCCGCTGAACCAATGAAGGATAGGCACCCCGGCATCGGGCTGGCGCTCAAGTGCATCCAGCACTGCAGTTGCAGCTCCGCGAGAATGGATCGTCATGACCCGCCCGCCGTGCGTCGCACATTCGGCAAGTATGCGATCGAAGACAGATTTCTGTAGATCGAGCGAACCCCGGTGCGGCGGGCTTCCGTCGATCCCGATTTCCCCGACATATGGAGCTTCTGGGAGTAGGCCGCATAGCAGGGGAACTTCCTGATAGCGCTGTGCGACCAGCTCGGGATGCAGACCAAGAGCAACGCGAACCCGCTGGCGATCTCCGACCAGCTTTTTTGTCCCACGCCAAGCCTTCGGCGTCGTCGTGACCGCCAATACATAGGTCCCTCTTGCATCGACTTCGTCAAGGACGGCCAGAGGGTCGGGATACAGATCAATATGGCAGTGGAAGTCGATCAAGTGACACCGAGATGAGCATGGAGCGCGGCCAATTCCGCGATGCCACGCCGGACGACCTCACGATAGGGGGTAACGTCGCCGAGCATACGCGCATTCATCGCACCGCCAATCAGCTCGTCGATGCCATATCGGCGCACTGTTTCAACGGCCATGGCGACAGACCGAACGTCATCGAACCGGGCATGCCGCACGTCATCTTGGCCCAATGGTCCGTATTTGTAGCCGTCGGTGGTTTCGTCGTTCTGCCCCCACGCGAGATAGGCGCCACGCCGCACTTGGCAGGGCACACAGCGACCACAATGCTGGAAGCCTGTTCTAGAATAACGCCCGCAGCTGGTCGAATCGGCGACCAGCTGAGCCAGAAGGGCTTGGTCCGTACAACCCGAGAGCATCTCGCCCTTCGTGCTGTGCTCATAGGGGTTATTCAAGCGGACCCGCAAGCCGGCCGCGTCGAGGGTCTCTTGAATGAGGCGCAGGAAATATGGGTGCGTCGTGCGCGTACTGAGGCTTCCGGTGCGCAGCGGGGTCAGCGGCACGTTCTGGCTGATAAAGCCGTTTTCAGGGATGCGGAGTTCCACCTCATAGCCATCATGATGCCGCCGCAGGCAGGTCGCTGCCAACACTCCGAAGCCGAGGAAGGCGATCGAGCGAGCACGCTGAGATCGTTCTGATGGCCCGGGTGGACGGGCATGATGGTTGAGTTGAAGATGCAGGCTATGGGGCGCGATGGCGTGAGCGAACATCTTTTGGTCCGCAGTGTCGCCTTTGGCCATCTGGCTTACGAAAAGCGGACTGCGCCCTTCACCAACGACGTCGATTGCTCCGATTAGGCTGTCCATGCCGCCTGATAGCAAACAGACCATGTCCTCGTTGCGCAGTCGCGAGGGATCGCTGGTCGTGGGAGCAGCACCGTCTCCGATGAAATCCAGTTCCCAGATGTCTCCAGACAGGAAGCGGAGCGCCTGGGTCAGGCGGGCGCGCTGCGAGTTCCAGAAATCTGGCAAGGAGACGGCAACCGTCAGCCCGATCTCACGTGTCCATCCATCTGGGCTACGCTCGCGTGATACCGCCTCGTCGGCAGCAACCACGGCCATCGCGAACGACGTGAAATCCCAGGCATCGACCGATGGCCGGAGGCCAAACCGACGGACACGGCCGGGAACCAAGTTGCCGACCCGCCCGCGTCCTGCGAGACGCGATCGGGAATAAATGTCGAACCGCAGATCAGTCCCGGCTTGGTCCGGGAGATTCTCGGGAAGGCATGCGACTCTGATCACAGCTCGCCATCCTCCTCAAACACTTCGAATGCCTGTTGAATCGCGTTGCGCGAAATCCGCTCAATAGCTGCGCGACCGACGGTCCCAACGCTGGAGCGCTCCTCTGCGTATTCAGCAGCTACGATCTCGCGCACATAGTCCTTCATTTCCTGGAGCCGCTCCAATCCGTCACCCTTCGTGGGGGCCTTGGCGATGATCGCTTTTCCGACATCCAGCTCGATGCGCAGGGCGACGTCATATCCAAGGGTCGAGGCTGTGACCTGATCGACCTGTTGCGGCGTCAAGCTGGTGATATCGGCATTCTGGTCCAGCATGTCGGATAGCGCTCGCGCCACCGAATCACGTGTTGCCTCGGCGTCTTGCGTTCCGTCGATCGGGCGGATAGCATCCACGAGAGCGTCAGCAAACTCTGATGGTGACAGCCCGACCAGGGCCTGCGGGTCAATCCCCAGTTCCTGAGGAAGAGGTTCTCCATTCGCCAGCGCGGTCAGAGCGCTGTGCAGGACGCTGGCTGTTCTGGCCGAACCACCCATCCGGCGCGCAGCATTGCCGCTGCCTCCCATGCCGCTCCGCGAATAGTGGCCGAGTCCACGGCGCAAGTGCCTGCCGCGGTCGTCGCCCCCGCCTCCGAATTTGCCGAGCGACGTCCTTACCCCGCGCCACCGGCCAGGTGGCGAGGGTTCGGGCTGAGGCTGCGGCTGGGGGTTTGGTGGCGGGAGAACCTGAGGATTTGGCGACTGAGGCGCCTGCGGAGAGGGGGACGTCGGCGTTTGCCCCGGTGTGGGTATTGGCTGCGGAGGTTGGGGCGCGGGCTGCTGTGGCGGACTGTCGACCCACGGGGGTACAATCGGAATGTCGGGGCCAGATCCCGGGCCGCGGCTAGAGGCGGACGTGCCCATCATTTCTCCCCCTTCATTGATTTCGTGACGGCATTCTTTGCCGGAACGGCCAAGTCACCTCGCTTGTGGAAAGCGGTGAGCACCTCTTGCCCCCAGACAAGCGCTGCGAGACGCGGTACGATGGATGCCTTGATCTGACTGGACGGCACCTCACTGAAGAAGGCGACGACTGCACGGGCAGAAGTCGTTGAAGCGGCAGCGAGCGCCTGCAAGGCGTTGAGGATCGGGGGTGTCCCCCAAGATACCTCGTTCCTTGCCCTCACGATGATCTTGTCGGTGATTCGGCCGATTTCCGGATTCGACAATTTCGCGATCTCGTCGCTGACAATCGGACTCGCCGAATTCAGCTTCAGGAGCATGTCGAGCACCTCCATCGCCTCGGACGACAATTCGTCCGCACGGGAAATGATTGGATGGCTTTCTCGACCGACGTAGAGCGCGCCGCGCAGATCCTTATCAGCAAGCGGGGGGTCCAGCGTGAGCCAGTTCATATGGAACGCTTCGTTCCATGGCTTTTCCAGCTCTGGCGCGGTGTCATCGCCGCGAGCGCGCCGCTCCATGTCCCCAAGAAATGCAGCGTAGCCGTCCTCGGATTCGTTCACCGCGCGAAGCAGTTCGGCATAGGCATCCTTGTCGCCGCAGCGTTCGAACAGCAGAAGCTTGACCAGCACTTCCTCGTCCACAGTTACTGACTGGATTCGCGCCATGGAGGTGCGCATTGATAGGGTGTTGAGGAAGCGCTTGATGAGGCGGGGATTGCCACGAATCTTGGGCGATGTCGTCAGAATAGGAGCGATCCGCTCAGCAAGCGCGAGGCGGTTCAGCAAGCCCGATGGGCATTCGGCGTTCGGTGGGCAGTTCTTGATCGCGTCCGATACGAATGCCTTATCGACCCGAGCTCCGGTCCAAGATTGAGCCAGGCGCTTGCAGACGGCCTCGCGGACACTGTCCTTCACCGTACCGTCGAGATCCGGCTCGGCATCTACGAACAGCATCATCAGATATGCCCGCACTTCCTGGGTGCCGAGCGCGGGCACGCGGATGGGCAGCTGGATTAGCTTGTCGAAATAGTTGGTGACGAGATCGTCATCGAGCGTCGCGTTCTCGAAATGCGAGCGCACGGCCTGCCGGATCATGCCCTCGTCAGCGGCAATGACGAAGGCGGTGTGCTTCAGGAAGAGAAACAAACGCATCGATTCGAGCGTCGCGATTGCGGTCTTGGGCAGACAGCGGTCCAGATCGTCAATTAGCACCACGAGGGTTACGCCAAGTTCGGTCAGCGTCGCTTCCAAATCATCACGAAAGGCCTGGATGGCTTTGCGCGGACTATCAGCCTCTTCCGGTTCGGGCGCCGCGTCCGGCTTCTTGTCGCCGACCAGCTTTTTCCCGCCCTCGTAGGTGTCCGTAGCGAGTTTCTCGGCCTTCTTTAGGTCTTCGCCAGTAACTTCACCGTCGAGCAAGCCGGTTACCGTCCCCATCCCCGCCGCGAGGAATGGCGTAAGATGACCGCCTGAGTAGATGTCAATCGCCGTAGAGCCGATGAGACCCAGCAGTCTGAGCTTCTTCACGCGACCGAACAGACTACGGGCGTGCTTCAGCGCCGTTTCCGAAAGCGAGTCCTTCTTCGCAACGGCCTGTTCGACCACGGCAGCGGCGATTGCCTCCATCAGGGCGGCACGGGCGTCATCGTAATTCTGATAGAGCCAGGCGTTGAATTCCACGAAGCGGAACTCGACGTCCGTGTGCTTGCCGAGCGAGGTACGCAACAGCTTCATCATCGACGATTTGCCAACGCCCCAGTCACCTGAAATGCCGACCGATAGCGGCTCGCCCATTGCGCCGACTATCCGTTCGGCAGCGATATCTGCAACATGAGAGAAGTTGACCAAGTCACGGATAGTCTCGTTATCTGACCACATCTAAGCCTCACCCCCGAATATTCGCAGCATGTTCCACGTTGATTGCTGACGTCAAGCCGGAACTTCATCAAAATCTGAGAGGTTTCTGTGGGTTACGCGTGGATATTACTGACCGGCAGCTGTGTTATCTCTCTCCTGAAAGCCAACCGTCGTAACCGTCCCATGCCGGTTGATCGGGGTCGCCAACGCTGCCTGTGAAAGTAGGGCAGCTTTTAGGGGTGCCATTTGCCGCCTCGAACGACGGCTGTGTTGCCGGGCAGGGTCAGAGACTTCTCACGAAACGCAGCAGTTCATCACCCATCAAGAAGCCACAGGGCCAATAGCCATTGCCACCCGAGTGTTCGATGGGCTGGACTATCCGCGCTGAGACCAGATAGGCGGCCGCCGCGTTGAAGCGGCGGGCCCCCCAGCCAAGCGCCTGATCCACCTCCTCGGCATCCGCTTGGTCGGTGTCGAGATTGATGAGCCGGACCGCGAGATCGCGGGCGTCAATCTCGGGATTCCAGTCCATGAATACGCCATCGAATGTCGCGAAAAGGTCGCCCTTCGGCCAGATATGCGATTCTCCGCCGATATAATCCCACATTCTCCAAGTAAGTCGCTGATTTCGCTGTCGTAATCGTGATATTTCGCATATAAATCATGGCGTTGACGGCTGCGAGGGGCGCGTTTCATGGATCACCTGGAGGGTGCGGGCTTGGCGCGGGGAGATCGGGTTGATTTCGACCGCCGTGTGCGTCTGGAGTTCCGTGGTGCGCAGATCAGTTCAGACGGTGGCCTGCTGGTGATGCGCGAGCTTGATGACGTGCTCGGCCTGTCCAATCTGGCGTCGGAGGCGCTGCGAGACAGCCGCACCGGGAAGAACACGCTCCATCGGCTTGACGGATTGTTCCGGCAATCGGTGTTCGGACGACTGGCCGGATACGAGGATGTGAACGATGCCGACCGCTTGGCCCTCGATCCCGTGATGCGTCAGGTCGTTGGCGGCAGGGCCGTCGAGGCGCAAGCTGCTTCGGCATCGCAGATGGGACGGTTCGAGACCGAGACGCTGGCTCTGGCCGCGAACCGGGCGGCGCTGGCCGATCTGAACGGCCAATGGATCGACCGGTTTCATGACCGCAACGGGTTGAAATACATCGTGCTGGACATGGACAGCTCGGTCAGCCCCACCCACGGCGATCAGGAAGGTGCTGCCTGGAACGGGCATTTCGACTGCACCTGCTATCACCCCATCTTCTTGTTCAACCAGTTTGGCATGCTGGAGCGCTGCGCCCTGCGTAACGGCAATGTCCACAGCGCCGATGGCTGGCGGGATGTCCTTGATCCCGTCATTGCCCGATATGCTGGCCGCGACCTTGGTGGACGCTTCTTCCGGGCCGACGCTGCCTACGCGATCCCCGCGATCTATATGCGGCTGGAAGAAGCCAGGTTCTTCTACGCCATCCGTCTGCCCGCCAACGCCGTCTTGCGCGAGAAGATCGCGCATCGGCTGACACGGCCCGTGGGACGGCCTTCGCTGACCAAGGTCAAACGGTTCTTCGAGGACTTCGAGTATCAGGCGGCGTCCTGGGACAAGCCGCGCCGCGTCATCGCCAAGATCGAATGGCATCCGGGCGAGCTGTTCCCCAAAGTCGGCTTCATCGTCACCAACCTGCCGATGGAGCCAGACTGGGTGGTGAGGTTCTACAACCAGCGCGGCACCGCAGAGCAGCACATCAAGGAAGGCAAATATGCCTTTCGCTGGACGCGGCTGTCATGCCGGAAGTTCCGGCACAACGAGGTGCGGCTGCAACTGCACGCGCTGGCCTACAACCTGGCAACCTTCCTGCGCTGCATCGAACTGCCCGAGGCCATGGCGGACTGGTCGTTGACCAGCCTGCAACTCAAGCTGATCAAGATCGGCGCCCGCGTCGTCCGCCACGCCCGCGCCATTACCTTCCAGTTGGCCGAGGTCGCCGTCACCGGCCCGATGGTGCGGGCCGTCCTTGCCGCCATCCGCCGTCTTCGAACGCCTCCGTCATGCGCATGACCACGATCCATGCCCAAGCTGAACGAAAGCGGCAGGACAGGTCCGTCTGCCGCGCGGAAAAGCGGCTCTGCCGGGCCAGAATGCTGCGGGTTCGAGGCTTGATCCACCCGACTTCGGCCGTTTGCGCGACGACAGACACCGCTCGGGGCGAAAAACGCTTGCCCAGCGAGCAAAATCAGGCGATCTTGAAGTCAAGCGGCAGGCCACTTGGGGAATGTCGGGTAAAATGCAAGATGGGCCGAGCAATTACGATACTCATCGAATTGCATGGCGGTCGCGTGAGCCATTCATGCACACAATTCTATGGAATAATCCAGGAGACCATAATGAAAGCTGCGATACTTAACAATCTCGACGGAACATTCCAGATCGAGGAGATTGAGATCGACGTTCCGCGCGGCCGAGAGGTGCTAGTGGAAGTCAAGGCTTCGGGTCTGTGTCATTCTGACCTGCATTTTGCCGAACAGGATTTCGGGGTCCCCCTGCCGGCCGTCTTGGGTCACGAACTGGCAGGCGTCGTTCTCGCTGTCGGCCCTGAAGTACGAGAATTTTCGGTAGGGGACCATGTAGTAGGATCATTGATCCAGTTTTGCGGTCATTGCCGGGCCTGTATTGGCGGCCGAACCTATCAATGCACCAGGCCTGAAGAAACATTGCGTGACGATCCCAACCATATGCATCGCTTGACCAGGGACGGCGAGGGGGTTGCACAGGGATTCGGTACAGGCGCCTTTGCAGAACGCGCGCTGGTGCATGAGAATCAGCTGGCCCTTGTACCAAAGGAACTGCCTTTCGCTCAGGCTTCGCTACTGGGCTGCGGCACGATCACCGGTGCGGGCGCGGCCATCAACACGGCTTCGGTCCGGCCAGGAGATACTGTGGCGGTAATCGGCATCGGCGGCGTTGGCCTCAATGTGATTTCCGGCGCTAAGCTGGCCGGTGCGTCACGGATCATTGCGATCGATATGCAACCCAAAAAGGCTGACCTAGCCCGCAAGTTCGGTGCAACCGACTTTATCGATGCGTCGGCTGGCGACACCGTGAATGCGGTGCAGGCCCTGACTGACGGCGGCGTCGATCATGCCTTCGAGGTTGTAGGAATCAAAGCGACTTCGCAACAGGCGATCCAGATGGTTCGCAAAGGCGGTGGCGCCTATTTGATTGGCGTTCACTCTCCCACGAGCACGATCGACGTCAATGTGACGATTGATCTGCTGACCCAACAGGTCGATCTGCGCGGCGTCTATATGGGATCGTCCAATATCAAGCACGATATTCCAATGTACGCCCACCTCTATCTGCAGGGAAAGATCAACCTCGATGATCTGATTTCCCGCGAGATCAATCTGAGCGATATTAACGAGGCTTATAAGGAACTGAAGGGGGGCTCAATTGCGCGCAGCGTAATTACATCCTTCTAAGCCTGATCCACGGTTAATTGATTTGATCAAGTGAGCCGATGGTTGCGCAAAATGGCGACCATCGGCAATGATATGCGGACATCCTAATCAAGCTCGCCTTTAAGGATAGGGCGACTGTTGTTCAAACGCATCGACCGGCGCGTCGTTGAAGCGAATCAAGGTTTGCAATAAAACATCTGTAAGCGGTGGCCTCAGCCCACGGCGGTCCAGGGCATGAGTTCATGAACGCGATTGGCGGGATGGCCGTTGGCGAGCGCAGTGAGGGTCTGGGTCAGCCAGTCGTTGGGGTTAATCGCGCCCAGCTTGCAGTTTTCGATGAGCGTGGCGATGACCGCCCAGTTGTCGCCGCCTTCGTCGGAGCCGGCGAAGAGCGCGTTCTTTCGGTTCAAAGAGAGGTGGCCTGGAGAATCTGGAGTCATGGCGATTCGCGATTTGATCCCCTGGAGCCGGCAGGAAAACAGGGTCCCTGCTCAGGTCAGCGCGGCGGGCGAGGCGAGCGACCCCCTGCTTTCGTTGCATCGTGAAGTGAACCGTTTGTTCGACGACGTTTTCCGGGGCTTCGGCGTGCCGTCGCTTGCCAGCGCGGAACGCGGCATTCTCTCGCCGAGCCTGGAGCTTGCCGAGACCGACAAGGAGATCCGCGTCACGGCCGAGCTGCCCGGGCTCGACGAGAAGGATGTTGAAGTGATCGTCGAGGAGGGCGTTCTGACGCTTCGCGGCGAAAAGAAGTCCGAGGTCGAGGACAAGGACCGGGGCTATTCCGAACGCAGCTACGGACGGTTCGAGCGCCGCATCGGCCTTCCTCGAGGCATCGAGCAGGACAAGGCCAACGCGACCTTCAAGAACGGCGTTCTCACCGTCACCGTACCGAAATCGGCATCGGCCGCAGAGAACGTCCGTCGGATTCCGGTGAATTCCAAATAATCTTCCTTTTCCAGAAGTCCGGCGCCGACAAGATCGAGCACCCCGATCCGCACATCAGGCATAGGCAGTCCGGTCGCCTCCTGGATCTCTGCATAATTAGCCTGCGGATCCATCGAATGGCCCAACTCACTGTTCCGCACGAAATATTCGGCGACGACGCGCGCAGACGACGACCAGGTGGAGCCAGCCTCGTGCTGTTGCACATACCGGGGTGTCTGACCGAGCGGAGGCTTTTTACTAACGCCGAAAATCTCAGCAGCCAGCGCTTCGATGCCGTCTTCTCCCGGGCTATATTCGGGAGTGAGCCGGGTCTTGAGAAACCGCGATACAGACGACAATGGCAGGTCATGGCGCAGGCCGATGAACTTTGCCGTCCCTTCGACCGCGCTCATCAGCCCGGCGTCGATTTCTTCATTGACCCACGGCTTGGCAATCGAAGTCCGGGTTAGCAGGACGACGAAATGCGTGCAGTTGCCGAGGCCTTCCTCCATCTTGCGACGCAGGCTGTCGCCATATCCGATTTCCCAATTATCATACCAGACATTGATACCGCGCTGCAGCAGGCCTTCGGCCAGAGGCTTCACGATTGGCTTGTCTTCTGATGCGTGCGCGAGATAGACTAGGCGTTCACGATCTGCCGGTTCATTCATGCCGTGGACTTCTCCCCTGTCGAGCCCCAATCTTTGTTCCAGCGCTCGCGCGAAGGCAGGCGACCCGCTGGTGAAGACGGTCCAGCCCTGTTTCCCGATACGTCGCACGAAGACCGGTGCGTGTTTGCCGGTCGCTGGATCGACGACCGAAGCCGCCTTGCCATGCACCTCTTCGGCATAGCTGTTCATTACCTCGTCGAAAGCATCATCCATCATGCCCTTGAAGAATTCTCCGCTGGATACCTTGCGGCCGCCACGCCGGAACTCGATCGCCATGATGCCCCCGCCAGCAAGTTGAATTCGCAAACCGTCATAATCGCTATGCCATAAGCGCCGATGATATTCGATCTCTTTTTGTTCCCTTTTGAGTGTGCTCACTATGGCTTTTTCCCCGCCACCGCCGACTACGCTCAACGTCGCCAGGCGCGACCGAGCTGATGGAAGGGCCTGATTAGTTTTCAGTCGCTACGAAGCTTGCTGCTTGAAATCGCTGGGAGTTCGAAGGAATGTCGCCGCCTTAGCGTCCGCTTTCCACGATAATTTGGCCGCTAAGCGGGCCACGGGCGAGGCCTGAGAGCAGTCAATCCTCGGTACTGAATGAAGGGCGGGTTTCAGCAGTGATCCCCAGCTGGTGAACGGCGGCTATGTCGGCGGTTCTTGCCATTTCGGCAGCAAGGTCGGCAGCTTCAGTGGACGCGCTGGAAGCCAAACCCTATCCTGCGCCGTGATGTTCCAACTCCATTGCACCAAGAAGCTGCTTGATCGCATTAAGCCGGAAATCGTTGCGTCTGGGCCAAGCGACACAGCACTGGGCAGCTGGTATGCCACGGCCATATTCTGGAAGCCGCAAGTCGCTGTGCTGGTTTCTGAGCGCACGCTGCTTCCCGTGCTAATGCCGCTAGCCCCAGCGGCCACTCTTGCTCGACGCTTTCCCGCACAACTGGCGCTGGTTCTGAAGGAGCACGGCGTCTCATCTGAATTCATCGCACAGGAAGTCTGGCGAATGGACAAGGTCCAGTACGCTAAGACGGCGAACCGGAGCGTCGTAGGCATCCTCAATGAGTTCGTTAAGCAGGCCGAGTTCTGGCTGGCCGCCTATGCCTATGAGAAGGGTGATGATGACGACCTCCTGGCGATTTCCGCCAAGTTAGCGGAGACACCATGTAGCCCGCTGTATAAGGGCCCGGTGTCGCCGGACAAAGCCCTTCATGAACTCGTTAAGGCTGGTTCGCAGGCATGAGCCAGCGGCCGTCAACTGCGCTCGGAGATCCTACAGCACCTGTCTGGAAACCCAGCTGGTTCGGTCAGACGAGATCGGGCGGCAAATCGACAATCCGGAAGACAGCGCCCGATCCCGCATCACGAAACAGATCAACCCGCGCGCCATCCCAGTGATAGTCGAGGTGCCGCCCCTGAAGCGGATTTGATGCGCAATCCGGGTAGAATAGCGCGACGCATTCCCCGCCGGGGTGCCGGATGCTCGGGTAAGCAATCCCGTCCGATCCCGCACCCCAAAGGTGCCGCGCGAGCGCTTGAGACGCGGCATAGCTGTCGGGATCGAGCGCCGAATCCGGCTTCCCCGCCTGAGGCCGGAGATCATGCAGGTCTGCATCGACCGTCATGACGATCTCCCGGAACTGCGAGGTCCAGCCAGGCGCTTCGTGGGTTCGTGCCATGAATCGGGCATGGTGGTGGATCGTCTCGAACAGCGCGGTCTCGAACCGGTCGCCGACATAGAGCACGCCATAACTTCCGTCGGTAAAACGGCTTGGCCGGTCAATGCTGACATGGGTGAACGGCGCCATGAGGTAGGAGGCGCCGTTGCCGCCAACGCGGCGGTCAACCGGAACGAGGTCGAGATTACCAATCTTCGCCATGATGCGAGGATTGGTCTTCTGCTCGGCCAAGATCAGCAGCGGCCAGTCTGCGGGATCGGCGATGTCTTCGAACAGGTCGATCGGCGGAAAGGCACTGCGGATGATCCTGACAGCGCCCTTCCACTCAACTCTAGAAACGGGGATTTCTGGTGCTTCGCTCACCAGCCACCGCGCTCGGCGTCGAGGTAGCGACGCACCCGCATGATGTCGGTCAGCTCGCCTCCCAGCATCACGTCGAGCGCACTGGCTCCGCCGAACGCTTCATTAGCTGCTCTGATCCAAGAATACCCGCGGGTCGCTTCGGAGAAGATGATCCGGAGCGCCTTGTGGATCCCCATGAGGTTGGACAGGCGCGCACGCCCATCACGCGAAATACGCCCGGGGCCTTCTGCCTTCCATCGGCGATAGGAGCGCACCGGCATGTCGAGCAGGGTTGCAGCCTGCTCGTCGGTCAGTTCCCATTTGCCGAACAGATTGAGGACTGCCCGGAACATGGCAGATGCCTCGTCCTGGGTTATCGGATCGGGACGGAAAGCAGTAACGGCAGTATCAACGGGTTGCAGCGCCAGCATGGCAGTTCTCCATATGGCATCATGTACGCCGAACAATGCCATTTGGCAAGGAGCTATACCGATGATGCCAGTCTGGCAATCACGCTCGCCGCGCCCTCGATCGGCACGAACAGCCGGGTCTGATAGCGGACGATCTCGGTAAAGCAGCCTTGGGCCTTGTACCAGTCGAGCCGAGCAGCACTCCATCCCGTAAGCTCAATTCGCTGTGAGCCATTGACCAAGCTGCGCTTGACCATGAGCAGCTCGCGGCCCGCGAACTCGATGGCCCTGCCCGTTGCCAAGACGGTCTTTACAACGTCGTCGGCGGAAAGAGTTTGCTCGCGTTCCAGACCCAGCGCTCGGCACAGTTCGGGCACGCAGTGGACGGGAACCTCCCGGCCAAGGAGCGACCGGCCATCCGCAGCCGAGATGCGGTTCACCCTCACGAAATCCGAAGGCAGCTTGTCCCAGACCGGCAGCAGGAGGCCCGTCGCAAGATAGAGGCGCTCGCGCTTGTGGCTGGTCCTCGCCTCTTCCACCTCGGCGGCCCACGCCTCGCGGAATGCGCCGATGGCAATGTCCTCCCAGCTGCTCTCAGCCAATTGATCTTCGGTGATATGACTGCGCCCCAGCGGACGCAGCAATTCGAAGCGGACCACGCGCGTGCCGTCATCGGCAAGAATGCTACGCGCGGGGACCAGCAGGGCGACCCGACCTGAACGGGCGTTCCGAACCGGTCGCTGCCGTTGCCCCGTGATGCCGTGAGTCTCCTCGAGCCGCGTCAGCGTGAGCGGCTTCAGGGCCCTGGCGATCTCCAGTTCGAGGAGATGGGTCGTCGCGCCCGATGCCGGATCGGTGCGTAGCAGCGTGTCCGATAGGACCGTGAACTCCTCGACTGCAATCGTCTCGAGGCCGAGATCGAGCGTGCCAGCCTGCCGGGCGGCATCGATACGCGCTTCGACCAGCCCCATGAACTCATCGAAGATCGCGTTCTGCAGGGCTATGGGAAGCGCCAGGATGCGGTTGAGCCAGCGCTGGATCGACGGCAGGTCATCGACCATCGACCCGTCAGGCGCCTCGATCCGCAGGCCTGTCAGGTCCTGAAAGCGTCCGAGGCTTACCGCTTCGAGGTTGCCGGTGAACAACAGGCCGAACCAGCGATGGAGCGCCTCCTTGGCGTAGATGCTCTCGAGATTGTCGGCAGGATCGAACAGGTTCTGGCCACCGGTCTGGCGCTGCCCGCGGGTCAGAGCGCCGAGGCTGTCGAGGCGCCGGGCGATCGTCGAGATGAAGCGGCGCTCGCCGCGCACATCGGTGGTCACGGGCCTGAACAGCGGCGCCGACGCCTGATTGGTGCGATTGGTCCGGCCAAGCCCCTGGATTGCGGCGTCAGCCCTCCAGCCCGGCTCAAGCAGGAAGTGGACGCGGCGGGCCTGGTTCTTCGCGGCCAGATCGGCATGGTAGCTGCGCCCGGTTCCACCAGCATCGGAGAACACCAGTATGCGCTTGTCACCGTCCATGAATGCCTGGGTTTCGGCCACATTGGCTCTCGGCGAGCGGGATTGGAGTTTCTGACGACCATCGCGGCCGACGATGAGCCGACGGGTGCGACCGGTGACTTCCGCAACCTGGTCAACGCCGAAGCGTTCGATGATGGCATCGAGGGCTGTGGCGATGGGCGGCAATGCACAGAGCTGCTCGATCATCCGGTCGCGCGCGGCGAGTGCTGATCGGCACAGCACGGGCGCGCCGAGTTCGTCGCTCATCGGCTCGGAGCGAGGATTGCCATTTTCGTCGGTAAACACGGCCATCAGGCGAACGGGAAAGCTCTTGGCGAGATAGTCGATCACGTATTCTTTGCAGTCGCAGTTTATGTCGAGCGTGGCGGCGAGAGACGCAGGTTTCCTTCGGTTTTCCATGATTTCACTCCAGATAATTACGGTTCCCTCGACCTGAACAAGTCGAAGGAACCAACATGCGATCAAGATCATTATTGTCGTTTCGAGCGGCCCGGCTCCGGGTCGAAGACCCGCCCAGTCACGACGCTCTACTCACCGCATTCCTCTCCTCTCTGTCGCTCGACGAGAGGTCAGGCAGTGCGATTCTGTTTGGCGCTGCGGCCCGTCATTTCCTGCATTGGATGGAACTGCATGGGATCGCGATCCGCACGATCGACGATCGGACCGTTCGGCGGTTCGAGAAGCATCGGTGCCGTTGCCACCGGTATTCGGCGCAGCAGCCAGTCTATAAGGCGGACATTGCAGCGCGAGTCAGGCGCTTCGTCCGCTTCCTGGAGGATCAAGGCTACGTCGGTGTCGACGACGGGATCGACGATCTGCCACGGCACCTCGCCGACTATTTCGATGGGATCGATCGCTTGCAACTCGCGCAAGGACCGGCCCAGTCCTATCGATCCGAGGCCGAGCATTTCGCGGCCTGGCTTCGCATTGCGCGACGACAATGGGCCGATATCGATGACACGATCATCGACCAGTACGGCGCGCATGATTGTCGATGTCCGGTCTGGCGCAAGCGAGGCAAGCTTGTTGCCTCGGGCGCGAAGCGGCGGCGGCGAGGCGCTCGGCACTTCGTCGAGTTCTTGCGCGACCGCGGTGTCATCCCTTCAGTCGAACTGGTGTCGGATGACGACCCGCACATGGCGGCATATCTGGCATGGCTCAAGCAACACCGCGGCGCGACCGATGAGACGATCCGGCGCTACCGGGCCGATATCAGGCGGCTCGCGCCTATGCTCGGCGAGCCTTCACAATGGGATGCAGCCGTCCTCAGACGGGCGTTTCAACAACGAAGCAAGGAGACGCCGGGTTCGGCATCACTGCTCGTCACGATAATACGGAGCTATATTCGGTTCCTGGTCGTGCAGGGTATTTGCCGTCCAGCTTTGTTGCACGCGATCCCATCAGTGCAACGCTACCGTCTTTCGACGCTGCCCCGGCACGTTAACCCGGCAACGATCGAGCAGATCATCGGCGCATGTCCGACTGATCGCCCGGTGGAAGTTCGGGACAAGGCCATCATTCTCCTGCTCGCCCGGCTTGGCCTGCGTGCCGGTGATATTCGGGATATGCACCTCGACGATATCGACTGGCGCTCGGGCCACCTGACGGTCAAGGGCAAGACGCGTCGGCCTGATCGCCTGCCATTGCCTCAGGACGTCGGTGACGCGATCCTGGACTACATTGCCACGGCGCGTCCCAAGACCGCCGATCCGCATCTGTTCGTGCGCGCGCAAGCCCCGTTCCGTTCGTTCCGCTCATCGGCGGAGATCGCCGGCATCGTTGCACGCACGCATGAGCGCGGCGGGATCGAAGGCGTGCCGACCGGATCGCACATTTTCCGGCATTCGCTTGCCACCAACTTGCTGCGCGCGGGCGCAGGGCTGGAGTCCGTTGGAACGATCCTGCGCCACAGCTCGCCCGAGACCACCGCCATCTACGCCAAGGTCGACCTGCCGATGCTCATGAAAATCGCGCAGCCATGGCCGGGAGAACCGTCATGCTGAGCACGCAGATTGCCAGATACGTCTCGCTGTATCGCAGCTTGGGGCGGAAGTTCTCGGAACAGGAACGACTGCTGCGCCAATACGCCGCTTTCGCTGAACGCTTCGGTGACCGGCACACCCGAGTGCAGCGCATCTACGACTGGTGCCACACGGCAAGCTCGCAAAACGTGGCTCGCCATAGGTACGACGCTGCTCGTAACTTCAGCCTTTTCGCTCATGCCGAGAACCCAGACAACGAAGTCCCGCCTGTCGGCGTTTTCGGCCGGGGGAAGCGGCCACGTCCCACTCCGACCATAATCGAAGCGGACCAGGTGCGGGCGATCATGGCGGCGGCATTGAACGTTCCGCCCCATGGCACGATTAGCCCATACACGTACCATTACCTGTTCGGCCTGCTCGCGGCGACAGGTCTCCGGATTTCCGAGGCTCTCGCGCTACAGTGCAACGATCTGGTCGAGGATGGGCTGGTCGTCCGCAACGGCAAGTTCGGCAAGCAGCGACTGATCGCCTTGCAGCCATCGACGCGCCAAGCACTCGAAGCCTACATTGCGATCCGCGCGAAGCACCCGGCCAAGTGTAATGACCTGTTCGTCACTATCCGGGGGCGGGCGCCGCACAAGGTGCGCGCCCACGTCGTGTTCGTCAGGTTGGCCCGGCTTCTCGGATATCGTGGAGCAACCGGTACGGCAGGCATGCGACTCCACGATCTGCGACATACGTTCGCTGTTCGCTCGCTTGAGTCCTGCCCGCGTGACAGGGAGGCCATTGCCCACCACATGGCCGGTCTC
Organism: Sphingopyxis macrogoltabida; assembly: GCF_001307295.1. Classification (NCBI taxonomy): domain Bacteria; kingdom Pseudomonadati; phylum Pseudomonadota; class Alphaproteobacteria; order Sphingomonadales; family Sphingopyxidaceae; genus Sphingopyxis; species Sphingopyxis macrogoltabida. The sequence goes on along the minus strand of NZ_CP012700.1, from coordinate 1,059,749 downwards.
AGTGTCTACCTGGGGCACGCGTCGATCGCCAACACGTACTGGTATCTCGAAGCCACGCCAGTGCTGCTGCGCGACATTGCGGCTGCAAGCGAGCAACTTTTTCAAGGAGAAGCGGCATGACGGCGCTTGCTCCCCATCTCTCGGCATATCTGCGGGAACATCTGCCGCGCGAACGCGCCGTCAGCCCGCACACGGTGAAGACCTATGCCAACTGCTTCGTCCTCCTCGTCCAGTTCGCTGCCGATCGGCTGAAGCGCCGACCGACCGATCTCGAGGTTGAGGATCTCGGCACAGACATGATCATGGCCTTCCTCGATCATGTGGAGATCGGCCGCGGCAGCTGCGTGCGGACCCGCAATGGCAGGCTCGCCGCGATCCGATCCTTCTTCCGATACATCGAGTACCGGATTCCAGCCTGCCTCGATCAGGCACTCCGTGTCAGAGCAATCCCGACCAAGAAGACAGACAAGGCGCTGATCGATTACCTCGACCGGGCCGAGATCAAGGCTTTGCTCGATACACCCGATCCCCGGACACGCCTCGGCACCCGTGATCGCGCGATGCTGCATCTTACCTATGCTGGCGGACTGAGGGTGTCGGAACTCGTAACGCTGCAACTGGGCGATTTCCCGGACCGCTCCCTGTCCACCATGCACATCATGGGCAAAGGGCGACGTGAACGGGTCCTGCCGCTGTGGAAGGAGACCCAGATCGCATTGCGCGCATGGCTTGCGATCCGGCCTCAAGTTGAGGTCACCGAGATTTTCCTCAATGCCAACGGGCAGCCGATGACCCGCGACGGATTTGCGTTCCGATTGGCCGAGCACGTCAAGACGGCAGCGACGAAGCAGCCGTCGATCCTTGGGAAGCGCGTCACACCCCACGTGCTTCGTCATTCTTGCGCGATGCACACGCTCGCGGCGACGGGGGACATTCGCAAGGTCGCATTATGGCTCGGCCACGCCAGTATCCAGAGCACCGAGACCTACTTGCGCGCCGATCCCGAAGAGAAGCTGCAGATTCTCGCAGCCCACGGTGCCCCTGCGATCAAGCCGGGGCGCTTCAAGCCGCCTTCCGACGCCTTGATCACAATGCTCACCGACGTTCGAAGGCGGGCCTGACCCGTCTTCGAACACTCCCTCTAACCCGCATATTATCTGGAGTGAAATCATGGAAAACCGAAGGAAACCTGCGTCTCTCGCCGCCACGCTCGACATAAACTGCGACTGCAAAGAATACGTGTAATGTGGAGCTCCACATTAGATCAGTTCCCGCGGGGAGAGGTCGATCTCGAGAGCTTCGCGTTCCTCGTCAGACAGGTCGGCAAGTCGCCGGTCGAGCATGGCCTCGGCCGTCGAGACGAGTTGCACGACAACGGCATGCCCATCGGCGATCGCCGTATCGATCGCAGGCAGCAAGCTCGGGAGCTTCATCGACAGAAGCAGCTGCGCGAAGAAGCGTTGCTTTGTTCCCTCAAAGATCGACAGCGCTGCGGACTTGGCCCCGGAGTTGAGCGTCCCGCCGGTCTCGCTGTCGACGATCCGCGTGGCTTCCAGCGCGTCGCGCAGGTTAGCGTGGATGATCGCTTATCGCGAGGAAGCGGTAATGCGGAGGAACGCGGCGTAGTCCTGCAAAGCTGCGGAACATTTCGCCACGTCCTTCACATTATTCTATAGGGTGTCGAGCCATCCCATCAGATTGGCATCTCGCTTCCACGAAGGTGGCACGTTGCTCGCCGCCGGGGCGCCAACCTGTTCCAGCGCCTTTCGTTTGGTCTCCAGATTGGCCTGAGCATAGTGATTGGTCGTATCGAGACTGACGTGCCCGAGCCAACTGCGGATGACGGTGATATCGACCCCGGCGGCAACGAGGTGGACGGCGGTCGCGTGCCGGAAGCTGTGAGGCGTAACGTGTTTTGACTGGAGGGTCAGCGTCGATTTCGCGGCTTGTTCCACGTAGGCGTTGAGCTTGAACCGCACCCCTGACGCCCCTAGCGGTTCACCGTATCGATTGACGAAGATCCGCTCATCGGGCGCACGCGGCTGTCGCTCCAGTAGCTTCCTGAGCAATGCCACGGTTTCTGGCCAGAGCGGGCAGATGCGTTCCTTGCGCCCCTTGCCGTAAAGACGCACGAAGTTCGGTGCATCGAACCGGATTGCTTCGGGACAGAGGTCAAGCGCCTCTTGGATTCGCGCGCCACTGTTATAGAGGAACGAGAGCAGTACATGGTCGCGCAGCCCTTCGAGTGTCGATCGGTTGGGCTGGGCGAGGATGGCCTCGACCTCCTCGGGCTCGAGGTAGCACGGCGCGGAGGTGGGCTCCCGCTTCAACGGAACAGCCAGGACCTCTGAGCACTGCGCGATGTATTCCGGATTCTTGTCCGCCACGAAGCTGAAGAAGCTGCGGATGGCGGCCAGTCGGCAGTTCCGCGTGCCGATCGTGGTCTTGCGGCCATGCTCGGTATGATGAAGGAACGCGCGCACCTCGCCGGCCGAGACGTCGGTGAGCGTCAGCCGCGCGACCCCGCAGCCTTTTCGCTCCGCGACGAACCGAAGCAGCAGCCGCCAGGTGTCGCGATAAGAGCGGATCGTGTGGATTGACGCGCTGCGCTGCTCGGCCAGCCACTCCTGGAAGAACGCCCGCAACAACGCGGGCAATGGATTGCCTTTCCTCATGGCCGCGCCTCCGTGACAAGGCACGGGGCGCCGAGCGCGCGGAACCGTTCACTGGCTTCCTGCAACAGATCCTGCGTGACGGTGATGTAGACCAGCGTGGAGTGGAGATCCCGGTGCCCCATGTAGGTCGAGAGGAAGTGCAGTTTTTCCTGAGGGTTAATGCCGGACCGGTACCACTGGAGGATGCGGTTCACCACCATCGAGTGACGAAGGTCATGGACCCGCGGCCCGGTCCGGCCCGAAGCGGGCTTGAGCCCAGCACGGCGCATGACGTTGGTAATCATTGTCGTAACCGCCTCGGGCCTGTAGCGGTCATTTAAGTGGGCATGCCAGAACAGCCCTGATTTCGGGTTCTGTGGGCCGCCAGCGCGCCGCCTCGCATCGATGTACGCGCGCAGTTCGACCGCGACACTGTCGGATAGAGGCAAGATCCTGGTCTTGTAGAACTTCGTTTCCCGGATCGTGATCGTGCTTGATTGCAGGTCCACGTCACCAAGATCGAGCCATGCCAGCTCGCTTCGCCGTAGCCCGGCACAATAGGCCAGCATGATCATGGTGTAGAGGGTCAACGGCCGCAGCGGAGCGTCCGGCGACGGATAAGTCCGTGCGGTATCGAGCATACGCCGAACGTCAGCCGGGCTGAAGATATGCGGTTGCCGATGCTCCCGCGCTACTTCCCGCTCTGGCCGGGGATTGAAGCGCTTTGGCGGGATAGTCGGATCGAGGCGGAACCGCGCCTTGGTCAGGATGCGCGCCAGCTTCTGGCATTCAGCCGCGTGGTTGCGGGTCGGCTTGGCAGCCGCCCAGCTCGCAATCATTGCCTCAAGTGGTTGCTCCGCGAGGTCGGGACGGGCCTGAAGGAACCGATCGAACCGCAGCAGCCAGTGAGCCTGCGCTTCATATTGATATCCCCGGCTGCGCATCAGCATGACATGGTCTTGCATGAAGTCACCCAGCACGCTGCCGAAGGGCGCAGGCCGTCGTAACGCGGCCAAGGATTCGTCGGGATTCGGGGAAGCCAAGGCCCGCCAGATCGGCTTGCTTTGCTTGACGTTGTACCGACGGCGAAGTGCAGCAACAGGGTTGTCGGCGATCAGCCCGATTTCGACGAGGTGGTCGAGGAAGCGGTCGACAATGCAGACCTGATTGAGCAGCGTCGACAATCGCCAACGTTTTTGCATCTCCTTCAGCCAGGCGTCGAGCATCTGCCGGTCCACCGCCGGATGCCGGCGGGCAACATCTTCGAAGGTGCAAAGGAACCAGCGATATGTCGGTACGCTTCCCGGCCGGAACTGCGATTTTACCAGGAAGGCGTCGACGACGGTGCGATCGGGATCGTGCCAGGCGCTCATGACAGCACCTCCATTCCAGGCACCTCGAGTGCCACGGCTCGGAGATCATCTGTTGCCAGTTTGAGATAAGTATTGGTGGATTCGGTGGATCGATGCCCGAGCACGTCGCCGATGATCTTTTGCGGGACCGATGCCCGCAGCATTTCGACCGCACGTGCGTGGCGGAAGACATGCGGCCCCCGCTTTCCTGCTGGCACTACGCCTGCGGCGGCCAACCGACCGCGGATCATGCCGTACAGGTTCGTCATTGCGATATAGGGTGCGCAGGATCGGACGAAGATTTCCCGCACTTCAACCTGGGGCCGCCCAAGGCGCAGATAATCCAGCAGCGCTTCACCAACAGTCACCATTAGCGGCATGTACGAGTACGCGTTGGTCTTGGTGTGGCAGATCCGGAGGGATTCTGCGCGCCAGTCCACGTCATCGAGCCGAAGGCGGCATATCTCACCTTCGCGCAGCCCATACGTGGCAAGCAGCTGAAGTATCGCATAATCGCGTAGTCCGCGTGGCGATCTGTCCTCCTGCGTTGTCGCCAGAACCGCGGCGATTTGGCTCCTTTCCAGCGTCGACGGCACATCTTCGTAGGCATAGAGCATGGGGCCGATGATGTGTGGCGTCAGATCGGTCGGGATGCGACCCGTCCGATGCAGATGGCGAACCACCGAACGGAGACGCTCAGCGACATCGGCCAATGATTTGCGCCGTAAACCAGGCGCGCGCATGTCCATGTAGAGATCGATGTCCACGATGCTCAACGTTTCGAGGCTGGCGGCACCGGCCCGGTCGAACTGCCATCGCAGGAAGTTTCGCGCCTCCCACATCAGCGCCGCAATGGACGCGCTTGCCAAACCGCGCTCCTCGCGCAGCCATGCCTCGTATTCGCGGCAAATTTCATGTCGATGCTCGTCATCGGGACCGATCATTTCTGCGTCCGGGGGCCAATTGCCTTGAGCAAGCCGGAGGAGCTTGGCGATCGCGGTGCGGGGCAACATGTGCCAACGCGCACTGGGAGGCCGACCGTACTGGATCTCAAAATCTTGAACCGCATAGCCAAAATACTGATCGACCTGCTGCGGCGTCACAGTCTCGACCTGTATATCGCACTCGGCCAGATAATCGAGAAACGCGCGGGCGTAGAGACGGTGGTTCGCCACGACCACGGGATTGTAATTCTGTGTGGTGAGCGAATTCGAGAGTTCGGTGATCAACTCGTCATGCAACTTCAACATGATTGCCTCCTCAGCTGGTCCAGGGACCGCCGAGGTTCGCAACCAATATAATGCGCAGCAACTGCGCACACTATCATGGGAATTCGCCGGTTACGCCGCGCTCCTCCGCATTACCGCTTCCTCGCGATAACAAGTCTTATGCGCAGCTCGCCATAAGATGGTCCAAGCTTCGGCATAGGCATCGTAGACCGCGATCTGATCCTCGGTCAGGCAATGCTCGAGGATCTCATATTCGACACCGGCGAATGAAAGGGCCCGGGCTGTGTAGAGTCCGAGCGACTTGAGGTCCCGCGCGACCAGTTCCATCGCGGCGATGCCGCCATCGCGAATGTCGGCCACGAAGGCCTCACGGTTGGCGAAGGCGGTTTCCGGACCCCAGAGACCAAGGCGCGTCGCATAGGCCAAATTGTTGACGTCGGACGCACCTGTTGCCGAAGCGTAAAGCACCCTTGAGCGGGGCAGGAGGTTCTGCAGGCGCACGCCAGCGATACCCTGCTCCGATCCCTTGACCTTGCCTCGCGATCCTTCGCCGCCAGCAGCATTGGCCATGGCGTGCGCCTCGTCGAACACGATCACGCCGTCGAAGTCATCACCCGCCCACGCGAGGATCTGGTCGAGGCGGGTCGCATCGTTTCGACCCGAACGCAGGGTCGGATAGGTCACGAAGAGAATGCCGTCGCGCATCGCGATCGGGGTGCCCAGCTTCCAGGACGCCAGCGGCTGGATGTCGATCGGGAGACCGCTAAGCGCGGCCCAGTCGCGCCGGGCATCTTCGAGCAACGCCTCGTTCTTCGAAATCCAGATATGGCGGCGCTCGCCGCGCACCCAGCGATCGAGAATGACGCTCGCGACCTGGCGTCCTTTACCAGCGCCGGTGCCGTCCCCGAGGAAATAGCCTTGCCGGTAGACCTGACCTTCCGCCGCGGCGTTGAGCGAACAGCCCTTGTCCTCGGGTTCAAACCGGCCGGGAAGATCGCGGGCGTGAGCGCTGGCGGCGTAGATCAGGGTCTCGGCCTGTGCGGCCGACAGCAGTCCCTTGGCAATCAGCCCCTCAGGAAGCTGCGGCACTGCGTCAGGCATCGGAGCGGCGATCGACCCCATGGCGACGGACTCAACAAGCGGCGTCGGATGCCCGGCCGCGCCATCGATGGCGATCCTGCTCGGGCGATAGGGCAGATAGTGGCCGACCTGAGGGGCGACCGGCGCAGGGGTTGCAAGCGGCACGTAGTTGAGCGGCTGGATGGCGGAGGCTGCCGGCGTAATCCTTGCTGGCGTCGGCAGCGGCCTGCGCGGCGCAGTAACCGGAAGGAACGGAGCACGAGCTGGAAGGCTCGACTTTTGGGGAGCGACCCTGAGGCTGGCGCGAGCCGGTAAAGCATCGACAAGTTCGGCCAGCTGGCGGAACACGTTCGTGCGGATAGAGACAGCCTCATTGGGGCCTTCAACCTTGTCGAGTACTAGCAGCCGCGTGGTGATCCCGGTGCCATTCTTGATGAAGGCACGTTCGACCGCGACATTGAGCCGCAACGACACTGGCCCCTTCGCCCCGGCCAGAAACCGTGCGCAATCGAACCATTCAGGCATGATCGTGACAAGCCGCCCCCCGGACACCAGACGGTTCCAGGCCGACCGCAGATGGCGCAAGCCAGTGCGACTATCGTGCCCTCGCTCAATGCCGTGGGAATAGGGAGGGTTCATCAATACGACGCTCGGGATGATGGGTGGATCGAGCAGTTCTTCGATCAGCTCAGCGTCATGGCCGGTCACTCGGGCCGCAAGGAACAAGGCGCTCAGGCAGTCGCGGCGCAGCGGCGAGATTTCGTTGAGGGCAAGGCGCGAGCCGGCCTTGGCGGCCCAGACCGCGAGCATGCCCGTTCCGGCCGAGGGTTCCAGCACAAGCTCGCCAGTGGCCAGCGCGCAAGCCCGGGCAGCAAGCCAGGCAAGGCGCGGCGGCGTTGCAAACTGCTGCCATTCGATCTGCTCGTCGCTGCGATTGGTCTGGGTCGGAACCCGGGCATCGAGACCGCAGAAGAACTGTTCGGCCTCGTCAATCGGGCTCGAGAGCTGGATTTGATCTGATGCTTGCAGGTGTTGAACCTGCGCCAGCTCGAGCGCAGCGTGAGCATCACGGACTGACCATGCCCCGAGTGCATCGGTTCCGCCGAAGTGGTCCGTCATGATGCGGTTGATGTCGCTACGCGAAATCGCGCTGCCTGCCGCCAATTGCAACGCCATTGCTTTGGCTGCCGTCACGACGAGCGGCGGAGATGGTGGATCGAATGCGAAGGCGAGGGAAGAGTTGGACATGGGAAACCTCCTGAGGAGGTCCTGCGTCTCGCAGGCCTCAATCAGCCGAGGGCCCCCTCCCCTCTGGCTGGCTGATCAGGTTTGCCGAGCGAGCCTCGCCTTGAGTTCATCGTTCCAGTCGAAACCGATCGATGCTGGTGCTCGCGAGCGGATCACACGGCCTGATGCAGAATAGGCCTGTCGCGCGCGCTGATCCGCGAGTTCGCCTCCCGGATCATTGTCGATGAACAAGTGGAGCTCGCGCACACTCTCTGGAATCGCGACGAGGCCGAACCGCTCGTTACCAAGCGTTGCCCAACAAGGGACGCCAAACATCTGCGTGGCTGACAGGGCGCTTTCGATACCTTCGGCAAGGCCCAACCGGCCTGCGGCCGGCGGGGCAAGTCTGACTGCACCACAGCCGAGGCTTCCCAATGCACGCTTCGGCCGATCGAAAGCGGCGAGCCTTGCGCTCGGCGCGTCGAGAAATGTCCTGTGTATCGCGATTATGCCGATGTCAGTCGTGACGGCCGCCAACATTGCAGGGAGGTACTGTACTGCACCGCGTGGTCCGAGCGGCGTACGCTCGAGATAACGGAGCTGATCAGAGGCACGCAGAATCCCGCGCTGCGCGAGGTATCCTTCGGCAGAGCTGCCCGAGATCGCCGTCGCCGAATGCCACAAACGCCGCGCGTTGGAATTGAAGGCCCTTTTTTCCGGTCGATCAGCGGCCACGGCGCCAGAGCTATCGAACAGGTCACAGCTGCGAACACCCTGGCGGTCTAGTGCCGCAATGACCTCCTCATTCGAGCATCCCGCAAAGCAATGAAACAGGATCGCTTTCCGACCCAGTGTCACACTCAGCGAGGGGGTACGGTCGTCGTGTGCGGGGCAGCAGCACATGCCTTTGCCGCGACTCCATCTACCCTGAAGGCTTTCGACGATCGTGCGGGCGCGGCGTTCGAGTTGATGAACTTTGTCTAACGGGGGCATCGACCTTCTCCGGTTGAGGTGCCTTCCCCGCGCAGCCTCCGCTCTGCACTCGCGCCAATCCAGTTTTCCTACATCACTTGTTCTTTATATGTTCTCACTCGATTCGACTAGACAAGGATCGAGAAATGACAATCAGAACTCTCTTGATCGCGAGCATCGCGATCACTTCTGCTATCCCGGCCGGTGCTCAGGACATAGCAGCGCCAGCCACGAACGGCGCTGCGGCGATCCCATCCGAAGGCATTCGGATTGCGGAAGCATCAAACGGCTTCCAACTGGTCGAGCATGGACTCTGGCGTTCCGCGCAGACCGCCCCAGCACCGCGCCTGTCAGTGGCGGACGATAGCCGGGTCAACCTGCCATATAGATACGAACCCAATGCCAAGCCGGCCCCATCCGGGTTTCGGCGAGCGAGCTACTTGCCTCACATCTATGCCGCTGAGGCGAAGTACTCATTGCCTGCGGGCCTGCTTGATGCGCTCGTATGGACAGAATCTCGTTACAACCCTTTGGCTGTCAGCCCGGCGGGTGCCGCGGGCCTTGGGCAGCTGATGCCCGCTACGGCAAAAGAGCTTGGGGTCTTCAATCGCTTCGATCCAATGGCCAACATCTTCGGCGCAGCGCGATACCTGCGGCAGATGCTCGACAGGTTTGGCGTGGTCCACCTCGCGGTAGCTGCCTACAATGCAGGTCCCGGCGCCGTTGAGCGTGCAGGCGGCATTCCCCGCAATGGTGAGACTCCTGGCTATGTCCGCGAAGTGCTTCGCCATTGGCGCTTTTAGCGGTCGCTCCGAATTGTAGAGCGACGCTCAAGGTGAGAGTTTGCCTCTCGTCTCAGTTGCTGCGCGAGAGCATCGGTAAGCTGATCCCACACTCAAGCCGGCGGGGCTGCCCTGTCCGCGCCCGTCGCCACCCCTAGGCAGTAACGCCCCCAAGCTGCCATCAACTTCACGCGGGCGCCCGGCTGGTCGGGTGTGCCGAGATAGGTTGTGCGGCGATAGGCAGCCTGGACAGCGTCGGGCGTCTTGTGCGCGAGAGCAGCTTCTACCACGGCATCGGGGATGCCCTCATTTGCTGCCCAATCGGTGAACGCAGAGCGGAAGCCGTGGACGTGGTATGGTTCGCTCATGTCCCGCAGCACCTTGAGCAGCGTCATGTCAGACATAGGCTTACCAGCCACGCCGGGGAACACGACATCGCTCTCAGACATCCGCAGGGCATCGGCTTTTGCAAGCACGGCCAGAGCCTCGTCAGACAGCGGCACGATATGCGCCTTGTTTCGCTTCATGTGCTCGGCGGGGATGGTCCACAACCGGCTCTCCAGGTCAAATTCAGACCATGTCGCCAGGCGGACCTCCTGACTGCGCACTCCAGTCAGGATGAGCAACTCCAGCGCAAGCCGCCCGAAGGATGGCTTACGCCGTAAGGCGGTGAGGAATCCGGGCAGCGCGACATAGGGCATCGCTTTGCGATTCTCACGTACCTTCACTTGCCGTGGCAGACCGCGACCCGCCTTCAGACTGCCATTGCCCGATGGAGCCTCGCGGGAGCGCCAGCCCTTCGCGTGGGAATAATCCAGCACGGCGCAAATCCGGTTGCGGACCTGGCGGGCGGTATCGGGGATTTCCTGCCAGATCGGGGTCAGCACAGCGATGATATCAGCACTGCTGATGCTACCCGTCGGCATGTCACCCAGCTTCGGAAAGGCATAGTTTTCGAGACTGGCGAGCCACTGGCGCGCATAGACCGTGCTTTTCCAGCCCGCCTCGTTTTCGCTGTGGTACTGAGTCGCGGCAGCGCGGAACGTCACCTTGGCAGCGGCCTCGTCTTTTTTCTCGGCCAGAACATCGCGGTGGTCGACCTTAACCGCCTTACGCAAGACCGTGGCTTTTTGCCGCGCTTCTGCGAGTGTCATCTGCTTGGCGCTACCCAAGCCGATATCCTGTCGCTTGCCGTCTCGCTGGAGCCTTAGGACCCAATAGGCTCCACCACGCTTATCGACCCTGAGCACCAATCCATCGCCATCCTGATAGGTGCCAGGATTCGCCATCGCTGCCTTGACCGCTACCGCCGTGAGCTTGCCCATTTCTTCCTCCCACACTTTCAAGCCCACCTTGGGAGGGGTGCAGTGTGGGAGTAAGCCAACTTACTCCCACATCCCTCCCACACTAGCCTCCGGCTGCATGCAAACAGCAGCGGACAAATGCGGGCCAAGAAGTGCAGAATACCCTAGGTTTTCTGGGATTTCCACGGTCATTCGTGGATGCTTGCGGATAAGGGGGTGGTGGACAGGGCTGGATTCGAACCAGCGTACGGAAAACCGGGCAGATTTACAGTCTGCTGCCTTTAACCACTCGGCCACCTGTCCTTGGGGCCCGCTTTGGGAAGCGGTCCAATGGCGAAACGAGGCTTGCCTGTCAATGCCGCTCGTGGGAAAGGCGCGGCCATGAGACAATTTTCCCGTCACCGCCGCCCGCAGGGCCAGAGCACGCGCGGCCAGCCCATCCGCTTCTGGGGCCGCCATGCCGTGTTGGCGGCGCTCGCCAATCCCAAACGCACCGTCAAGCGCATCTGGGGCACCCGCGAGGCGCTCGGCCAGCTCGACCTGCCGCCGGTGATTCCGATCAGCTATGCCGACGTCACCGACCTCGCGCGCCTCGTCGCGCGCGATGCGCCCCATCAGGGGCTGGTGATCGAGGTCGATCCGCTCGAAAGCGTCTATCTCGGCGATCTGCTGCAGGAAGAGGTCGATGCCGACAGTCGGCGCCCGCTGATCGTCCTCGATCAGGTCACCGACCCGCATAATATCGGCGCGGTGCTGCGCTCGGCCGCCGCCTTCAATGCCGCCGCCATCATCACACAGGACCGCCACAGCCCGCCCGAAAGCGGCGTCATCGCCCGCTCGGCGTCGGGCGCGCTCGAAACCGTGCCGTGGGTGCGCGTCGTCAACCTGTCGCGCGCGCTCGAGGAAATCGCCGAGGCGCAATATTGGCGCATCGGGCTGATGGGCGACACCGAAACGACCCTCGGCTCGACGCTCGACGGCAGCAAGGTCGCGCTCGTGCTTGGCTCCGAAGGCGACGGCATGCGCCACAATGTCATGGAGCATTGCGACGTGCTGGCAAGGCTGCCGATCTCGCCGCGAATGGAAAGCCTCAACATCTCGAATGCCGCCGCGATCGCGCTCTACGCGGTCGCAACGGCGTGACAATAAGCCCCATATCAGGCGAAATCAGTCCTCGGCGGCGATCCGTACGCGCAGGCCGTCGAGCGCGTCGCTGAACGGGAGCTGACACGACAAGCGCGAATTGTCGTCGCGGTCGGTCGTCGAATCGAGCAGGTCGTTCTCGTCCTCGCTCATCGCGGGCATCGCCGCTTTGTCGCCCGCCTCGACATGGACGTGGCAGGTCGCGCACGAACAGCAGCCGCCGCACAGCGCCAACAGTTCGTCGAAGCCGGCGTCGCGGATATTTTCCATCACGGTCAGGCTGGTGTCGCCTTCGATTTCATGTTCGGTCCCGTCGCGCGTCACCACAATCAGCTTGGCCATGTGCATCCCCATATCGTTCGATTCGGATGGGCTATGTCGCGCGTTGCGCGGCAAATCAAGCGCTGCTAGAGCGGAAATCAGGAACAAAAGGAGAATATGCGATGGGCCTGAGCCAGCAGCAGCTCAACGCCGGAATCGACGCCCTCGCGGCGCGCGATACCAATTTCGCGCGCGCGTTCGGCCATGCGGGCTATCCCGAACCGCGTATCCGCGCACCGGGTTACACCACGCTTTTACGTACCATCGTCGGCCAGCAGGTCAGCGTCGCCGCCGCCAATTCGATCTGGAACAAGCTGGAAGCGGGTTTTGGCGAGGGCTGCCCGGCCGAAGCGGTGGCCGCCGCCGATTTCGATGCGCTGCGTGCATGCGGCCTGTCGGGACAGAAACAGGGCTATGCGAAGAGCCTCGCGCAATTGATCCTCGACGGCGAACTGAAATTCGACGCCCTGCCCGCCGACGACGAGGAAGCGATCGCGCTGCTTACCAAGGTCAAGGGCATCGGCCGCTGGTCGGCCGAAATTTACCTGCTCTTTGCCGAGGGACGCCCCGACATCTGGCCCGCGGGCGACCTTGCGGTACAGGAGGCGGTCGGCCGCATTCTCCAGCTCGAAGCGCGGCCGAGCGAGAAACGGGTACGCGAACTTGGCGAAGCCTGGCGCCCGCACCGCGGCGCCGCCGCCATCTTTAGCTGGCACTGCTATAATATGGACGTCATCTAGGGCTCACCCCTGCTATTTCTATATTGCGGGGAACCGGACAAGACGCCAATCGGGATCGCACAATCCCAGTCGATGAGGCTTTCATGACCACCACCCGCGATATCGTCACCACTTATTATGCGGCGTTCAACGCCGGCGACAGCGAAGCGATGCTCGCCTGTCTTGCCGAGGACGTCCGCCACGACGTCAACCAGGGTGATCCGCGCCACGGCAAGGCGCTGTTCCGCGAATTCAACGCGCATATGGCGAAATGCTATCGCGAACAGCTCACCGACATGGTGATCTTCGCCGAAGGCGACCGCGCCGCCGCCGAGTTCATCGTCAACGGCACCTATCTCGCCACCGACGAGGGACTTCCGGAAGCGAACGGCCAGACCTACCGCCTGCCCGGCGGCGCCTTCCTGTCGGTCAATGCCGACGGGCTGATCGATCGCGTCACCACCTATTACAACCTTACCGACTGGATGCAGCAGGTCGGCGCATGACGGTCACCGTCGCGCCGGTGACGGGGGCGGGACTGGCCGAGGTCATCCCCGCGCTCGCCCGGCTGCGAATCGCGGTGTTTCGCGACTTTCCCTATCTTTACGACGGCGACGCCGCCTATGAGGCCGATTATCTGGCCGACTTTGCCGCCGCCGACGGTGCGGTTGTCGTGGTAGCACGCGACGGCACGGAAATTGTCGGCGCCGCGACCGCCGCGCCGCTGGGGGCGCAGGACGACGCATGGCAAGCCCCGCTCGCCGCCGCGGGTTTCGATATCGCCCGCACCTTCTACTTCGGCGAATCGGTGCTGCTCGAAGATTACCGCGGGCAGGGCATCGGCCACGCCTTTTTCGACCATCGCGAAGCGCAGGCGCGTGCCGAGGGCGCCGCGCACGCCGCCTTTTGCAGCGTCATCCGCGCCGCCGACCACCCCCAGCGCCCTGCAACCTATCGCCCACTCGACGCCTTCTGGCGCGGCCGCGGCTATGCCCCGCTGGACGGCGTGACGGCATGGTTCGACTGGAAGAGCATCGGCGGTGCGGAGGAAGAGCGGCACCAGCTTCAATACTGGACGCGGAGGCTCTGATTTCCGTCATCGCCGGAACCAGTGAGCGGTAGGTATCGGCCGGTTGCGGCCGTTAGGCCAACTCTTATCCGTTCGCATCGAGCGAAGTCGAGATGCCCCTCGGGCTGGGCACAACCTCGATGGGTGTCTCGACTTCGCTCGACACGAACGGAAACGGGAAAGTCTGGAAACCACCCCACTGCCGACATCGCGTGCAGTTCGCGCTCAAATCAAAAAGGCCGGATGGATCGCTCCACCCGGCCTTTTTGATTAGTTATGCGCGAAGCTTATTTCTTCGCGGCAGCCTTCTTGGCCGGAGCCTTCTTGGCGACAGGCTCTGCCTTTTCAGCAGCCGCCTCCGGCGCCGCGGCCTTCTTCGCTGCAGGCTTTTCCTCGCTCTTGGCGGGCACTGCTTCGGCGTTCTTCGCCGGTGCCTTCTTGGCGGGCGCAGCCTCGGCGGCTTCTTCCTTCACCGCTTCCTTCTTGGCGGCGGGCTTTTTCGCCGCTGCCTTCTTGGCCGGCTTGTGGTCGTGATCATGGTCGTGACCGCAGCCCGGGCCATGGACATGGCCATCGTCGTCGGCTTCGATCGCCGCTTCGATCTCTTCGCGGGTCACTTCGCGGTCGGTGATCTCGGCCTTGTCGAACAGGAAGTCGACGACCTTGTCCTCATAGAGCGGGGCGCGGATCTGCGCGGCGGCGAGCGCGTCCTGCTGGACATATTCGACGAAGCGCTGGCGGTCTTCGGGGCGATACTGCTGCGCCGCCTGCATGATCAGCCGCTGCATTTCCTGCTGCGAAACCTGCACGCCATGCGCCTGGCCGATTTCCGAAAGGAGCAGGCCCAGACGGACGCGGCGCACCGCGATAGCGCGGTAATCGTCGCGATCCTTTTCGAGTTCGGCCTTCGCCGCCTCGGGATCTTCCTCGTGGCTGACTTCATGCTCGAGCTGCTGCCAGATCTGGTTGAACTCGGCCTCGACCATCGTCGGCGGCACGTCGAAATCGTGCGCGGCGGCGAGCTGGTCGAGCAGCTTGCGCTTCATATAGGTGCGCGTCAGGCCGTTGAGTTCCTGCTCGACCTGATCCTTCATCAGCTCTTTCAGCTTGTCGAGGCTTTCGAGGCCGAGCGACTTGGCGAACTCGTCGTCGATCTTCGAAGCCGCGGGAACCTTCACTTCCTTCACCTTGACGGCGAATTCGGCGGGCTGGCCCTTCAGATCCTCGACCGGATATTCGTCGGGGAAGGTAACCTTCAGTACCTTTTCGTCGCCGACCTTGACGCCGACGAGCTGGTCCTCGAAGCCGGGAATGAGCTGGCCCGAGCCGATCTCGACCGCCATGTCCTCGCCCGTGCCGCCGTCAAAGGCAACGCCATCCACCGAGCCGGCGAAATCGATGATCACCTGATCGCCGGTCGCGGCCTTCTTGGTCTTCGGCGCTTCCTCGAAACGCTTCATCTGGGCGGCGAATTCCTCGATCTTCGCCATCACCGCCTTGTCGTCGGCGGGGACGGTCAGGCGCTCGAGCTTCAGCCCGTCGATCGACGGCGCCGCGATGTCGGGCAGCACTTCGAGCGCCACGGTCAGCTCGGCGTCCTTGCCGCGCTCATAGCCATCGGCGAGGGTGACGGCGGGCTGCAGCGCCGGGCGCAGCTTTTCCTTCGCCATCAGGTCCTTGACGCCCTGGTCGATCGCCTTGTTCAGCGCGTCGGCCGACAGCGCCTCGCCATGCATCTTGCGGATCAAATTCGGCGGCACCTTGCCGGGGCGGAAGCCGGGCATGCGCACGGTGGGCGCAACCGCCTTCACTTCGTCCTCGACGCGCGCGTCGATGTCCTTGGCGGTGATGGTCAGGCTATATTCGCGCTTCAGGCCTTCGTTCAGCGTTTCGACGGTCTTCATTGCCTTGATCTTATCCTTGCTCAAAATCTCGTATCGACAACCCAGCCGAAATGGCGGAGTTCCCCTGTCCCGGCTTGCTGCTCGCGAAGGTGGTGCGGGCGAAGGGACTCGAACCCCCACATCTTGCGATACTGGTACCTAAAACCAGCGCGTCTACCAATTCCGCCACGCCCGCTTGAGAAGCCTCGGCCGGGTGCACGAAATCGCGCGCTGCCGCGCACGCCCGTGCGGGCCGCGCGGGGCTATAGCAGACGCGTGGCCAAGGGCAAGGGCGGAAAGCCCCCTTTACCTAGGCACATCACGCTGTCGGAACATGGCGGCCGGCCGTTCGTTGGTAAAGCAAGGAGAGCCACCATGAGCTTCAAGTCCAACCTTTACGTCCACGCCGCCGATCCGCTTCCCAAGCCGAAGCCCGACGTCATCGATCCGGTCGCCCCGCCCGAACAGCCGGTCCAGCCGACGCCGCTCGAGGATCCCGCCGGCCAGCCGCAGGAAATCCCCGGCAGCCCGGGCGGCGGCGATATCGACCAGCCCGGCCGCGGCCCCAGCGAAGTACCCCCGCAGCAGGTCTGACGCATCGCGCACCGCCGCCGTTCGATAGCATGCGAAGCACTTGACCCGTCCCTCCCGCCCCACCACGATGGCGGCGGGAGAGACATATGAGATTGACCGCCGCACTCGCCGCGCTGTTGCTGGCCACCGCCACACCCGCCGCCGCGCAGGATATCATCCTGTATCGCGGCGGCCCGATCGTCACGATGGACGGCGACACGCCGCAGACCGTCGAGGCCGTCGTCACGCGCGGCGACCGCATCGTCTTCGCCGGCACCGAAAAGGAAGCCCGCAGCGCTGCGGGCAACGACGCGTCCGTCCGCGACCTTGCCGGCGCTACCATGCTGCCGGGCTTCATCGACGCACATTCACACTTCACAGTGGCGACGATGAGTGCGGGCGGGCTTGATCTCCGCGACGGCGCGCATGCGGCGGTCACCGATATCGCCGGGCTGCAGCGGGCGATTGCCGACCATATCGCCGCAAAGGCGATCCCGCCCGGCGGCTGGGTCATCGTCTGGCAATATGATCAGGAAAATCTCGCCGAAAAGCGCCACATTACCCGCGCCGAACTCGACGCGGTCGCCGCCGACCGGCCGATCGTCGTGCTGCACGTCTCGCTCCACGGCCTTGTCGCCAACAGCGCCGCGCTTGCCGCCGCGAAGCTGACCGATGCCAGCCAGCCGCCGCCCGGCGGCATGCTGCTGCGCGACGGCGACGGCCGCCTCAATGGCGTACTCCTCGAAAAAGCGACCTTCCTGATGCTCGCCGCGATGCCGCAACCGACGGCGGACCAGAAGCTCGCCGCGCTCGACGCGGCACAAAATGCCTATTTCGCCGAAGGTTACACGCATGCGCAGGACGGCGCGACGCTGCCGCCCGACATCGCCTTCCTGACCGGCGATGCGGCGCGCGAGCGGCTGAAAATCGACCTCGCGCTGCTCCCCTTCTCGACCGGTCTCGACGCGCTACTCGCGAACCCCGACCTCCGGTTCGGCGAATATCGCGGGCACGTGAAGCTGCAGGGGATCAAGTTCGTGCTCGACGGATCGGTGCAGGCGCGCACCGGCTATTTCACCCGCGATTACCGGCGCGGCAGCCCCGAGGGACACCATCCCTGGCACGGCGAGCCCGTCCTTTCCGAAGCGGCGTTCCTCGCACAGGCAAGGAAGGTCCATGAACGCGGCTGGCAGCTCTTCGTCCACGCCAATGGCGACGCTGCGATCGACATGGCGATCCGCGGCTTCGACGCACTCGGCATCGAGGCGGCCGATAACCGCCGCCCGATCGTCATCCATTCGCAGTTCCAGCGCCCCGACCAGCTACCGGCCTACCGGCGGATCGGCGTCGGGCCGTCCTATTTCTCCAACCACAGCTGGTATTGGGGCGACGTCCACCGCACCAACTTCCCCGCCGAGGTCGTCGACTTCATCAGCCCCCTTCGCTCGGCGCGCGCCGCGGGACTGATCGCATCGAACCACAGCGACTATAGCGTCACCCCGCTCGACACGCGCTTCATGCTCTGGACCGCGATGGCACGCGTCTCGCCGACCGGCGTCGTCAGCGGCCCCGCCGAGCGCCTGACCGCTTACGAAGCCTTACAAGCGCTGACCACCGGCCCCGCCTGGCAAGTCTTCGAGGAAGACCGCAAGGGCCGCATCAAGCCCGGCCTGCTCGCCGATTTCGTCATTCTCGACAAGAACCCGCTGACCACCCCGGTCGACGGCATCAAGGCGATCAAGGTCCGCGAAACGATCAAGGAAGGCCGCAGCGTCTGGAAGGCTGCGGATTAGCGACCGGCGCGCACCGCCGCCACCTCGGCCAACATCGCTTGCAGCGCCGCCGCATCATGCCAGCGGCCACCCGTCATCACGCCCAGCGGCGCCCGCAACGTGGCGAGTTTTTCCAGCGGATTGTCGGCGACCAGCAACAGATCGGCGCGGTAGCCCGGCGCCACGATGCCGAACTTCGCCGCGCCCGGGACCGTCTTCGCGATGAACTCGCCCGGGGTGCGCGTTGCCGCCGACAGCGCCTGCCACGGCGTCAGCCCGGCGCCGCGCATCGCGTCGATCTCGTCATGCAGCGCAAAGCCGGGCACCAGCCCCGCGATCGTCGGCGCGTCGCCGCCCGCGATCAGCGGGACCCCCGCATGGGCCATCGCCTTGACGAAGCGCGCCTCGAACGCCACCCGCCGCGACAGGTCGACCGCCTTTTTTTGATAGCCCGACCGCGCCCAGTCGATCCGGTCGCCGGGCGACACATAGCGCGCCTCGGGCGCCGCGAGATAGGCTTTCACGGCCTCGGGCCTGCCGAACTGCGCCGCGATCGTGCGATAGGTGAACAGGTCGGACGTGACGAACGCGCCATGCGCCTTCACCACCGCGATCGCGTCGGCGATCCGCGCTTCGTCGGGCGGCGCCTGCTGGTCGTCCGCGGGCGGTTCGGGGAAGAAGCCGGTGAAAAATTCCTCGACATGTGCGACCATCGCCTGCCCGGCGGCGAGCTGTTTCGCGAGGCCGACCGCTGCGACATTATGCCCAACGACGCCGATCCCCTGCACGCGCGCTTCGTCGGCCAGCGCCGCGAACGCCTCCGCCGACAGGTTGGTATAGACCTTCATGAAGCTGTAGCCGTTCGCCTTTGCCAGCCGCACGATGGCGCGCGCCTCGTCGGGGGTGCGGACGATGAAATGGCCATATTGCGGGTCGCCGTCGACGACGAAGGCGGTGAAGACATAGGGCCCGGGAACGTCGCCGCGGTTCACCGCGATCCGCGTCCGTCCGGCAAAGGCGTTGGTCGCCTCGCCCATGTTGAGCATCGTCGTCACGCCATTGGCGAGCAGCAGCGTCAGGTCATCGCGCTGCGTCACATGATTGTGCATGTCGGCAAGGCCCGGCATCAGCCACGCACCGTTGCCGTCGATCACCGGCGTTCCGGCGGGCAACTTCGCCTTGATCCCGATGCTCGCGATCGCCCCGTCGGTGACGATCACGGTGGTGCGTGGAATCACGCGTTCGCGGTCCATCGGCACGACATTGACGTTTTCGAAGACGATCGTCTCGGCCCGCGCCAGTGCGGCGCAGGCGAGCATCATCGACAGCGCCAGCAGCACGCGCAGCATCCGCTGCGCCGCGTCAGCCGGCGCAGAAAGCGACAAAGCGCGCGATCGCCTGTTTGCCCGCCGGCGTCGCCGCCATATCGGTCGCGGCGCCGTCGGCCGTCATGCGCAGCCAGCCATTCGCGGCAAAGGCGCGGATGAAGGCCGCATCGCCGGCGATTTCGTCGGTCGACGAGAAATAGGGCATTTCCTCGGCCTCGGTCGTGCCCGCCAGCCGCAAGCTCTGGTCGCCCGATACCAGCTCGATGGCGCTGAGGTCGGGGGCGCCGCCTGAGATTCCGGCAAAGATGCGATTGCCGCCCTCTTCGCAGGTGAAATTCAGCGGCTGGTCGTCGGTGTCGGCGACTTCATAGGCAAGGATGGCGCTGTTCGCCCGATCCTCGTCATTGACGCGCATCGTCCAGTCGTAGCCGTCGTTCACAGCAGGCGTCCCTGCCGCCGCGCCCGAAGCGAACAGCAAGGCACCGCCAACCGAAACCAGAAACCGCTTCATCGCCATTCCACCCTTCGTCATCTCATGCATTGATTGCAATGCTTATGGCCGCGAAGCGATTGAATTGCCTGTGAACTTGATCACCGTCAAGCGAGCGCCTTCTTCAGCAACTCGTTGACGACCTGCGGGTTCGCTTTGCCCTGCATCGCCTTCATCGTCTGACCGACGAAGAAGCCGAACAGCGCTTCCTTGCCGCCCTTATACTGCTCGACCTTGTCGGCATTGGCGGCGAGGACCTTGGCGATCTCGGCCTCGATCGCGCCGGTGTCGCTGGTCTGCTTCAGGCCCTCGCGATCGACGATGGCGGCGGCACCGTCGCCGGTCTCCAGCATCTTTTCGAACACCGCCTTGGCGATCGTCCCCGAAATCGTCCCGTCGGCAACGAGCCCGAGCAATTCGCCCGCCTGCGCCGGTGTTACCGGGCAATCCTCGAAGCTCTTGCCGAGGCGGTTGAGCGCCCCGAACAGCTCGCTCGATACCCAGTTCGCCGCCGCCGCCGGCTTCGCGCCGGTTTCCAGCAGCGTGTCGAACCACAGCGCGCTCTCGACCTCGGCGGTCAGCACGTCGGCGTTGTACGCCGAAATCCCGGCCGCCAGATAGCGCGCGCGCTTGGCGTCGGGCAGTTCGGGCAAGCTGTCGCGGCATTCTGCCAGAAACGCATCGTCGAGTTCGAGCGGCAACAGGTCGGGATCGGGGAAGTAGCGGTAATCATGCGCGTCTTCCTTCGACCGCATCGATCGCGTCTCGTTGCGGTCGGGGTCGTAGAGGCGCGTTTCCTGCAGCACTGTGCCGCCGCTTTCGATCAATTCGACCTGACGCTTCGCCTCGCCCTCGATCACCGCCATCACGAAGCGCACCGAATTGACGTTCTTCGTCTCGGTGCGCGTGCCGAATTCGTCGCCGGGCTTGCGCACGCTGACATTGACGTCGGCGCGCATCGAGCCCTCCTCCATATTGCCGTCGCACGACCCGACATAGCGCAGAATCGAGCGCAGCTTGCGCACATAGGCCCCGGCCTCGGCGGGCGAGCGCATGTCGGGGCGCGAGACGATCTCCATCAGCGCGACGCCCGAGCGGTTGAGGTCGACATAGGACATCGTCGGATGCTGGTCGTGCATCAGCTTGCCGGCGTCCTGCTCGACATGGATGCGCTCGATCCCGATGCGCTTGGGCTCGGGAATCCCGGCCTTCTCATCCTCCTCGATCATCAGCGAACCTTCGCCAACAAGCGGATGATAAAGCTGCGAAATCTGGTAACCCTGCGGCAGGTCGGCGTAGAAATAATTCTTGCGGTCGAACCGCGACCATTTGTTGATCTCGGCCTCGATCGCCATCCCTGTGCGCACCGCCTGGCGGATGCACTCGCGGTTCGGCACCGGCAGCATGCCCGGCATTGCGGCATCGACCAGCGACACCTGCGTGTTCGGCTCGGCCCCGAACGCCGTCGCGGCGCCCGAGAACAGCTTGGCGTTGGAGGTGACCTGCGCATGGACCTCGAGGCCAATCACGACCTCCCACTCGCCGGTTTCGCCCTTGATGCGATAATCGCTCATCTTACCACCACTTCTCGGCACGGGCGTTGAAGCCCGCCCGCTCTTCAATTGCCAGCCCAGCGTTCAGCACGCCCTGCTCGTCGAATGCCTTGCCGATGATCTGCAAGCCCAGCGGCAACCCTTCGCGGTTCAGCGCTGCGGGGACCGACATCGCAGGCAGGCCTGCGAGGCTCGCGGGGACCGCGAACACGTCGTTGAGGTACATCGACAGCGGATCGGAGGTCTTCTCGCCGAGCCCGAACGCCGCCGACGGCGCGGTCGGCGCGAGGATGACGTCGCACACTCCGAACGCCTGTTCGAAATCGCGCGCGATCAGCGTCCGCACCTTCTGCGCCTGCGTGTAATAGGCGTCGTAGAAGCCCGCCGACAGCACATAGGTGCCGATCATGATGCGGCGCTTGACCTCGGGCCCGAAACCGTCGGCGCGCGTCGCGGCGTACATGTCCTGCAAGCCCGCCTTTTCGGGCAGATCGCGAAGCCCATACCGCACGCCGTCATAGCGCGCGAGGTTCGACGACGCTTCGGCTGGCGCGATGATATAGTAAGCCGGCAGCGCATATTTGGTGTGCGGCAGGCTGATCTCGACGACCTCGGCCCCGGCATCCTTCAGCATCGCGATACCCGCGTCCCACATCGCGTCGATGTCGGGATCGATGCCTTCAAGGCGATATTCCTTGGGAATACCGACTTTCTTGCCCTTGAGATCGCTCGACAAAGCGACTTCCCAATTGGGTACGGGCAGATTCAGGCTCGTCGCGTCCTTCGGATCGAAGCCCGCCATATTCTCGAGCATGATCGCGCAATCCTTGACGTCGCGCGCCATCGGCCCCGCCTGATCGAGCGAGCTCGCGAACGCCACGATGCCCCAGCGCGAGCAGCGGCCATAGGTCGGCTTGATCCCGCTGATGCCCACGAACGCCGCGGGCTGGCGGATCGAGCCGCCGGTGTCGGTCCCCGTCGCCGCGGGGCACAGCCGCGCCGCGATCGCCGACGAGCTGCCGCCCGACGAGCCGCCCGGCGCGAGCGCGGCATTGCCGCCGTCGTTGCGCTTCCACGGGCTGATGACGTTACCGAAATAGCTCGTCTCGTTCGACGACCCCATCGCGAACTGGTCGAGGTTGAGCTTGCCGAGCATCCCGCAACCCGCATCCCACAATTTCTGCGAAACGGTGGATTCATAACGCGGCACGAAACCTTCGAGCATATGGCTCGCCGCGGTCGTCTGGACGCCGTTCGTCGCGAACAGGTCCTTCATCCCGATCGGCACGCCCGACAGCGGCTTCAGCGTCCCCGCGGCGCGGTCGGCATCGGCCGCCTTCGCTGCCGCGATCGCATGCTCGGGCGTCTCGACAATAAACGCATTGAGCGCCTTCGCGCCCGCGACATTGGCGTTGAACGCCTCGGCGACCTCGACGGCGCTGAAATCGCCCGCGCGGTGCCCGTCGCGGATATCGGCGACGGTCAGGTTCGTAAGTTCGGTCATTATTCGATTACCTTGGGAACGCCAAAGAACCCATGCTGCGGCGCAGGCGCATTGGCGAGAATATCGTCGCGGCGGTTGCCGCCGGTCAGCGGGTCGGCGTCGACGACGTCGTCGCGCAGCCGCAGGTTGTTCGGGATCACCGCAGTCATCGGTTCGACCCCGGTCACATCGACCTCGCCGAGTTGCTCGACCCAGCCCAGAATGCCGTTCAATTCGCCTTCCATCGCGGCGGCTTCCGCATCGCTGATCGCGATGCGCGCCAGCGACGCGATTTTCCTCACTGTTGCCTGATCGATTGCCATTCTAGTCGCCTTATCGGGAGAAGCTGCGCCGCTAGCATCCTCCCCCGCGCGCTTCAAGGCAGGCGCGCGATTCTCACTCGAAATCCTCGCCGAGCGGCTTGCCGTTGACGAAGAGCTGCCGCCGCTCGACCGGCCGCACCTCGATCGCCGCCTTTTCGAGTTCGCCCGGCGTCAGACCCTCCGCGATCGCGCCGCCGCGAAACCCTTCATAATCCTCGGCCCATTCGCCGGTCTTTGCATCGCGCGCGAACAGCACGACATTGTTGCCGCGTCCGGCCACGACGATGCGGTCGGGACCCAGCACATAGGCAGCGCACGGCGCGGTCTTGCACTGGCCGCGCGTATCGAGCGCCGCATAGGCCTCGGGCGGCAATCGCTGCCCCGCCGGCAGCACCCGCACCTTGTCGCGGATCGGCTTGGCGCCATAGGTCACATCGGCGGCATTGACGGCCTCGCCCGGGACGTTCAGGTCCCAGCGATTCTTCGCGGCGAGCGCCCATTTCGCCAGCCCGGCGCGCGCCTTGTCGGGCGACTTCGCCAGATCGGCGAGCGCCCGCCGCCCGGCAGGCCCGAAATCGAACGCCAGCGCCGCCCAGTCGAACGTCTCGGCCTTCGTCGTCCCGGTTTTCAATCGCGCCAACTGGTCGCGCGTCGAAATCGCGCCGAAATCCATCGCCGGCAACGCGAGGAACAGCGCCAGCAGCATCAATCCGATCGCCAGCTTCTGCTGCAAAGGCCGCAGCAGATCGTCAAAATCGCGGCGCCCCTTCGCAACCGACCACAATCCCGCCGCGCCATAAGCGAGCGCGATGATCGCCGCGATCACGCCCCAGATGCGCTCGGGCGTCCAGCCGTACTGAATGACGCGCAAATGCATCGAATAAAAGGCGATGACCGCGAGCGGCAGCACCGCCGCGACCAGCACCGCCGCCGCGATCTGCAGGAAGCGGTTCGCGGACCGGTCGTCGCGCCCGTTGCCGATCACCGCATTGGCGAGCAGCACTGCGAACGCCGCCGCCGCCATCATCAACGCCGCGGTCGAAAACCCCGAATCCCAGAGCGGCGTCAGCCCGGTGCCAAGCAGCGACAGCAGGAACAGCGCCAGCGCGGCCGCCAGAACCGGCGCCAGCACGCCGAGCACGATCATCACCAGCCGCTGTAAGGTCGCGACCAGCTTGTCGCGCTCGCGCAGCAGCCCGACCGCGCCGCCGAACGCCGCGCCCGCGAGCATCCAGCCGAACCATTCGCCGTTCAGCAAGCGCTCGATCAGGTCGATTCCGATCAGCTTGAACATCTGCCCGATCAGCACGACGAGCAGAAAGGTGATGCCGACGAAGACAAGCCCCGCCGCGCCGATCACCGCGTCGGTCCAGGCATGGCTGTGCAGCCGCTCGTACGGCATCTGCCACAGCCTCCAGAAGCGCCAGTCGCGCGCGACGTCGCGGCGCGTCTGGAACAGCGGCGTCGCGACGAGCACCGCCAGGATTCCTGACCAGAACGGCCATTCGATCGGCGACCCATTGAGATTGTAACCCGCCGAATAGCCGCTGATCAGCCCCATCACCGCGCCCCAAAGCAGCGCGAAACCCAGCGCCCAGTGCCAGCGGCGGATTTCGACGCCGAGCAGGAAAACCACCGTTGAAACGGCGATAAAGGCCGCAAGCGCGTCGAGCAGCGGCGCCGGTTCGGCGACATATTGACGGTCGACAAGCATGTGAAACAATAGCCCCGCGAGCGCCCCGATCGCCGCCATGATCCACGGGCGCAACGGCCAGGGTGCGTCATTTTCGTCGAGGCGTACCGAGGCGAGCCGGGGCGAATCGGGGGCGGGCGTGCTTGCGGGGGCGTCGGTCATGCCCAATGTCTAACTTCCAATTTCGTCATGCTGAACTTGTTTCAGCATCCATGGCCTGCCATCCCGACACGCGCCGCATATCATCGCACCTTGGGCCGTGGACCCTGAACCAAGTTCAGGGTGACGAGTATTTGAAGGGCCGCTAGATAGCGCCCAAACTTTTTCTCCCCATGGAGCCCAAATGGCCCGCAAATTCCTCTACCTCATCGCCGCGATCATCATCCTCGTCCTCGGTATCGGCATCGCCTGGCAACTCGCCCCCGGCTGGTTCGGCCGCGTCGCCTTCGTGCCGTCGACGGAATTCAAACCGCAGGCTGCAATCGCCCCCAACGCCTATGACGATCCTGCGATGTGGATTTCGCGCCCGGGTCTCGAAAACGACCCGTCGAACTGGCGCCCGCCGGCGGAAGGCGATGCGGCTGCCAAGGCCGACGGCGACAAGCTGATCCCGCCCGCCCGCGCCGCGACGACAACCGCCCCCGCCGAAGCCGCCGCGGCCAAGGGCGATGCCGCGATCTTCTTCGTCCACCCGACCAGCTATTACAGCAAGTCGAGCTGGAACGCGCCGCTCGAAGACCGCGACGCCAATTACCGCACCACCCTGTTCATGCAGGGCATGGCGAGCGCTTTCGGCGACGCCGGCGAACTCTGGGCCCCGCGCTACCGCCAGGCGACGCTCGGTGCCTTCCTCGCCGAGGATCGCGTGACCGCGGGCAAGGCGATCGATGCCGCCTATCGCGACGTCGAACAGGCCTTCGACGCTTTCCTCGCCGCGCAGCCCAAAAACCGGCCGATCATCCTCGCCGGGCACAGCCAGGGCGCGCTGCACATCGAAACGCTGATCAAGAACCGCATCGCCGGCACCCCGCTCGCGAAGCGGATTGTCGCCGCTTACATCATCGGCTGGCCGATCAGCGTCGATACCGACATCGCGGCGCTTGGCCTCCCCGCCTGCCAGACCCCCGAGCAAAAGGGTTGCCTGATCAGTTGGGCCACCTTCGCCGAGCCCGCCGATCCGATCATGGTCACCGACGCCTATGACGGCACGATCGGCTACGACGGCCGCCCGCGCGCGGGCACGCGCATGCTGTGCACCAATCCGCTCACCGGCATCCCCGATACCGCGGCGGGCCCGGAGGCCAATATCGGCACGCTCAAGCCCGCCGACGGCTTCAAGAAGGGGTCGCTCGTCGCGGGCAAGATCGGCGCGAAATGCGACGATACGCGCGGTCTGCTGATGATCGGCGATGCCGAGGTCGCCAAGGATTATGCGCCAAGCTATGTGCTGCCGGGCAATAATTACCACGTCTTCGACATCACGCTGTTCTGGGCGAACGTCCGCGCCGACGTGCTGCGGCGCCTCGCGACGTTCGAAGGCAAGCCCTCGCCGGTACCGCCGGCGGCGGCGCCGTTGCCCGCTCCGGCTGCTCCGACAGCCCCGCTAGCTGCGGCACCGAAAACCTGATTCCGTTCGCATCGAGCGAAGTCGAGATGCCCAGAAGAAGCGCCTGCCCTCACGGTGTCTCGACTTCGCTCGACACGAACGGATAGAGAGGGGGTGATGATCACCACCACCGCTCCCGACTTTGCCGCCGCGCTCCCGAACGGCGGCCGCCTGATGGGCCTCGACGTCGGCACCAAGACGATCGGCGTCGCCTTCTGCGACGCCGGCTGGAGCTTCGCGACTCCCGACAAGACGATCGTCCGCAAGAAATTCTCGGCCGACCTCGACGCGCTCAGGATGCTCGTCGCCGCGCATTCGATCACCGGCCTCGTCGTCGGCCTCCCCCTCAACATGGACGGCAGCGACAGCCCGCGTACCCAAAGCACCCGCGCCTTCGCGCGCAACCTCGCCCCGCTCGCCCTCCCCCTCCTCCTCTGGGACGAACGCTGGTCGACCGCCGCGGTCGAGCGCGCGATGATCGCCGCCGACGTCAGCCGCGCCAAACGCGCCGAACGCGTCGACAGCGCCGCCGCCGCCTTCATTCTGCAGGGCGCAATCGACGCCCTGACCCGGGCTTGATCCGCTATTTCCTCTATTGGCTCGCTGCCGCGAACGGCATCGCCTTTGGCCTGATGGTCGCCGACAAGCGCCGCGCCGAAGCAGGTGTGCGCCGGATAGCGGAAAGCACCCTGCTCGGCTGGTCGTGGCTCGGCGGCGCGATCGGGACCTATGCCGCCTCGCGCATCGTGCGACACAAGACGCGAAAACAGCCGTTTGCGACAAAGATGGTCATGCTTTGCGGTGCGGAAATCGTCCTGCTCGGGCTTTGGACGTTTGGGTTTCTCGACCCGCTGTTCCGCCATTGGCACGTGTCCCCGCGAAGGCGGGGACCCAGAGCACCGATAAGCCGTCTTGCAACGCTCTGGATCTCCGCCTCCGCGGGAATACAAGAAAGAAGTCGATGTGCGATTTTCGCACGCAACAACTTGCGATTATCGCGACTCCGGCCTAGACGCTCGGCTTTAATGACAAACACAACCATCCGACCCGCCAGCGATTATCCGCCCGGCGGCGATGCCTTTCGCCATCGCCACCTCACCGGCATCGCCCAGCTCACGCCGTGGGAGATTTCCTACGTCCTCGACGCCGCCGAACAATGGGTCGAGATGAACCGCAGCGGCGCCGCCAAACATGACGACCGGCTCGCCGGGCTGACGATCATCAACGCCTTTTTCGAAAATTCGACGCGCACCCTGCTGTCTTTCGAAATCGCCGGAAAGCGCCTCGGCGCCGACGTCGTCAACATGCACGCCGCACAGTCGAGCGTGAAGAAGGGCGAGACGCTGATCGACACCGCGATGACGCTCAACGCGATGCGCGCCGACGCCATCGTCATCCGCCATCAAAGCTCGGGCGCGGTGCAACTGATCGCCGACAAGGTCGATTGTCCGGTGCTCAACGCCGGCGACGGCCGCCACGAACATCCGACGCAGGCGCTGCTCGACGCGCTGACCATCCGGCGCCGCAAGGGCCGGGTCGAGGGCCTCACCATCGCCATCTGCGGCGACGTCCTCCACAGCCGCGTTGCACGCTCGAACATCCTCGCGCTGACGCTGCTCGGCAACGAGGTACGGATCGTCGCGCCGCCGACGCTCACCCCGCCGGCGATCGACCGCATGCATGTCACGACCTTCGCCGACATGGACGAAGGCATCAAGGACGCCGACGTCGTGATGATGCTCCGCCTCCAGAACGAGCGCATGGACGGCGCCTACCTACCGTCGGCGCGCGAATATCATGCGCTCTACGGCCTGACCCCGAAGCGGCTCGAAAAAGCGAAACCCGATGCGATCGTCATGCACCCCGGCCCGATGAACCGCGGGGTGGAGATCGACAGCAGCGTCGCCGACGATGTCAAACGCTCGACAATCACCGAGCAGGTCGAAATGGGGGTCGCGGTCCGCATGGCGTGCCTCGACATATTGACGCGCCGCAAGCGGGGAGTGCCGGGATGGAACTGAAACCGCTCCACATCACCGGCGCGCTGCTGGTCGACGGCGACACGCCGCGTCCGGGCAGCCTGCTCGTCATCGATGGCCGCATCGCCGCGCTCGACCCGGCCGAAGTTCCCGAAGGCACCGAAACCGTGGACGCTCGCGGCCAGTGGCTCGCCCCCGGAATCATCGATCTCGGCGTCTTTGCCACCGACAAGCCCGCCTTCCACTTCGGCGGCATCACGCGCGCCGCGCTGATGCCCGACAGCGGGCCGCTCGACAGCGCCGGGCTCGTCGAGCGCGCCGCCAAGGGCGGCAAGCCCGACCTCTGGGTCCACCCCCTCGCCGCCGCGACCAAGGGGCTCGAAGGCCGCGAACTCGCCGAAATCGGCCTGATGAAGCAGGCCGGCGCGCGCGCCATCGCGACCGGCCGCAACCGCATCCCCGACAGCGGCGTCATGCGGCGCGTGCTGACCTATGCCGCCTCGCTCGGCCTCGTCACGATCATCCATGCCGAGGATGAAGGGCTGACGGCGGGTGCCGTTGCCACCGACGGCGAGATGGCGACCCGGCTCGGCCTGTCCTCTGCCCCCGCCATCGCCGAAGCGATAGCGATCACGCGCGACCTCGCGCTGGTCGAGGAAACCGGCGCGCCCGTCCATTTCCGTCAGGTCACGACCGCGCGCGGGCTCGACCTGATCCGCGCCGCCAAGGCGAAGGGCTTGCCCGTCCTCTGCGGCATCACCCCCGCACACCTGCTGCTCTCGGATACGGCAATCGGCGATTTCCGTACCTTCGCGCGCCTGTCGCCGCCGCTGCGCAGCGAGGACGACCGTCAGGCGTGCCTCGCCGCAATCGCCGACGGCACGATCGACATCCTCGCCTCCGGCCACGACCCGCGCGGCCCCGAGGACAAGCGCCTCCCCTTCGCCGAAGCGTTGCCCGGCATGGCGGGCGCCGAGACGCTGCTCGCGCTCGGCCTGGGCCTCGTCCGCGACGGCGATATTTCTCCGGGACGCCTGTTCGAACTGCTCGCGGCCACCCCCGCCTGCCTCCTCGGCGTCGATGCCGGCCGCCTCGCCGTGGGCATGGAAGCCGACCTGATCCTCGTCAACGACGGAACGCCCTGGCAGGTCGATGCCAAGAAAATGGCGGCCTGGGCGGGCAACACCCCCTTCGACGGCATGCCGGTGCAAGGCCGCGCGACCGCGATGTGGAAGGGCGGCCTGCGCATCCGCTAGGCGCTCTCCGGCGTCTGCTTTCTTCGGGTAGTGGACCTTTCCATTCGTCATCCCGGACTTGATTCGGGATGACGAATGCGGGGGAGGCAACGACAGCTCCCCACCCAAAGCGGCGACCGCTCCACCCATTTCCAGGTAATACGACGGGCACAAAAAAGGCCCCGTCTTTCGACGGAGCCTTCATCATCTGTCCGGCGAAAGGATCAGACGCTCGCCGGATTGTCCTTGTCGTCGAGGATCAGCACGAGACCGATGATCGCGGCCAGCGCGATCAGACCATAGAGCCAGGTCGAATTGTCGAGTTCGTTCTGGCCTTCGACCGTCGAGGTCGCGCGCGTGCCTTCAACAGCCGCCACGGGCGCAGCCGAAGCCACAACCGGCGCCATAACCATCGAGGTTGCCGCGAGGGAGATCGCAGCCTTCTTCAAAAGATTCATAATAAACTCCGTCCACTGTTAGCGGCTGCCGCCTAAGCATCATTTTGTTACTTATCAATATATTTCATCTCAATTCGGTACAAAATAAATTTGGTACTGTTGCGAAACCTTTCGCGCCGGCCGCCGCAATGGACAAGGCGAAGGGGCGCAGCCTGCCGGCCACGCCCCTTCCTCGGTCCACTCCCCCCGGAGTGTCGAAACTATCGCGACGCGAGGCGCAGCGGGCTCGATTTCGCGGCCCACTGGATGTTTTCGGCGCCGCCCATCTGGCGGATGAAGCACACCTGCCCCTGCGCTTTCAGTTGGCGGCACATCTCGGTCGCGTCGCCGCGCGTTGCCAGGCCGTTGACCGTCAGGCGATAGAAGGTGCGCCCCTTCACGACCGCCGCATGGCTGGACGCCGGGAAGCTGGTGAGCATGCTGTTCCGCTTTTTCAGCACGTCCCATTTTTCCTTGGCGATGCCAAGGCTGTCATAGGCGCCGAGCTGGACGGCCCAACCGTTCGGCTTCTTGGAATTGAAGGCGGCGGGAACGATCCGCGTCGCGAGCTCGAGCGCCTGCGCCTGCGCGGGGCGCACGGTTTCGGCGGGTGCGCCGGGTGCGGCGCGATAGGGCGCTGCGTCGGCCATGATCACGTCCGGAGCCGCTGACGGCTGCGGCAGTTCGGTCACCGGGACGACGCCATTCTCGTCGCGCTGCGGCATCGGCAGTTCGACCGTACGGATGCTGGTGTCGGCGCTCGCCAGCACGGGCGGCGGCGGGGCGTAGCTCTCGACCGGCGCCGGGTCGGCGGCGGCAAGCACGACCTTGTCGTCCGCCGCGGCGGCCATCCGCAACTCAGGCGCATTGGCCAGCGCGAGACGGACCGGCATGCCGGTGTCGGCCTTCGCCTTCGTGCCGATCAGCGTCGCGACACGCAGGCGCGCGTCGGGCTGCGATGCGAGTTTCGACCATTCGCCCATGCGCGCGTCGAGCTTTGCGAGCGACAGATCCTGCGCGGCGAGTACGCGGGCCTGCGCCCAGCGGCCCGACAGCGCGAAGGCCAGCGCCAGATTCTGCCGCGTGCGGGCGCTCGCGCCCTCGGCACGCGCCGCTTCGGTCAGGACATAGATCGCCGATTCGCTGTCGCCCGCCAGCGCCAGCGCCAACCCGGCGTCGGGCGCGGGCACGGTCGCCTGGTGGGCATTCAGCAACGCGACGGCATCGGGCGTCTTGCCCTGCGCAATCTGCGCCAGCGTCAGCGCAAGGATGGTGTTCGCGTCGGTCGCACCGAGCTCCATCGCCTCGGTAAGCGCCGCCGCAGCCGAATCGAAACGGCCGTCGTTAAGATAGGCCTGGCCGAGCAGCGCGCGATAGCCGGCGTCGCGCGGGCTTGCGGCAACCGCGGCTTCGGCATGGCCGACCGCCTTGTTCGCCTTGCCCTTTTCGAGCGCGACACGCGCCGCACCCGCCGACTTTTCGGCGACCGTCGGCTTGTTCGAAGCCGAGGCGAGCGTGCCGTTCCCAAAGGTCGTCACGCCGAGGACGAAGCCCGAAATGGCCAGCTTCATCAGCATGTTGCGTTTCATGGTCAGTCCCCCTTGTGCATCGTCCGGCGCGTCGGACGCGCCGCCGGGAGGCGGCTTGCCATCGCGTCGATTTCGGGCAGCGTCGACAGATATTCGTCGAGCAAATCGGTCAGGATCACCTGCGAAGACCGGTTGGTCACCGCACTCGCCAGCCGCAGCCGCAGATGGCGCTCGGCGTCGAGGCGCAGCGTGAACGCCGCCTTTTCGCGGGCGCGCAGCGCGCGTGGCCCCCGCTCGACGGGGCGCTGTTCGACCTTGCGCGCCACCGCGGCGACGCGGTCGACCAGCGATTCCTGCTGGCGGACGACCTCGGGGATCGCCGGCGGTTCGGCCCGATAGGCTTCCTCGTTCGCCAGTGCATCGGTGAGTTCGTGGCCGGCGCTTTCATCGACCGCATGTTCGGCCTCGGCATTGTGCGCCAGCACCGATCCGGCCAGCATCGGCTTCAGGTCGACCATGTTCGTCGGTTCGGCCGACTGGTCGGGATCGACATCATATCCCATGTCGTTCCAGCCAAGGTCGTCGTAACCGGTGGTGTTCAGCGTCGCGGGGCCGCTGCCCAGCGGCTGGCGGCGCATGGCGGGGCGCGCGGCGCCCTTGCGCGCCAGCAGGCCGGCGCTCAGCGATGCGAGGGGTTTGGGTTCGCCCATCATTCCGGCTCCCCTTACTGGCCCGCGATGCGGCGGCCGAAACCGCCGCCCATCGGACGGACCGCGCCGTAACCCGCCTGCGAAGGCAGCGGCGCCGAGAAGATGGTGCGGCGGAAATTCTTCTCCAGCCGGTCGTTCATATAGGACCAGAGCTGGCGGATTTCCTCGGCCGAGCGGCCGTTGGGATCGACTTCCATCACCGTGCGGCCGTCGATCATCGACGCGGCATAATCGGTGCGGTGATGCAGGGTGACCGGGGCGACGGTGCCATGCTGCGACAGCGCGACCGCGGCCTCGCTGGTGATCTTTGCCTTCGGCGTCGCGGCGTTGACGACGAACACCAGCGGTTTGCCCGCGCGCTCGCACAGGTCGACGGTGGCGCCGACGGCACGCAGGTCGTGCGGGCTCGGGCGCGTCGGGACGACGATCAGTTCGGCAACGCCGATAACGCTCTGGATCGCCATGGTGATCGCCGGGGGCGTATCGATGACGGCCAGTTTAAAGCCTTGCTGGCGCAGGATTTCGAGGTCGGAAGCAAGCCGCGCAACGGTGGTCTGCGCAAAGGCCGGCAGGTCGGTTTCGCGTTCGTTCCACCAGTCGGCAAGCGAACCCTGCGGATCGATATCGATCAGCACGACCGGTCCGGCGCCGGCAAGCTGCGCCTGCACCGCCAGATGCCCCGACAATGTCGTCTTGCCCGACCCGCCTTTTTGTGAAGCCAATGCCAAAACGCGCACGACTGTCCCCCTCAAAACCTCAATCGCGATGGGGAATGCCACGCAGGCCGCTAAAATTGGGTTAACGATGGCAAAAAGAGGGTGAACGACTTCTTCGCACCTATGGTAAACAAAGACTTAGTGAATAACTGTCCCGGAACGGATCAGGATTCGCGCACCCCTTACCCGTCGCTAACGCGCTGTTAGCCATTTGGGGTTAGGGCAGCTTCGGGACTGCACACCGCCAAGGGATATCGCCCCTGCGCGACGCAAGTCATTGGAGAATAAAGATGCGTTCATTCCGCACCGCCCTTTTGCTGGCGCTCCCGCTCGTTTCGGCGGCGATGCTCGCCGCCCCCGCGCACGCCGATGTCAAACAGGGCGTCGAGGCATGGCAGGCGGGCGATTATCAGGCGGCGGTCGCCGAATGGCGCCCGCTCGCGCTGGCGGGCGACGCCGATGCGCAGTTCAACCTCGGTCAGGCATACAAGCTCGGCCGCGGCGTGCCGTCCGACCTCTCCCAGGCCGAAGCCTGGTACCGCAAGGCCGCCAAACAGGGCCATCTCCAGGCCGAGGACAATCTCGGCCTCATCCTCTTCACTGCCAATCGCCGCGACGAGGCGATGACCTATATCACCCGGTCGGCCGAGCGCGGCGAACCGCGCGCGCAATATGTCCTCGGCACCGCGATGTTCAACGGCGACCTCGCGGCGCAGGACTGGCCGCGCGCCTATGCGCTGACCAAGCGCGCCAGCGACGCCGGGCTCGGCATCGCTTCGGCGCGGCTCGCCCAGCTCGACAATCTGATCCCGCTCGAACAGCGCCAACGCGGCCTCGCGATGCTTCCCGAAATGGAAAAGAGCGAACAGCGCGCGCGCCTCGCCGCGGTGAACGCCGCCGCGCCGGCGCCCGCCAAGCCCGCGCCGTCGCCGGTCAAGACCGCCAGTCTGCCCGCATCGCAGCCCGGCACCAGCTACACCCCGCCGCCGGTGATCACGCCCGCGCCCGCTCCGGCGCCTGTCCCGGTTCGCGCGCCTGCGCCTGCGCCCGTCGCCGCAGCACCGGTCGCCGTGCCTCCGGCGCCCGCCCCGCTTTCGTCGCCCGCGGCCGAAGCCGCTGCCGCCGCAGCCGTTCAGGCGACCGCTAACGCCGCCGCCGCGACCGCTGCCGCCCCCGTTCCCGTCCGCGCCGTGCCGACGCCGATCCAGACCGCCGCGATCCCGCCGTCGCAGCCCGCCGCCGCGCCCGTGCAGCCCGGCACCACCTATGCCGCGCCGCCCGAAAGCGGCGAACTGCCGCTCGCTGCGGCCCCGGCTCCCGCGCCTGCGCCTGAGCCCGTTGCGGCCTCACCCGCGCCGGTCGAGGCCGCACCGCCGCCCGCTCCGGCGCCTGCCGCCGCACCGGCGCCCGCCCCGGTCCGCCACGCCGCCGCCAGCCCGTGGCGCGCGCAGCTCGGCGCCTTCGGAGTCGAGGGCAACGCCCGCAAACTGTGGCTCAGCCTCGAAAAGAAGCATCCCTCCTTCGCCGCCCGCCAACCCTATCTGGTCCAGGGCAAGCTCACCCGCCTGCAGGTCGGCGACTTCGCCAACAAGGGCGAAGCCGAAAGCTTCTGCGCCACCCTCCGCAAATCGGGTCAGGCCTGCCTCGTCGTCGACAAATAGCCGGTCGGCGCATCGGTTCGGGATAGAGAACGGACATTCGCCCCCTCCTCTCGTCATCCCGGACTTGATCCGGGATCTTCAGCCGCGCCGTCGCCATGGACCCCGGATCAGGTCCGGGGTGACGATAAGGGATAGGGCCGTGATCGGTCTTTAGCCGTCGCTGTCACCAGATCGGCAGCGAACGGCCGGTATGGGGTGGAAAGCGGACGGTTGCGGTCGGAATGATGTGGTTAGGATGTAAAGATGCAGGGGAAACAATTTCCCATCTCCTAGTTGTCTGGCTATTCTGGCCTCCATGCTGGTGGATGAAAAGGACGCAGGGGGACGAAGGCTGTCTACTGCCGACGCAACACGCGCTCGCATTTTGACCTCCGCTCAGCACGCGTTTTCCTCGCGGGGTTATGGGGACGTGGGCCTGAGAGCGATTGCCGCGATGGCCGGTTGCGACACGACCCTCATTCAACGCTACTTTGGACCCAAGGAGCGTCTATTCGAGCGTGCGCTGGCAGAGACACTCAACGTGGGGCCACTTCTCGACGGACCGCGCGAGACCTTCGGAGCACGAGCCGCCGCCTTTTTTGGGCGTGAACGCGGCACCGACGTTCAACCCGTCCAAATGCTGATCTTTGCAACGTCCGACCCCACTTCGCGCGCCATCGCACTTCGTCTCATGGAACAGCAGGTTGTGCAGCCAATCGCCGATTGGTTGGGCGGTTCTGCTGCGAGGAAACTGGCGGTTCGCATATCAATGATCTGTAGCGGATATTTTTTGTACAGCCGCATACTCAACCTAGAGCCCGAAACCGCTGATGCTGGTGACATGACAGATCAATGGTTAGCCGAACAACTTCAGATGGTTGTCGAAAGCTCCCACTAGCCACGCTCCCCACATGCGCTTATGTCCACACCTGTGGACACGATTCGTGTGGCGAACAAAGTTGGGGAGAATGCGAAAATGAGAGCCATCGAATTTAACATCGATGTGACGCCCGCTGTCGAACTTGGGGAGGACGCGCACATAGCCGTCACCGTGACGCTGCCCGATCCCTCAACCATGCCGTCCCCACCTATCGTTTGCTTTGCCAAACCCGGCGGTGGTTATTCCCGCGGTTATTACACGGTTGATCTACCCGGTCCCGCTCGCGGCGCGCAGGCGGATTGGCACGCACAGCGCGGCTGGATTTTCGTCTCTGTCGATCATCTCGGCGTCGGTGACTCCAGCATCCACGACGCCGCAAAACTCGACTATACGACGACGGCCGCCGCCAATATGGCGGCAGAGACGGAAATATTGCGTCTTCTGGCCGAGGGCGCATTAGTCGAGGAATTTCCAAAGATTATCGATCCGGTCAAAATCGGCATCGGCCAATCGATGGGAGGCTGTCTGACTATCATCCAGCAGGGACGCTACCACTGCTACGACGGCATTGCAGTGCTCGGCTATTCAGCGGTGCATACTCATCCACCCGTGCGCCCTGGGACAGAACCGATTGTCGCGCCATGGCTGCCACGCGACACGCTGCTTCACGGCGCTGTTCCCGTTGTGGTGAACGCGGGGGCCGTCCAGCGCTTCAAAAGCAAGATGGCAATAGGGGGGGATGCCGCTTCAGCGGTAGCCGAGCATCCGATGCTATGGGGATTTCATTTCGCCGACGATTATGATGCCGAAATGAAATCAATCGCGCTGGTCGACCTTGCGCGGTTCTTTCACATCCATGACCCAGCCAGACAAGTGGGCGTCGTCTGCCAACCGTGGGGATCATTAACGACGCCAGGAGCGGTAGCTCAGAGTTGCCTAACGCCAGGAGCGGTTGCGCCTGAGGCTGCTGCAGTCACCGTGCCGGTGCTCGTCGGGATGGGTGAACGAGACACGACAGCGGATGTGCCAGGTGAGCCTCGCGCTTATCGATCATCACCCTCTGTCGACATCTTTGTCTGCCCACGGATGAGTCACATGCATAACTTTGCAGCCACGCGCGGCTTGTTTTGGGAGCGTATCGCTCGATTTGCCGATTGGGCCGCTTTCTACAAGATGAGCAGATAAGGCGCGTCCCAATGAGTGCCGGATATGATGAAGCGCCGCTTACGGTCCGCAATCGGTCGT
The DNA here is from genome assembly GCF_001307295.1 of Sphingopyxis macrogoltabida. NCBI lineage: Bacteria > Pseudomonadati > Pseudomonadota > Alphaproteobacteria > Sphingomonadales > Sphingopyxidaceae > Sphingopyxis > Sphingopyxis macrogoltabida. Next base: position 1,022,822 of record NZ_CP012700.1, on the reverse strand, counting down.
TACCGGTCATTCGATCCCGATCGGCGGCGAACGGCGACTTTGGGGTGGAAGCGGACATCAGCCGCGTAATTTTTGCCTCTGCCAACTTTCTCGACGGGCTAGGTGAGAGATCGAACTAAAGTAACTCGTCCCAGCCCAAAGATAATAAAGCAGAATGGTCCCAAGGATGAACGCGAATACCCAGAAATTGTCCGGAAAGAGATTGTAGCCGCCGCGGCCTAGGCCGCGTTGACAAAAGACTTCAGCCATAGCCGCGTGGCGGCGAGGTTTAGGAAGCTCTCGAACGAGAGAAGGGTTTTGTCATATCGAGTGGCGATGCGTCGTTGCTGTTTGAGCTTTCCGAACATGCGCTCGACGCGGTTGCGGTCCTTGTAACGGCGATAGTCGGGATGCTCTGGCACCTTGCGGTTCGAGCGGGGCGGGATGATCGGCAGGATGCCCCGGGTCAGCAGGCTTTCCCGGAAGCGATCACCATCATAGCCCTTGTCCGCGAGCAGCGCCTTGGGTGTGGCGACGGGGATCGCCATCAGCGGTTCGGCAGCGGTGTAATCAGAAGCCTCGCCGCCGGTCAGGATGAAGCCGACAGGCAGTCCTTGATTGTCGCAGCGGGCGTGGATTTTGCTCGTAAAGCCGCCGCGTGATCGACCAAGAGCGTTCGCACAAGCCCCCCTTTTCCGCCCGCTGCCGAAACATGGCCGCGAACGCTGGTGCTGTCGATCATATGTTGCCAGTCGTCGGTCAGACCCAGATCGACCAGCGTTTGCAGCAGGGCATCCCAGACACCCTGTTCGGCCCAGCGCCGGAAGCGGACATAGACCGAGTTCCACTTGCCGTAGCGCTCGTGCATGTCGCGCCAAGGGCAGCCGACCCGCAGCACGTGAAGCATGCCGTTGAGAAAGCGACGATTATCGCCCGACGGCCGCGCCCAGCGACCACGTTCAGGCGGCAGCAGCGGCCCAATCAGGTCCCACTCCGCATCCGACAAATCCCCGCGACCCATGACTGATCCTCAAAAAGCAGTCTTGAATCAGAAGGAGGAGGATTTGGGAATCCCTTTTGTCAACACGGCCTAAGAGCGCAGCCGCAGCGCCGAAACAACCTAGATAGCAGCACCGGAAGAATGCCCCGCGTGGGCTGTATACTCGGCGTTCGACTTCGCCACTGTCTTGATTAAAATACATTGCTCCAATCTGCGCTGCTGTCTGAGATGTCGACGCTTCGACTCCAACAGCGAATGCAATGACGATCAGTGCCCATGCCACTGGATTCTCGCCTAGTAAGAGCCACAAGCCTACACTCAGCGTGAGCGCTATTCCGGCCATAAACCACAGAAAATTTGGAGAACGGTAGTTGAGCATGCTGTGACAGTGCACCGTTATGCCAACGTCCGCAATCGGTCGTTTTCTGACATTGCCCCGACCAGCGCCGTGCGGCGATTTCGGAGTGTTAGCTGCCTTCCGGGAAGTCGCTGTCCACTACTCCATATGCGGCAATTTCGCGCCCCTCCTCGCCTACTTCTCTCGACCAATCTACGAGGGTAACGACCTCGCAGTGGAGCCGCCTTCCATCATCCCAACAAAGACTCAACTTGGCAGCCGGGGGGATGGAGATTCCGTCCAGCTCCGTCGCATGTTCCTGTGCGTTATAATTGGGGTTGGGACAGAAAAGGCCGCCCGCAACGGCCATCCCGCCGTCCCATTGCCTTAATGCCACCGTCCCGATGGCGGTGTTCCCAGCACGAACGACAAAGGGGCTTTCCGACATCGGCTAAACATACCGTCAACTTGATCGTTCGCAACCGGTCAAACCCGCCTCCCCGGCCACCCCCCGTCACGCCGCCATGCGCAGCCGGTTCCGGCCCTCGCGCTTGGCGCGGTACAGCGCTTCGTCGGCGCGGTGCAGCAGGTCTTCGACGCTGGCTTCGCCGCCATAGACCGCCAGCCCGATGCTCACAGTCACGCGCGCGGGCCCGTCGCCCGACCGGTCCTCGGCCTCGATCGCCTTTCGCACGCGTTCGGCGACGATCTCCGCTCCCTGCGCGCTCGACCGCTGGAAGACGCAGACGAATTCCTCGCCGCCGAAGCGGCCGACCATATCCTCTTCGCGCAGCGATGCCTTGGCGCGCTGTCCGACGCGGCGGATCACGACGTCGCCGACGGCGTGGCCATAGCTGTCGTTGATCCGCTTGAAATGGTCGATGTCGAAAATCGCGACAGCCAGCGGCGCGCCATTGTCACGCGCGCCGATCAGCGCGCGTTCGAGGAAGGCGAGCGTGTGGCGCCGGTTCGGCAGCCCGGTCAGCAGGTCGGTGTTCGCCGCTTCCTCGGCCGAATTGCGCGCCGCCTCCAGCGCGCGGGCATTGTCGACCGTCTCGGTGATGTCCTGGATCGTCCCGAAAATGCCGACCGGCCGTCCCGAGCGGCTGAATTCGATCGAGCCGTGCGACACGATATCGCGGATTTCATCGTCGTGCGGGCGGATCACCTGCCCGCGATACTCGAACGGCACCCCGTCGCGGACCGCATCCTCGAGCGTCTGGCGCAGCCGCGTGCCGTCACCGGGCATATAGAGGTCAAGGCTGCCCTCGATGCTCATTTCGGTGCCCGGATCGAGCCCGTGGATACGATAGGCCTGATCGGACCAGTGGATCGTCCAGCGCACCAGGTCGACGCGCCAGTGGCCGACCAGCGCCGCGGCCTCGGCCTGCAACAGCCAGCGGTTGCTCTGTTCGAGCCGCCGCGACAGCCGCTGCCGCACGACGAGCAGCGCCGCGAGCGGCAGCACCGTGCCGAGCAATGTGAGCAGGTAGAATTGCAGGAAGAAGACCTTCATCTTCGGCGCCGCATCGATGCCCGCGATCGGACCATAGCCTTGCCCGGTCAGCAGCGACGCGATGATCGCGACGACCAGCATGCCCGCCGCGGCGCCGAACGGGCCGAGCCGATAGGCGGCGGCGACGACCGCGACGCAGGGGACGAAGGTCACCGGAAATTGCGACTGCGAAAAGGACGCCGTCGTCACCAGCGCCGCGAGCGTCAGGATCACCATGGACTCGACGCGCATCGCCAGCGGCATGTTGCGGAGCGCTTTCGATTCGGCGAGCCGGGCGAGCATGATGATCGGCGGCGTGACGATCAACATGCCGAGCGCGACCGTCGTCAGCCACGACAGGAAGAAGTCGGCGCTGCCGCCGGTGAGTGCCCATGCGATCGCCGCGCTCACCGTGCTCGCGGACAGCGCCGCGACACAGAAATTGCCGACCGAACGCGGCACCATGAACGACAGTTCGCCCGCCTCGCGGCGGCGCAGCACCCACAGCGCGATCGCGGCCTCGGCGCCGTTGGCGAGCGAGAAGGCGGCCGACGTCCACAGCGGCGATCCGGCCATCATGTTGGCGGCAAGACTCGCCGCGGCCATCGCGGCAAAAGATGGCAGCCTGGCATGCGACGGCATCAGCAAAAGCAGCGCGAGGAAATAGCCGCTCGGCGGCCAGATCGCAGCGATATTGTCGGCACCCTTCGTCGCGTACAACGACAGGCTCGCCAACAGATAATAGCCGAGCGCCGTGGCCGAAAACCAGAAAGCCGCCTCGACTCTTGGGGGGAGCGATCGCGTCATGCCCCCAAAATCGCCGAAACTGGCAAATAAATTGCTAAGATTGCGGCGGGTTGCCGCATGCGACGGGAGTGGCGAGGTACGACTGGAAGCGGGCTTTTCTTTATCGTCACCCCGGGCTTGACCCGGGGCCTGCCTTTTCTTTCGAGCGTACCAAGGCAGGCGGGTCCCGGGTCAAGCCCGGGGTGACGGCGGTGACGGGGGCTACGTCCACTCCCGCGGCACCTCAGGCGACCCCGCCAAAGGTCAGCGCGACGACATCGGCAACTTTCGCCTCGTCCCATTCGATGCGGCGGTCGAGGATCAGCATCGCCAGGCCATGGACGAGCGACCAGGCGTGGAGCGCCGCGACGTCGGGGTCCTTCACTCCGGGCAAAGCCTCACCGACCCCGGCGCGCAGCAGGTTGTACGCTGTCTCGCCGCCATCGCCGCCGGTCTCGCGATAACGCTCGGGGATCTTGCGCGTGAAGCTCAGGCGGAACAGCGCCGGTTCCTCGTGCGCGAAGCGGACATAGGCGATGCCGGTGGCCTTGAACCCCGCGCTGCCGCCGCCCGCTTTCAACCACGCCTGCGCCTGCAATGCGCCGAGCCGCCGCAGCCCCTCGTCGGCGAGCGCGTCGAGCAGCGCCTCCTTGTCGGGGAAGTGGCGATAGAGCGCGGTCGCGCTCACTCCGACGTCGCGCGCCAGCGCGCGCAGCCCCAGTTCGCTTTCGTCACCTGCCGCGAGCCGTTTCATCCCCGCCGCGATCACCGCCGCGCGCAGGTCGCCATGATGATAGGCGCCCTCGGCCTTCGGTTTCGCTTCCGGACGCGCCTTCGCATTTTTCATGTTGACACTGTTACCTTTGTTCGCCATATATGTTGTCACTGTAAACATATCGAGTCGTCCGCGCAAGCCCACGCTGTGCGGCACTTTCGCCAACTTCCGCTCGAGGAGCAACATCATGGCCAGCAGCGTCGAAACCCTGATCCGCAGCGCCGTCACCAAGGGCATCGTCAAGGTCGCGGACTTCAACCGCAAGCGCCTCCCCCGCCCCACCGACGCGCACCCCTATCTCACCGGCATCCACAAACTGATGACCGAGGAACTGACGCTCGAAGCGCTGCGCGTCGACGGCGAGATCCCCGCGGCGCTGAAAGGCCGCTATCTCCGCAACGGCCCCAATCCCGCTATCGCCCCCGATCCCGCCAGCTATCACTGGTTCACCGGTGCGGGCATGGTCCACGGCATCCGTATCGAAGGCGGCAAGGCCGACTGGTATCGCAACCGCTGGGTGCGCGGCAGCGAAGCTTGCGCCGCACTCGGCGAGGCGATCCCGCCCGGACCGCGCAGCGACGGCAACGACGCGCCGAACACCAATGTCGTCGGTTTCGCCGGCCGCACCTTTGCGATCGTCGAGGCCGGCGGCAAGCCGGTCGAGCTCAGCGATACGCTCGAAACCATCGCGCACAACCCGTTCGACGGCACGCTCGCCGGTTCCTACACCGCGCATCCGCACCACGACCCGTTCGCGAACGAGACGCACGCGATCACCTACGCCGGAAACAACCCGAACCAGGTGTGGCACGTCGTCCTCGACGCCGACGCACAGGTGATCCGCGAGGAAGCGATCACCGTCGCCGACGGGCCGTCGATCCACGACTGTGCGATCACCGAAAACCATGTACTCGTCTTCGACCTGCCCGTCACCTTTTCGATGAAGTCGCTGCTCGCCGGCTATCGTTTTCCCTATGAATGGAACGACGCGCACCCGGCACGCGTCGGTCTGCTTCCCCGCAAGGGCCGCGGCGACGAGATCGTCTGGGTCCCGGTCGAGCCCTGCTATGTCTTCCACCCCGCCAACGCCCATGAGACCGCCGACGGCAAGGTGATCGTCGACGTCGTCGCGCACGAAACGATGTTCGCGCGCTCGAAACGCGGCCCCGACAGCGAGCGGTCGCGGATGGAACGCTGGACGATCGACCCCGTCGCCGGAACGACGGTGCGCACGGTCGTCCACGACCATGGCCAGGAATTTCCGCGCTACGACGAGCGGCTGACGACGCGCCCCTACCGCTATGTTTACAGTGTTTCCTTGCCCGAGGGCGAGGCGGTCGAGATGATGATCGCCGACACGCGGCTATTCCGCCACGACCTTGAACGCGGAACCACCGACACGCGCGATTTCGGCCCCGGCCGCCATCCCGGCGAATTCGTCTTCGTTCCGCGCAGCGCCGATGGCGCCGAGGATGATGGCTGGCTGATCGGGCTCGTCGTCGACATGAACGACGAAACCACCGATCTCGTCATCCTCAACGCCGACGATTTCAATGGGCCGGCACAAGCCGTCGTTCATCTGCCGCACCGCGTTCCGCCGGGATTTCACGGCAACTGGGTCGCGGACTGACGAGACCGCGGCGCCACATCAGCATTTCGGTCACTGCCAGCGACCGCGCATTGTCGACATCGATCGCCGTCGCCCCGTCGCTCACCAGCAACGGGGCGATATCGACCTTCAGGTGGCGCGAGATGCGCTGGAAGATATGGTGGATCGGTCCCAGCCCGAAACGAAAGCGAAGCAGGTTGATGAGGCCGAATGCCTGCATCACGCGGATCGGCTTCTTGATGAACTGCCCGCCGCCGCGGAACGCCTCGACGGCGCGCAAGGCGTGGCGATCACCGATCCAATAGGCGTTGCAGTTCGACACCGCCACGTCCGAAAATTCATAGAAGCGCCGCTGCCCCTCGGGATGGGCGGCCAACACATCCTCGCGCCGCGCGAGCGCCACTCCGGCGCCGGCGCCCAGCCGCGCCGCCTCGCTGCCGATCTCGGCGATTGTCGCGGGCGTGAGCAGGCAATTGTCGGCGGTCGTGATGAACAACGGAAATTCTGCACGGTCGGCGACGGCCAGGACCGAGTCCGCCAGATTGTCGGCGGCCGGAACGATGACGAGCCGTTCGCCGAGCCGCTCGACCACGGGGTCGGCCAGATCGTCGAGCAAGCTTTCATGGGTCGAGACGAATATCCGCGCCGCATCGGTCTGAGCCGCGCTGTCGAGCACATGCGCGATCATCGCCCGGCCTGCCACGGGGACAAGGCATTTGTCGCCGACCCCATGCGCTTCGGCGAGCGCGTCGACGGCACCCGGACGGCGACCGGCAAGGATCAGGATCGAACCGCTCATGCCGCATCCCTCCGCGCAAAACCGACGAGCTGGCGGATCATGCTTTCAGACACGATCGTCTCGATCAGGTCGGCCTGCGTAAAGCCCGCCGCGACCGCCGCGCGGCCGAAGACCTTCTCCGACCACAGGTTGCAGTTGAGATTGACTTCGAGCAGCCGGATATCGCCAGTCGAGAAATCGACGCGAAATTCGAACCGTCCATAATCGAAAGGCCGGAATATCTCGGCCATCTCCGTCGTATAGCGGGTCAGCCGCGCGCCGATCTCGGCATCGTCGAACAGCTTCAGGCTGTACTTCTGGCTGCGGTCGACCAGATCGCGCTTTTCTTGATAGGTGCGCAAATGGCTCGGATCGGCCTGCTCGAAGATCATCATCGGAAGCATCGCGGGTGCGCCGTCGATCGTGACGACCGGCACCTCGACATCGCTGCCGTCGATGAAGGGCTCGACGATCGCATCATGATCGAGCGCCTGCACCTCGGCGATCGCCTGCGCCAGTTCGACCCGGTCGTGCGCATCGCGAATGCCCCACGACGCCGAACTGTTGTTCGGCTTGATCACCCAGCGCCGCGCCGGCGGACAGCGCGACACGTCGATTGGCGCCCCGCGACGAAACAATCCCCAAGGGGCGGTCGGAACGCCCCGCGCTGCGGCTTCGAGCTTGGTGAGATGCTTGTCGTCCGACAGTCCGCGGACGATCGGCGAGGCGCCCACATAGGGCAGGCCCAGCCGGTTGCAGAGCAAGGGCAGCAACATCTCGCTGTTATAGAAGCCGCCGCGATTCAGCAGCGCAAAGACGAAATCGGCATCCGGGCGCGCAAAGAGGTCGGCATAATTGTCGGCAACGACGAGCGGCATGCCGAGCCCTTCGAGTATCTCGCGCGTCTCGCGATGGTAAAGCGCGTGATTACCGTCCTCGCTATGGAGTCCGCCGGTCCATTTCGCATGTTTGGCGATGAAGAGAAGCCGCTGGGTATCGCGCAGGCGATCCGGCAGCCGGGTCGGGGTGAGATCGGTGGTTCGCATATGACGCTCTGACCATAGTCAGGTTTCATGCCGATGACTTTTCGATGACCACGCTGAAACCAAAACGCCAAATCTCTGTCATCTTGGACCGGTAATTCGGAAGGGTAGACCCCAATCCGATCGGATCCATCCGCATGCTTTTGAACCCGAAAAGTTTCGACAAAGACGGCTCGCGGTCGCACGGCGAATATGCCGCGCGGCTCGCTTCGGCGCTCGTCAGCGGAGGGGACGGGCGCATCCGGCTCGATGCGCAGGGCCGCAACCAATATTATGCCAGCGCCGCACCCAGCGACGCGCTGGCCTATGGCTCATCGACGATCAGCAGCATTTCTGACCATGCTTTCGAGACGCTGGTCGGCCGGTGGCAAGACCGCCTCCACCGGCCGGTCGCGGCCGCCGACTATGCCGCGGAGTTGGACACAATCCGTGACCGGCTGGGCGCCTATTTCGGCCTTGGCGGTGAAGACGCGATCGTCTTCGCCGCGTCGGGAACCGATCTCGAATATGTCGGCCTGGCCGCCGCCTATGACGGGCGTCCGATCACGGCGGTCCTACTCGGCCGCGACGAGGTGGGCAGCGGCTGCGTCCACAGCGCGGCGGGCCGTTTCTTCGCCGAAGAAACCGCCACCGGCGCCCGCGTCGTTGCCCAATCGGCAATCGACCAAGTCTTTGCCGGGATCGAACTTGTCGACGTCGCGGTCCGCGATGCCGCGGGTCGCCCGCGCGCATCGGCCGCTGTCGCTGCCGAACTGTCGCTTCATGTCGAGCGCGCCGCCGCGGGCGGCCGTCGCGCCGTCGTCCATGTCGTTCATGGATCGAAGTCGGGGCTGACGCTCCCCGCGCTCGCCGATGTCGAGCGGCTCGTCGCAACGCATGGCGACGCGATGACCATCGTCGTCGACGCCTGCCAGCTCCGCATCGCACCGCATGTCGTTCGCCGCTATGCCGATCTCGGCTGCGTGGTGCTGATGACGGGCTCGAAGTTTGCCGGAGGCCCTCCCTTCAGTGGTTTCGCGCTCGTTCCCGCTGCGCTGCGCGACCGCGCACAGCCGCTGCCGCAAGGCTTCCGCCGCCTCGCCAACCGCGCCGAATGGCCGGCCGACTGGCTAGGCGCCGACTGCCTGCCTGCGAACGGCAATTTCGGACTGTTGCTCCGGCTGCAGGCGGCGCTGATCGAAATCGAACGCTTTGCGGCCTTGCCCGTGGACCGTGTGACGCACGTCGCGGGACGGTTCAGCCATCATGTCATGCGCCTCGTCAAACGCCTCGAACTTGCCGAAGTCCCGGGCGCCGGCGCAAGCTGCCTCGCCACGGAAACGCTGCGCACCCTCGACCTCTCGGCGCGCTGGCCGCAATGCGATTTCGACACGGCAAAGGCGATGCACGGTCACATCGCCCGTCAGTCCCGCCAATGGTTCGGCCAAGAAATCCGCCTCGGCCAGCCGGTGAAGACGCATCCGCTGCTCGATGGCCGGATGGCGGGCACATTGCGCTTGTCGCTCTCGATGCCGCTGATCGTCGAGATGGCCGCGATGGACGATATGGCGCTCGATCAAAGGCTGGATCGCGACATGTCGCTCCTCGGCGCCGCGATTTCGACAGCGGGGGCGATGACGCTCGACACGCCCCAACCTGCCCCCATCGGCTGACCGCAAAACAGGTCTCACAACGCGATAAACAGGCCCGGATTCTTCGCCACGCCGTCCCGGCCGCACGGCTCATCGTGGAATCCGGCCTATTTTCGCAGCGCTTTCCCGTCGTGGGTCGTTTCTTCTTCACTATGACCCAGAAACTTCCCCTCTCCCGCCCCGCCATGAGCGCGATTGCCGCGTTCCTGGCCCTGTCCACGCCGGCCGCCTTTGCGCAGGAAGCCCCGGTAGTCCCGATGACGCCGCCGGTCGCCACGACGCCCCCGGTTGCCTCGCCGCCGACGGTGGCGCAGCCGAGCACGACGGCGCCTGTCGCCGCGCCGCAGACGGCGCAGCCGCCCGCACCAAAGCCGGTAATCCGGGTACCGCTCGATCTTCCTGCGGTTGAAGCTGAGCCGGCTCCCAAGGCGGCCGAGCCCAAAGCAGCTGCGGCACCGCAACGCGCTGAACGTCCGGCGTCGCGCCCGGCCGCACGCGCCGCGGCCGAGCCGGTCGCGACGCCCGAACCTGCGGCTCCGGCCGCTGCCGAAACCGCCCCGCTGGCGAGCGAAGCAACCCCGGTCGTCGCGCCCGTGATGGCGCCCGCCGAACCGGTTGCCGAGCCCGCCCCGCAGCCCGTCGAGAGGGCGGCCACGGGCGATAGCTTCCCTTGGGAGCTCGCTGGCGGGGCCGCCGCGCTGCTGATCGTCGGCGGTGCAGGCTTGGCGTTCGCGCGCCGTCGTCGTCGCAGCGAAGTCGATGCTGTCGACGAGGGCATGAGCTATGAGGCGATGAAAGCCGCCGAGGCGGTGCCCTATAATCCGCCGCGCGAAGAACCGGCGGCTTCGCGCCCCGCGCTTGCCAGCACGCCGTCTTTCGCCGCCGCACCGAGCGGCAGCATGGGCCGTCACGAAGCGATGGCGCTTGCCGGTCCGACACCCGACAATCCCTTCGCCACGCTCAAGAAGCGGCTCGCCCGCGCACGCTTCCTCGATAGTCAGGAACGCGCCGAATATGATGCGACGCTCGCAGCGCAGAAGGATATGGCCCGCAAGCCGGTCAGCGCTTGGGAAATCGCCCAGCGTCCGGCGCCGGCCCCCGCCGAACAGGAAGTGCGCCGCCCCGAACCGGCTCGCGTCCGCACCAGCTTCCGTCCGGCCTATTCGAAGAACTGACCCTGACGTTCGCTCAAAAGAAAAGGGCGGTGCCTCGCGGCACCGCCCTTTTCTTTTTCATCGCGAGCGCGGCGGGCATGCCCGCCGGCCCCGAACCGAATTACTTCAGTTCGACGGTCGCGCCGGCGGCGAGCAGCTTGGCCTTCAGCTCTTCGGCTTCGGCCTTGTTGACGCCTTCCTTGACGGCCTTCGGCGCGCCTTCGACGAGCGCCTTGGCTTCGCCCAGGCCCAGGCCGGTGATCGCACGGACTTCCTTAATCACGTTGATCTTGTTGCCGCCGTCGCCGGTCAGAATGACGTCGAATTCGGTCTGCTCTTCAGCAGCCGGGCCAGCAGCGGCAGCGGCCGGAGCGGCAGCAACGGCAGCGGCGGCCGAAACGCCCCACTTTTCTTCGAGCAGCTTCGAAAGCTCGGCAGCTTCCAGAACGGTCAGCGCCGACAGGTCTTCAACGATCTTTGCGAGATCAGCCATGTTCATTCTCCATCAGAACCGGGATATCCCGGCAGTAAGTTTCAAGGGTTAGTTCGAAATCACGCTGCTTCTTTGGCGGCATATGCGCCAAAAACCCGCGCCAGCTGGCCCGCCGGGGCTGCGGCAATCTGCGCAACCTTGGTGGCCGGAGCCTGCACCAGACCGATGATCTTGGCGCGGAGCTCGTCGAGCGAGGGAAGCGAAGCCAGCGCTTTGACGCCATTCACGTCGAGGACCACGTCGCCCATGCCGCCGCCAACGATTTCAAGCTTGTCGTTGGTCTTGGCAAATTCCACGGCGATCTTTGCAGCCGAGACCGGATCGGTCGAGGTTGCAAGGGCCGTGGGACCGGTCAGCAGTTCGCCGATACCGGTGTAGGACGTGCCATCGAGCGCGATTTTGGCAAGACGGTTCTTCGTGACGCGAAAGTCGGCCCCTGCATCGCGCATCTGCTGGCGCAGCACCGTCGACTGGGCGACGGTCATGCCGAGGTTGCGGACGACCACAACCGAGGCAGCTGACGACAGCGTAGCGTTCAGCGAGGATACGGCTTCGGCCTTTTCCGTACGATCCATGCCTATACTCCACTCATCTGCCCGGATGCGCGGGCGCCAAAAACGCTCGCGCCGCCGGGCCGCTAACACACGCAAATCCGGACGCGAGCCATGGCTCACCCGTCTTTGCGCAACGATGTCCGATGGGGTCGGTCAAGACGCGTCGCCTGACAAACAGGCGGGCGACCGAAAAAGACTGTTCCCCGTCTCGGCTGGAAATTAAGAAGGGCAAATCCCCTTCACCAACTGTCTCGGACGGAATTGCCCCAAATCCGCAGAGCGCGAACCCGTAACAACACGGGGGCGCTCATAGCGCTCGCGTGCGCAAAGTCAAGCCGGCGGGACGCTTGGCGGATGCCACGCGGTGTCATAAGGGCAAAGGCATGCTGACCATCCGCAAATCCACTTCAGCCGACGCGGTGCGCGTGATCCAGATCTGGCGCGACGCCGTCGATGCGACGCACGACTTCCTTACCCGCGAAGACAGGATAGCAATCGAGGAAGAGGTCCGGTCTTTCCTCCCTGCCGCGCCACTCTGGCTCGCCGTCGATCGCAGCGACCAGCCGCTGGGCTTCATGCTGCTCGACGGGTCCAGCATGGAAGCGCTGTTCATCGACCCCGCGCATCGCAGCCGGGGTGTCGGCCGCATGCTCGTCGAACATGCCCTCACCCTGCTCCCGACGCTGACCACCGATGTGAACGAGCAAAATGCGCAGGCGGTCGGCTTTTACGAGCGCATGGGTTTTGTACGGACAGGCCGGTCCGACCGCGACGGCCAGGGCCGTCCCTATCCATTGATCCACCTGCGTCACGCGCCGCGCGGCTAGGACGGATCGACATTCAGGAGATGGCGAGCCGAAAATGGTGATTTTCCGAGACCCGGAGCGCAGCGTACTTCAGTACGTGAGCACCGGAAGCTCTGGAAAGCGCCATTTGCAGGCCGCCAGAACTGAATGTCGATCCGTCCTAGATCGCAGCCGCCCCTTTCCTCCATGTCATTCGCCCGTTTCTCCAAAACACCCCTTGCGCATCTTTCATTAAGATATATCTTAGAAATATCAAGAATCACTCTAAGGAAAGATATGATGCGATTTTACGGATATATGGGCGGCGGCTGCGGGAAGCGCCACGCCATGCATCGCGGCGGCCGCGGCCGCGGTTTCGGTCATGGCTTCGGCGGGCGTCACGGCCATGACGACGAAGGACGCGGCGGCCGCCGGCGGATGTTCGACAGCGGCGAGCTCCGTCTCGTGCTGCTCAAGCTGATCGCCGAGGAACCGCGCCACGGCTACGATCTCATTCGCCAGATCGAGGAACTGACCGGCGGCGCCTATGCCCCCAGCCCCGGGGTCATCTACCCCACGCTGACGCTGCTCGACGACATGGGCCAGATCGAGGCGCAACAGAGCGACGGAGCCAAGAAGCTGTTCGCGATTACCGACGACGGCCGGGCCGAACTCGACGCGAACGCCCGGCTGGTCGACGGACTGATCGCCCGCCTCGCTGCGATCGGTGAGGAACGGCAGCGCACGGATTCGGCTTCCGTGCGCCGCGCCATGGGCAATTTGCGGCAGGTGCTGGTCGACCGGCTCGGCCATCGCGATGTCGATCAGGAAACCCTGCACGCCGTCGTCGCGCTGATCGACGAAGCGGCGCAGAAGATTGAGCGGCTGTGATGACGATATCCGCCACCGCAAATGTGCCGACTGCGCATGCGAGCAATTATCTGCAGCAGCTGTGCAAGCACTGGCAGCATAATCTGGCGGTCGAATTCGACGCCGGACATGGCACGGTGACTTTCCCGAAAGACGCACGCGGCGCCGACTGGCCCGGCGACGGACTGGTCACCTTCGATGCCGGACCCGACGCGCTCGCGGTCCGCATCGACGCCAGCATCGACGGCCAGCTCGAGGGACTGAAGGGCGCCGTCGCGCGCCACCTCGACCGCTTCGCCTTTCGCGAAGCGCCGCTGACCTTCGACTGGCAGGCGGCCTGACAGAATTCATATCGTTTTTCGATATTATCGATTGACGATAAACATGAATCGGCATATTGTTTTTCGATAAACATCCATCGGAGAATGACATGTCGACCGCCAGCCCGGCCCTTCTCGGTGCGACACGCGGCCTGCTCTGGCTCTTCCTCGGGCTGGTCGCCGTCGCCACGCTGCTCGTCCTCACGATCGGTGTCGCGCTGGCCTTTGCATGGCCGGAAACGCTCGCCCATTTCAAGGACACCGGCGTTTTCCTCGACGTCGCCTCGGCGCGTGCGCCGCTCGGCTTCATGATGCTGCTGTTTCTCGCCATTCTCCTCGCGACCGCCTTCATGCTGCGCCAGCTTCAGGCGCTGGTCGCGAGCGCGGCAACCGGCGATCCTTTCGCGCCGACCAGCGCGCAGCGATTGCGCCGCGTCGGCTGGGCGCTGGTCGTAACGCAGGCGGCTGCGCTGCCGATCCACTGGATTTCCAGCCGCATCGTCGCGACCGGCAGCGACCTCGGCAGTGCCGGCGGCCTGTCGCTTGGCGGGGTACTGGCAATCCTGCTCGCCTTCGTGCTTGCCGCGGTGTTCGAACAGGGCAGCGCGATGCGCGACGAACTCGAGGGCACCGTCTGATGGCGATCGTCGTGAAGCTCGACGATCTGCTCCTCGACCGGCAGATGACGCTCACCGATCTGTCGGACCGCATCGGCATCACGCTCGCCAACCTTTCGATCCTCAAGACCGGCAAGGCCAAGGCGATGCGTTTTTCGACGCTCGAAGCGATCTGCACCGAACTCAATTGCCAGCCCGGCGACCTGCTGGCGTTCGAATCCGACGGCTGAACACAGCGCGGTTATCCCTCCCCCTCACCCGCCCCGGAATCTTGCGCCGGGGCGGGTTTTCTTTTGCCTTGGCCCCGGAACGCAAGTCATGGCAGGACGTTGGATCGGTGCGGCCCATCCGGCCGCCTTTTGTGCAAGCGATGAAAGGAACATCCGTGACCGATGCCCAGGGGCTGCTATGCCCGACCTGCCGCGTGAACCTCACCATGTCGGAACGCCAGGGGATCGAGATCGATTACTGCCCGCAATGCCGCGGCGTCTGGCTCGACCGCGGCGAACTCGACAAGATCATCGAACGCAGCGAAACGGCCGGCGCGCCTGCCCCGCGCGCATCCGCACCGCCGCCGCAGCCCGAATATCGTGAGCGCGGCTATGACGACCGCCATTACGGCAAGCCGTACAAGAAGAAGTATAAAAGCTTCCTCAGCGACCTGTTCGACTAACCGTCAGCCGATGACCGCGTTCCGGCGCGCATAGATGAAATAGACGCCGAGCCCGACGACGTTCCAGATCACGAACCAGAACTGCGTCTGCGCCGGCAGGCTGAAAAACAGATAGATGCAGCCGAACACCGCGATGCCGCCGACCACCCACGGCAGCGGTGTACGGAAGGTGCGCGGCGCGTCGGGCGCGCGGCGGCGCATGATCAGCATGCACACCGACACCGCGCTGAACGCGGCGAGCGTCCCGGCGTTGGCCAGCGCCGCCAGTTCACCGAGCGGGATGAAGCCGGCGAGCACAGCCACGACGAGCGCGGTGAAGATGGTGATGCGCACCGGGGTCCCGCGCGAGGACAGCTTGGCGAGGCTGGCAGGGAGCAGTCCGTCGCGTGCCATGGTGAAGAAGATGCGGCTCTGCCCGTAAAAGAAGGCAAGGATGACCGTCGGCAGCGCGATGATCGCCGATACCGCCAGATATTGCGCCGCGAGCGGGCTGCCGAGCTGGCGCAGGATCAGCGCCAGCGGCTCGGGGCTGTTGGCGAAACGTGTATAGGCGATGGCGCCGACCGCGGCGACGGCGACGGCGATGTAGATGGCGACGCAGGCAACCATCGATCCGACGATGCCGATCTTGAGATCGCGGTCGGGATTCTTCGCTTCCTCGGCCGCAGTCGCGATCGCGTCGAAGCCGTAAAAGGCGAAAAAGATGATCGCCGCCGCCGCCATCACCCCGCGTTCGACGCCGTCGGGACCCATATGCTTGGCAAAGCCATAGGGGCTGAAGGGTTCGAGGTTCGCGGCATCGAACGCCGGCAGGGCCACCGCGACGAAGACCACCAACGCGACGATCTTCACCAGCACCAGAACGGCGTTGAGCGTCGCGCTTTCGCGCGTCCCGACGAGCAGCAGCCCGGCAACGATGGCGATGATCGCGATCGCCGGCAGGTTGACGATCCCGCCGAGTTCGGGCCCCTGCATCAGCGCCATCGGCACCCCCGCCCATGCCTGTAACAGTGGCGCGGAATAACCCGACCAGCCGACCGCGACGGCGCTGACCACCAGCGAATATTCGAGGATCAGGCTCCAGCCGACGACCCAGGCAAGCAGTTCGCCGACCACGACATAGCTATAGGTATAGGCGCTGCCCGACGCCGGGATCATTGTCGCCATTTCGGCGTAGGCGAGCGCGGCGCAGGCACAGATCAGTCCGGCGATGCCGAACGACAGGATCACGGCGGGCCCCGCCTTATCGGCGCCGACACCGATCAGCGTCAAAATACCCGTGCCGACGATCGCCCCGACGCCAAGCGCAATCAGATGCGGCCAGCCGAGCGTCCGCGCCAGCGCCTGCCCTTCATGTGGTTCGGGAACGATCGGTTTGCGGCGAAACAGGCTGTCGGTCATGCGTGGGCTCCCCATTTTGCCCGCTTGTGCGATGGGACGGGCCCGAAGGCAAGGCGGTCAGGCGGGAATCCGCATGATCGACCGGGCATAAAGCGACAGTGCGGCGGAAAGCAGGGCGGCGCAGCCATAAGCCGCCAGCGGCCGCCAGGTCACCATGGCGGCGCCGGCCGATGCGCCGGCGACCAGCCCGCCCCACAGCCCGAGATGCGGCAACCAGTGGCCGTCGCCCTCGCGCCGCAGCGCATTGGCGATCTTTTGCCCCATCTGTACCAATGTTCCGGTCATATAGGTTACGCCGACCACCGCCCCGTCGCGTCCCTCGAACGCCGCATTGGCGACGCCCATCGCGAGGGCCAGGCAGGCGATGGCCGGCCATCCAGCGTCGGCGAGACGCAGCGCGAAAGCCACGCCCAGCAGCGACGTAACGCATGCGAGCACCAGCAGCGTCCGCACCCGCCGGAAGCGCGCCGCGATCAGCGAACCGGCGACCACACCGCTCACGAAGATGGCGATGAGCGCGCCCGCGATCAGCGCGGCATCGCGCCACTCCGCGACCCCCACCGCAAAGCGCGTCGAGTTGCCGGTCATGAAGGAAACGAAAAAGCCCGCCGATTCGACGAACCCGGTCGCATCGACGAAGCCGGCAAGCATTGCCGTTCCGACCGCAAGCATCCGAACCCGGCGGTCGAAACGGATC
This sequence comes from Sphingopyxis macrogoltabida, assembly GCF_001307295.1. Taxonomy (NCBI): domain Bacteria; kingdom Pseudomonadati; phylum Pseudomonadota; class Alphaproteobacteria; order Sphingomonadales; family Sphingopyxidaceae; genus Sphingopyxis; species Sphingopyxis macrogoltabida. The sequence goes on along the minus strand of NZ_CP012700.1, from coordinate 1,005,825 downwards.
ATCGCCTCAGACCAGCGCTTCGATCGCTTCGGCCAGTTTCGCGTCGCGTTCGGACAGGCCGTCGGCGTCGTGCGTGGTCAGCAGGATGTCGACGCGGTTATAGACGTTCGACCATTCGGGATGATGATCCATTTTCTCGGCGATGATCGCAACGCTCGCCATGAAGCCGAAGGCTTGCGCGAAATCGGCGAATTTGAACTGGCGGGTAATGGCGTCGCGCTGCGGCTCGTGCGTCCACTCGGGGAAGCGGGCAAGGAGAGCGCTGCGCTGCGCATCGTCGAGTTTCTGGACCATGTCTTTTCTCCCGCTGGTCAATATCGTGCGGCCGCCATAAGGAAGGGCGCGATGAGCGACAAGAGTGCCCTTGACCGATTGCCCGCCGGCTGGACCGGCGGCGCACCCGATGCCGATGCGCTGTTCGCGATGGCGGAGGCGGCGCTGGAGACGATGCCCGCCGCTTTCGCGCCACATATCGCCGGCGTCGTGATCGCGATCGAGGAGTTTGCGGACGACGAGGTGCTGGCATCGCTCGACATCGAACACCCTTATGATCTGACCGGCCTGTACGAGGGCCGGCCGCTGACCGAGCGCAGCATCGACCAGAGCGGCGGCATGCCCGACCGGGTAACGCTCTATCGTGTCCCGATTCTCGTCGAATGGATCGAAACGGGCGAAAAACTCGAATGGCTGGTGCGTCACGTCCTGATCCACGAAATCGGCCATCATTTCGGCTTTTCCGACGACGATATGCACGCATTGGAAGATATGGCGTGACCGGGCTTTTGCGGCTCGACGACGTGGCGTGCATCCGCGGCGACCGGCTGCTCTTCGAAAAGCTGTCGCTGGTGCTGAACCGTGGCGATGCCTTGTGGCTGCGCGGTCCGAATGGCGCGGGTAAGTCGAGCCTGATCCGCCTTGCCGCGGGGCTGCTCCGCCCCGCCGCGGGTATCGTCGAGCGGCGCGAGCGGGTCGCCCTGATCGACGAGGCGTCCGCGCTCGACGCCGAACTTCCCCTGCGCCGCGCGCTCGATTTCTGGGCGCGGGTCGACACGGTCGACGGGCATACCGTCGACCGGGCGATGGCGGACATGGCGCTCGCCCCGCTCGCCGAGGTGCCGGTGTCGATGCTGTCGACCGGCCAGCGCAAGCGCGCCGCGATGGTGCGGGTGATCGCAAGCGGCGCGCCGATCTGGCTGCTCGACGAGCCTGCGAACGGCATGGACGATGCGGCGCAGGCGCGGCTCGTCGCGGCCGTCGCAAAGCACCGCGCGAACGGCGGCGCCGTGCTGCTCGCCTCGCATTTCGCGCTCGGCATTCCCGACCTCGCCGAACTCGACATGGGCGCGCTGGCGTGACCGCGCTGGTCGCCCTGTTCTGGCGCGACATGCGCCGCGCCTGGGGCAGCGGGGCGCTGTGGCTGCCGGTGCTCTTCTTCCTGCTCGTCGCAACCGCCTTTCCCTTTGCCGTCGGCCCCGACGCGCCGCTGCTGCGCCGCGCGGGCGGCGGCATGGTGTGGGTCGCGGCGTTGCTCGCGGCGCTGCTCCCGATCGACCGATTGGTAAAGCCCGACCGGGATACGGGCGTGCTCGACCAGCTTGCGGTGCGCGGCTTCGCCGACGAGGTGATCGCGGCGGTCAAGATCGGCGCCCATGGCATTGGTTTCGGATTGCCGCTCCTCATCGCGCTCTTTCCGGCGGCGGCGCTGCTCGCGCAGGATGGCGAGCGGGTCGAGTTGCTCGCGGCCGGCATCGCGATCGCGATCCCCGCGCTGGCGTCGCTCGCGGTGCTAAGCGCGGCGCTGACCGCGAACCACAAGGGTGGCAGCGCGATCGGTGGGCTGCTAATCCTGCCGCTCGCCGTACCGCTGCTGATCTTCGGTGCCGGGATGCTTGATCCGTCGGGGCGCGGCGCGGTCAAGCTGCTCGCGGCGACCAGCCTGCTGCTGACTGTCATCGGGCCGTTCGCGGCAGGCGCGGCGCTGCGGGGGCTGCGCGAATGACGCGCCAGTCGCTCGCGCATGTCGCGCTTGTCGTGCGCGACTATGACGAGGCGATCGATTTCTATGTCGGAACCCTCGGCTTCACGCTCGTTGCCGACAATTATCAGCCCGCGCAGGACAAGCGCTGGGTGCTCGTCGCCCCGCCGGGCAATCCCCCGGGCGGCGCGACGATCCTGCTGGCGCGCGCGGCAAACGAACATCAGGCCGCATTCATCGGCGACCAGTCGGGTGGCCGCGTTTTCCTGTTCCTG